>CAZRCH010000010.1:0-49222 GCA_964598545.1 uncultured Methanolinea sp. | reverse complement strand
GCCGCGGTGGAGAGCGGCGACATGGAAACAGCCCGGACACTGCTGCAGGAGTTCACGAAGGAGCACAAGGACGCATTTCCCGACCCGCCTGCAGGAGGGCGGCCCGGGAGTGAGGGGATGAGAGAGAGACCAACAGAACATACATGAACTATAGAACCCCCTTGATTCTGCGGATCTTCTCTTCACCTCCACTATTCGAATGCGGACTAAGACTTACCCCATCCAAAAACCCCCGCATTGCCATGGGAAAAGAAGGAAATATGGAAAAAACCCTGGCGGGCATTCACTGGGTTTTCCCCTGAGAATCCCGAATTCCTTTTTCTCCTTTCCGTGTGCCATTCGCAAATGGGCTCGCAGAAGCCAGTTCCCGGGGCCAGGTGTGCAATCCATTCTTTCCTGCAGAGAGCACAAGGCTCACTACCTTTCCGGGCGCATTTTGCGCATAAGAATGAGAAACGCGAGTCTTTCGGTGCTGCAGCACGTGCAAGAAGAGCCATCAGGAGTGATATCCGAGTATGCACGCAGAGCAGGGATCTCATCTGAAGTAGTCCCCCTTTACGAGACCAACGAAGTGCCGCCGGTCTCTTCGACCCACCTCCTGATCCTGGGAGGACCAATGAGTGTGAACGATGGTGCAGCCTATCCTTTCATCGAGCAGGAGAAGAGGCTCATCCGGTCCTGGATTGCGAAGGGACGGCCTCTCTTCGGCATATGCCTGGGTGCCCAGATGATCGCCGCAGCCTGCGGGGGGGAGATAACGGCCTGCAGGAGGGAGATCGGCTGGTTCCCGTTGGAAGCGTGCGATACGGAAATACTTCGCGGCATTCCCCGCCAATTCATGGGATTCCAGTTTCACGGAGAGACATTTTCACTTCCAGCAGGCGCGAACCTTGTCTGCCGGGGGGCGCAGGTCCCGCATCAGGCCCTGGCGATCGGAAGCGCGCTCGGGCTGCAGTTCCACCTGGAACCGACTCCGGGTATGATCCGGCAGTGGATATCTGATCTTCCTTCAGGGGAGCAGGCGCAAGTCATGGACGAGACCGGCCGGAATATACAGGGATCGCACGAGCGTTGCCGCCGACTCTGTGAAAGGTTCTTCCACGCGTGCCCCGAGGGATTTAACTGGCGCCAGCGGTGAGCCCGTCGCCTGGCAAGCATGAAGCGGGTAAGGGAGAGTCGGATAGCCGGATTATCGGGAACCCCTCCAGATAGAGAATCGATACGGATGCCGGACACGGCCCCTCCTTCACCATGGGGGAATTGTCACTGCCGGGGAGTCCTGCGGTATACCATGCCCTGGAAGAGCGCGATCTTCTCTCCGGAGTCGTCCGTTACCTCGACGGTGTAGGTTGCGAGTTTCGGGTTCCTTGAAAACTCCGTTGCCTCGGCATACAGTGTCCCGCTCCGGGCTGACTTCATGTACGCGATGGTCGCGTTGATGGCGGCTGCCGGGATGCCGTGGGAATTTGAGGCGAGTGCGAATGCAGCGTCCGCAAGGGTGTAAATGGCCCCTCCGTGCACCGTGCCATGGCTGTTGGCATGCATCTTGCGGATCTCCAT
Organism: uncultured Methanolinea sp.; assembly: GCA_964598545.1. Taxonomy (GTDB): domain Archaea; phylum Halobacteriota; class Methanomicrobia; order Methanomicrobiales; family Methanospirillaceae; genus Methanolinea_A. The sequence continues at coordinate 47,662 of CAZRCH010000010.1, read as the reverse complement.
TCTGACGCGGGCCCGGCCGGGCCCGACTTCCAGCAGATCGATTCCCGCGTGTCGGGCGAACGTGTCCTTCTCAAAAAAGGCCTCGGTGTCTTCCATGGATGGGAGTATGCCATTCACAGGATTAAAATTGCTCCTGTATCCCCATCCTGCCGGTGGCGGGGTATTCTTTTCCGCATGCTGCAGGGATTTCCGTGACCAGGAGAACACTGCTGCCGGAATCAGTCGCGGCCTGACTGGTGCTCGATCATCCGGGAGTCGATCGTGCTCCTCACCTGTTCGGCGCGGGGGATGTGTTCCATCACCATCTCGAACCCGTCCTTTCCCGCGGTATTGATCGAGATGGTCCCAGTCCCGGTCAGCCGCCCTCGGAACGACTGCGCGAGGTGAAGATCGGTGATGTGCGAATAGGCCACCGTACTGATTCTCCTGGAGATAACCCGGCGCTCCCCAATCACACGCCGGGTTGTCACAAAGTACGTCGTCCGCCGCCGCCGCATCTCGGTGTATCCGGCGTAGAACACTCCTGCAAGGACCGCGATGATCCTCCCTTCAACGAGGGGAATGAATGCCCCTGCTGCGAGGAGCAGCACCCCGAGCAGGAAATGCCAGGCATACCCCCACCTCGAAGGGTGCAGCAGCAGCAGGACCCCCTCACCTGCGAGGAGATGCCCCGGGAGCGAAGGGGATGGATGTGGGTGTGGATTGCCCATGGGTATGAGTGAGGCTATCTCAAGGGGAATTAACCTTTTCCATACCCGGGCAGGCAGTGAGGAAGGGGTATCCTTTGTCCGTCTCCTCTGGTGCGTCTTCCCATGTGGCGGGCTTTCCCTGGCCTGCAACCGCGGCTCTGATGTCTTATCCCTGGTTTTCGCGGGACTCTGTGAACGCCACAGGGGAGAGTCGGAAGAAAAATGAGGGGGTCACGCGTTCTTGAGCGCGACGATATCCTTCACCCCGACAAGCTTCCAGACGAGGTTTCGCTCCCCCTCGAGGATCTTTTCTGGCGGGTCGCCCGGGGAATGGCCGAGCGCGGACATGACGGTGGGAGAGAGCCTCCGGTTCTTTATCATGTCCACAAACCGTGTCCGGACCTGAACCGAATGCGCCGGGTCCTGGACCTCCTCGAGCCTGCCCTGGAGACTTACGAAACGGAAAGTGGAGAGGTCCGGCGAGTACTGCTCTATCTCGACCGACACGGAGGGGTTGCTCCTGTAGAACTCTATCTTCCGCCCATACCTGGTGGAGAGGAAGTAGAGATACTTTCCGTCAAACACGTACAGGAATGGGGCGATATAGGGAAAATCCACACCCCTGAAGGCAATACGACTGACATGGCCTTCGTGAATGATTTGGTCGTACTCCTTCTTCTCCATCTTAGGTATCTTAAGGATCTCCATGCTATGGAATCTCTTCGGAGTGATATCAAGATTCTGAAAGAGGACAGGATTCGGGGCGGACAAGGAGCCCTGCCCTCCTCATTCACAACAATAGCCACTGCGGGCGAGGAGCGCGGGGATTCGGTCTTCGGCACCCACTGGATCCGCCGCAATCTCTGCCTCCACTTCCTTCCACGCCTCGCGGAGGAGAGGATCCTCGCTGTGGAGTGCATGCGTCCCCGTCACATATCCTCTCTCAACTCCGTCTGATGTGCGGATCCTGGCGATCACGCACCGGTAGGCCTTGCACTGCGCCGGGCTCGTCTCATGGATGGTGCAGACGATCCGCGCTCCCGATGGGCGGAGGAATGGGCAGGCAGAGGGATGGCGCACCGACCAGGTGCGGTCAGAGAAGAGGTCCAGCTTGTCGGCGTCGACCCTCGCAAGAAACATGGTGCCCGTGGAAACCGAACACCCGAGAAAGGCAAAGGGTCCGATCTGGCGTTCGATCACGATATAGTCACCCATGTACATGCAGCATATGCCGCACTGCCTGCATTCGAATGCCATTGTGACGTACCATTCTCGCGCGAATACCCCATAAATGCAGGGATACCTCCCATTGCGAGGGACCTGCCGCCCAACGAAGGGTTCCTGCAGACGAGGAATGAAAGAGAGATAAGGGGGGGATGAGTAATATTCCTGCAATGGGAACCAGGAAAGGGGAAGATCCGGAGAGTGATCCCGGGTCGGACTTCGATGAGGCCGATGACTGCCACCGGTGCGGGCTCTGCTGCAAGATATTCGGGGACAGGATCACCCCTGCTCCCGAAAACCTCTTCTCCTGGATTGAGAACGGAAGGGGCGACATCCTCCGGTTCTTCATGGCCTGCCTCGATGACGGCAGGTGGGTCTGGTGCACTGAACTCTCCCCTCAGGACATCTCCGGGATCCACGCGGTGGAGATGCGGGACCCCTCGACAGGCGGGTATCTGCCGGTCTGCCCTTTTCTTTGGAGGATCGAAAAAAACAGGTACATTTGCGGGATCCATGCCCTGAAGCCGGAGATGTGCAGGAATTACCAGCCCTGGGTGTGGGGCGAGACGTACTTCAACCGCTGTCCCGCCCTGAAGAAGAAGGAGGAATCGCGATGGAAGGGGTTGCGGGAATGACGGGAGAAAAGAGCGGGAATTTTCATTGGTCCGGCTCCTGCAGGGGAGGGGAAGCCCTCGATCGGCAATCCCTGCGGGAAGGAGCATTGATGCCTGGGGTGACCAAATGAGAGAGGTGCGGGCAGTGGTTTCGGGACGAGTCCAGGGGGTCGGCTACCGATACTTCGTGAGGGACCAGGCCGGTTGCCTCGGGGTGCCGGGGTGGGTGCGGAATAACCCGGACGGAACAGTGAGCGTCTCCGCGGTGGGAGAGGAGGCACTCCTCATGAAGTTTCTGGCCGCGATCAGGGCGGAGGGAGATCCCTATATCAGTGTCCGCGGGATAACGGTGGAATGGCACGAGGCATCCAATCCGGGTGATGGATTTGAGATACGGAGATAACTGCGCATCCGATACAATCGGGCTTTCCGGGGGACCATGCTGCACGGGCTTATGATTTTCCTCCTCGCACTCTTCTTCATCACCGTGATGAGCATCCGGGTGCGGGCTCCCCCTTTCTTCACCCTGCTCTTCGGAGCCCTCTTCTTTGGCCTGCTCTCAGGCATGAGTCCGGACCAGGTGATCCTGGCCGCAATCAATGGGCTCGGGAAGGTTTTTGCCATCTTTGCAGTCATCATCCTCTGCGGGGCCGTCATCGCAAAGACCCTCGACGCGCAGGGACTGATCGAAGGCCTGGTATCCGACCTGCAGCGCAGGACCAGTGACACGCATTCCCTGTCGGGACTGGCAGGGTATCTCTTCGCGCTTCCTGCCACCTGCTGCATCACCGCGTTTGTCATGCTCACTCCCGTGCTCGAGAGGCTGGGCGGGGAGCGGTCAGGGAAGGATCTTCTGTACCTTGCGGCGGTGGGAAGCGTGCTCTCCTATACCCTCATCTACCCCACTCCGGTGGTCATCCCGCTCTTCAGCGGGCTCGGGAGTGGCGCATCCCCGCTCCTCTTCGACCTCGTTGCAGTCCCCCTCTCGCTGGTTCTCCTCGGCGGCGTGGTCTTCGCCTTCAGGACCCGAACCAGCCGGGGAATGGAGAACCAGCCTCAACAGGAGGGGAAGGGGGGTGACAGTTTGGCCGCAGGGGGCATCCACTGGCGGGCCTGGGCGCCGTTCCTTGCAATTCTTGCGGCAATTCCCCTCTTCTCGATCGTCTTTTCGCTCTCCCACGAGAGCATGATCCAGTGCATCATGCTGGCCGGTCTCCTGGTCTGCATGGCGCTTGCCACCCCGGAGGCGAGGACCGCGGGGCTTTTTCGGGGGACGCGTCATGCGGGGATCATCATGTTCGATATCTGCGGGGCAGGGGCATTCGGCAGCGTAATCGTAGCCAGCGGTTTTCCGGAGGCTGTCTTCCCCGGCATGATGGCGGCCCTTCCCCTTGTGGTGATCCCGTTTGCATTCACTGCTGTCATCCAGGCCGCCCAGGGGTCCAGGGTCGTCAGCGCCGTCATCTCGTCGCAGGTACTTGCCGGGTCCGCAGTTACAGCCTCCATGCACCCGATCCCCCTCATCCTCTCAGTTGCCGCAGGGACCTGCGTGATCTCCTACCTCTCGGACCCCTACTTCTGGCTGCTGCACCGGACCACGGGGGGGAGTATATGGGAGGTCGTGAGGAACTACACCCTGCCCCTCTTCGTATGCGGGATAATGGTGCTTGCCACTGCGGTGGGACTGCAGGCAGCGCTGGCAGGGGGGTAACTCGCGGGTGAAGGGGGACGGGGAGTCAGTTCTTTTCAAAAAATTCGCCGAGGGCCCTGCGCGGCGTGGCGGGGACGGGGGAGGCATATCCCAGGCGGAAGAGCATTTGTATGGTATGGGTGCCGGGGACGCCCAGCAACTCTTGGATGCCTGACCGGAGTTTGGCCATATCGGGATAATCTGAAACGAGCTGGCTCACCGGTTGAAGCGCAAGGCCGAGCGCGCCTGCCTTGAGGTGCACTCTCTGATAGGCCCTGCCTGCACGCACCTGGTCGACCCGGTGATCCCCCTTGGTCGAGAGCCATCCGATCCCGCCGGCGCCCGCCACCTGCTCGCGGGTGCTCTTCTTTGCCATGCGCGAGAAGGATTCCGGAGAGGAGGAGGCCCGCTGCCTGGAGAGGATGAACCTCCCGATGAAGAACCGCGCCATACGCCCGAATCCCGACTGGGCGTGCCCGAACCCGTCGGATGAACTGCGCGCCTCTCTGTCTGTGAACCTGAAGTACTGCAGTGTCTCGCGCACTCTCTCCGGGTCTGCAAGCTCGATCTCCATCGCATCTGCGGCAAGGTCTGTGACGCTGCGGATGAAGTCGTCATCGTGTGAGAACCCGAGAGGTACCAGGGAAAAGTCGTAGGCAGCGGTGAGATCGCCGGCGGCTTCGAGCGGGACCTTCATCTTTTCGAAACGGCGCCGGTTGGTATGGCGGAGAGGGACCTGCAGGAACAGAGGGTCGCACCCGATCCGCCGGTCCTCGACGAGATCGACGTGGGCGACCGGATCTTTTGCGACCGTTCGCGCATCGGGCCATCCCCCTGGGAAGAGGTCGATATCTGCGCGGAACCCCTCCGATTTCGCGGCAAGGTCGAGGTTCTCGAGAAAGGCTCCGGCTGATATGAATGCCTGCCTGCCGGTTGGGTCACACCCTGGTATCAGCCGGGTACGGTCTATCGACAGGAGGATCCTCTCTTCTCCCCTGAATGCCACTCTCCAGGGCTGGGTGTTGTGGGGGCTCGGGGCGAGGATGGCGGAATGGAGCACCCTGATCCGGATATCAGCGGGGTCGAATGGTATCACGGGGCGCGACTCCTGGATGTCATACCAATTCTCTCTTCATGCAGGATTAAGAGATGTGTGTATTCCATGTAGCAACCTGGAATTACGATGGATTGGGTGATGCGGCGGACAAGTCCCAACTCATAGGTGCAGAAAAACCCTCGATCCAGTATTCCCCCTGGAAGATGAGATCAGGAATACCGGATGGAATCGTCCCCTCACGCATGTCGGGCAGGGTCTCCCTGAAAATGGTGCCTTCATGGGGGAGGAAATTCAAAAGAAGGGGAGGTCAGATCTTCGGGCTCTCCTTGCCTATGATCCTCGCGATCTCCCCGAGTTCCCGGGCAAGAAGCCTGATGATGTCATCCAGGGTGATCAGGCCCACGAGGCGGCCTCCTGCGTCGACGACAGGGAGCCTCCGGACTCCTGAGGATTTCATCTCCTGGATTGCATCAAAGATGCCGGTGTCCTTTCTAATCGTGCAGACCTCGCGGGTCATGATGCGGGAGACCGGCGCCTGGTCCGCCTCCCCGTTGCAGAGGGCATCTCTCCTGAGCGCAAGGTCGCGATCAGTGACAATGCCCACGGGCTTCTGTTCCTCTGCGATGACGACACACCCCAGGTTCTTGCTCCTCATCAGTTCGGCCACGAACTGGACCGAGGTATCAGGGGTGACATTCACCACGCTCTTCTGGCAGACGGTGTAGATGCTCATGCTGGTTCCTGCCCCCTACCATGTGCGTCTATAGGATAAAAATAGCCCTTTCAGACCACCAGCCGCTTCTTCATCAGGTGTATGGAGAGGAAGAAGAATATGGCCGCACACGAGGCGATCCAGGCAAGGCTGTAGAGGAAGAGGGGCGAGGGTACGGCGAGTGTGAGCGAGCGTGTCACGGTCACGACCTGGGCAAGGGGGAGGACACTAATCGCAACGATCTGCATGGCTTCCGGCAGCACCGAGAGGGGAAAGAACGTCCCCGAGAAGAGGAACATGGGGGTGATGAAGAGGAAGGCCGGGTAGTTCAGGGTGTCGATCCCAGGAGTGATTGCAGTAAAGCACATCGCGATTCCCGAAAAGAGGAGGCCTGCAAGGAACGAGAACGGGATGACCAGCAGCGAGGAGGGGAGCGACACCACGCCGAAGACAACAAGGACCGCCAGCATCGCGGTTGCGTAGATGAAGCTCCGTGTGGCGCCCCAGAGGAGCTCTCCTGCGATAACGTCCTCGATGGAGAGAGGGGTCGAGATCATGGCATCGAACGTCTTCTGGTAATACATCCGGACGAAGGATGAGTACGTGCACTCGAAGAACGAGGAGTTCATCATCGAGATCGCGAGGAGTGCGGGGGCGATGTAGAGGACGTAGGGGATGCCCTCGATCTCGCCGACGAACATCCCGAGGCCGTACCCGATTGCGAGGAGGTAGAGGACCGGCTCAACAAAAGGCGGCAGGAAGTTCACCCTGTAGGTCTTGAAGAAGACATCCCAGTTCCTTCGCCATACTTTCCATGCGTACCAGGTAGGACGGGGTATCATGGTCTGCATCAGTCCCGAAGTGCCCTTCCCGTGAGGGAGAGGAACACGTCTTCCAGCGATCCGCGGCGTACGAATACTCTTCCAGGGTTGCAGTCCGAGAGCAGCCGCGTGGCAACCTCTTTCGGCCGGTCCGAAAAGACCTGGACCATATCCCCGTGGACCTCGAAGCGGGCACCGATCTCTTCGAGGCATCGCACGACGCGGGGAGTATAGTCAGCCTCGACCACGTCCTCTCCGGCATACTGGCGGACAAGGTCTCCTGGTGCCCCTTCCACCAGGATCTTCCCGTGGTCCATGATGACGAGGCGGTTGCAGAGCCGCTCGGCTTCTTCCAGGTAATGAGTGGTAAGGACGATAGTGTTGCCGGCCGCCTGGAGGGCTTTTAATTTCTCCCACATCAGGTGCCGGGCCTGGGGGTCAAGGCCGATGGTCGGCTCGTCCAGGATGAGGAGGCGCGGGCTGTTCACGAGCGCCCGCGCAAGGATGAGCCTTCGCTTCATCCCGCCGGAGAGCTTCTCGATGGGTACGTCTCTCTTCTCCGACAGCTGGACGAAGGAGAGGAGGTCCTCTGACCTTCGCCTCGCTTCTGCGGCGGGTATACCGAAATAACGGGCGTAGACGAGCAGATTTTCAAGGGTGGTGAAGTCAGGGTCAAGGTTCGTCTCCTGTGGGACGACGCCCAGCCAGCGCTTGATCCCCCGCGGGTCTCTGTTCACATCGAGGCCAAAGACGGTCAGCATCCCGGATGTCGCCGGGGAGACGCATTCGATCATCTTCATCGTGGTGGTCTTTCCAGCGCCGTTTGGCCCGAGGAACCCGAAGACCTCCCCCGGCATCACCGAGAAGCTGATATCGTCAACGGCCTTCAGCGCACCAAACTCCTTCCGCAGCCCGCGCCCCTCGATGATTGGTTTCACCGGCAGTCCCCACCTTCCATGAGAAGGATTGTTCACGCGGGACAACATTCTTTCGGTAAACCCCACTGCCCCTTTTCCCAAAGAGAGGGGAATTCGCCCCTCTATCTCTCCCATCCATCCGATGCACGAGGAATGGATCCATGGCACCCGCTGGGCTGGGAGCGAGGGACCGATGTCCTGTCCCAAGGAGCAATCAATTCGATTGGCTGGGGAAGTGGGTGAAACCTTCGTGTAAAACCAGGATCCCCGCCACCCGCGTTGCACCCGCTCAAGATGCAGGAGACCCGCGGGCGGATTCTGTCTGCTCTCCCCTCCACCATGGAGGTGCGTTCCCCTGGGCTCTCTCCCCCATTTCTCTCCTCCCCGTCAGCCCGCTGATACCTCAGTGGACGGTCTCCTTCTTTTCGGCCGATAGCACCCGAAATGAGGAATATAGACTGGAGAACGGGAGTTGCTGGTCATCACGGGGGCCCACGAACGTCAACCAGGGAGGAGGGACACTGCCTCTGCCCGGGTCCGTATTGGATAACTACCTTATGCTGGGGGGACGTACACCTCCATCATGCCTATCCGGGAGCTTGCAGTCACGAACTTCAAGAGTTTCCGACACCTTGAGATCCAGCCGGACCAGTTCAATGTCATCATCGGGTCAAATGCATCAGGAAAATCAAACTTCATACAGGTCATCAAGTTTATCCGGGATATCGCCAAGTACGGGCTCTCCAACGCCATCTCTCTCCAGGGAGGAGTCGAGTACCTGCGAAACACCATCATCGGGCCGGGGGTGCCATTCTCCATCCATATCAGGTACGTGCTCGAGGAGCAGAAGACAGATATCGTTGCAATGAGCAGGGGGGCCCCGGTCTTCTTCAAGCCTTTTGAAATCTGCTATGCCTTCTCACTGGCGTTCCCGGATACAGGCGAAACATACGAGATATCCTCCGATGTCCTTGAAGTCGAGGGAGAGTTCCTTCTCCAGGAGGGTGATGAGCAGAGGGGTGCGGGAAAGGGGACCATCACGCTCGTGAAAGCTGCAGGCCCGATCCAGTACTGCATATGCCCCCCAAAAGGACTCGAGTTGAAGGAGGATGACCTCTTCCCCTACTATTTCCAGAGAATGAACATCGCGGAGGGGACCCTGATCATGACCCTTCCCATCTTTGTCCCCGGCATTCCCTCGCTTGAATGGATATTCCGGGGGATGAAGGTGTTTGACTTTGACCCGCGCCTGCTCAAGAAGGCGGTCCCCATCATGGGGAAGACCGACCTCGAGAAGGACGGGAGCAACCTGGCCATCGTGATCAAGCGGCTTCTCGACGACCCAAAGAAGAGGGAGACCTTTACCCGGCTTCTTCGGGACGTGCTTCCCTTCATCGACGACGTGGCGGTCGAGAAGTTCATGGACATGTCCCTTTTTCTGAAGCTCAAGGAGGTGTACAGCAGGGAAAAGTACCTCCCGGCATCCATGATATCTGACGGCACCATCAACATCTGCGCCCTCCTGATCGCCCTCTACTTCGAGGAGCGGCCGGTGACCATCATAGAGGAGCCTGAACGCAATATCCACCCGTACCTCATATCGAGGCTCGTGGAGATGCTCAAGGACGCATCACGTTCAAAACAGGTCATCGTCACCACCCACAACCCCGAGATGGTCAAGCACGTTGACATCCATGACATCCTCCTCATCAGCCGGGACAGCGATGGCTTCTCCCGCCTCAGCCGGCCTGCGAACAGGAAGGAGATACAGGCGTTCCTGGAGGACGAGATAGGTATCGAGGAGCTCTTCATCCAGAACATGCTAGGGATCGAATGACAGAACGCCGGTTGTATATCCTCGTTGAGGGGAACGACGACGAACGTTTCTTCGGCAGGATAATCCTTCCTCTCATCGCGCACCGGTACCGCTCGGTCAGGCTTATCAAATACGCCTGCCTGAAGAGAGCCAGGGTATGCAAGTTCGTCCAGAGCATCCGCAGGACCGGGGACGAGTACCTGCTGGTCACCGATATCGACCAGGCCGCCGGGGTAAAGGCAAAGAAACAGATGATAATCGAGAGGTTCTGCGTCGTAAACCCGGCGACGGTCGTGGTCATCATCCAGGAGATCGAGAGCTGGTACCTCGCAGGGCTCGACGCCCCGGATGCAGCCATCCTGGGTGTGAATCCGCCTGTGACCACCGATCACGTCACCAAGGAGGAGTTCAACCGCACGATTCCGCCGCAATACGCATCCAGGATCGCGTACATGCTGGAGATCCTCTCCCGGTTCTCCATCCCTTCAGCCTGCCGGAAGAACAGGTCGTTTCGGTACTTCATGGATCGCGAGCGTCTTGTGCCGGCCGGGCTGGCACCAGAGGGAGCACCAGGAGAGAAAGCCGGCGGGACGCATCCTGATGCCACCTTTTATCATGGTGAGCATCTACCGAATGAGTAGAGCGGAGGGGTGAGGAAGAGATGGGGGTATGGAGACACAGGATACCGGTAATCCTCGAGCAGAGAGATTTCTGGATAGTAATCCTGCTCTTCAGCACCTTCTTTGCATTCCTCCTGAATTATTACAGCATCGAAAGAGATCTCAACCTCATCACCCCCCACCTTTTTTACATCCCCATCGTCATCGCTGCGTACTGGTTCCCGAGAAGGGGGGTTCTCTTTACGGTGGCGATTGCCATGGGCTACCTGGCGATGGCCTACATCGCGGGATATCCCGACCTCGACGTGATCACCCAGGCTACTGCACAGTTCTATGTCTTTGTCGCGATAGGTGTCATCGTTGCGTCCCTCTCAAATACCCTCAAGGAGCAGGAGGACAGATACCATGGGATCTTCGACTACTCGGAGGCCGGGGTATTCCTGGCAATGAACCTTCGCTCCGGTTTCGTCATCGAGGAGGCGAACGAGCGGGGGGCGGACCTTCTCGGCTACAGGGCACGCGAACTGGCCGGGAGGGAGTTCCTCGATTTCTTTGTCGACCAGAGGGAGAAGGCGGGTATCAGGGAGAGAGTATCTTTAGGAGGGGCGGTGACCGAGTTCGAATGCCACCTCCGAAGGAAAGATGGCTTCGTGATTCACGGGCTGATGTCGGCAGGCCCCATCCCGGGAAGGAAGGTGGTGTTCACCCTGGTGGACATCACGGGCATGAAGAAGGCCGAAGAGGATCTCAGGGAGAGCAAGGAGAGATACCAGGGCCTTTACACCAATGCACAGGTGGGCCTTGCACGCGTAAGTGTAGCAGGCGGCTCGATCCTCGAAGCGAACGCCCAGATGGCGAGCATGTTCGGATATTCATCTGTAGATGAATTCATCAGGGAATTCCGGTTTCCGGAGCATTACGCTGACAGGGGGGTGAGGGAACACCTCATCGCCATGCTCGCCGATAACGAAACAATCTCCAATTTTGAGGCGCGTTTTATAAAAAAAGACAAATCAATACTCTGGGCCCGTTTCTGGGTAAGGATATTTCCGGAAAAGGGTTACCTCGAAGAAGTGTTCACCGATATCACGGAAGAGAAGCAGTCGCACCGGGCGCTCGATGAGAGCGAGGAGCGATACCGGAAACTCGTGGAGAGTCTCCCAGATTATGTACTGGTCTGTGCACGCGACCGCCTCCTCTTCGTCAACCCTTCCGCGGCACATGCGCTCGAAAGATCCCCTGAAGAGATGGTGGACCAGCCGATCTACAATTTTATTGACCCCGTGTCCTGGGGGGTCGTCAGGAAGCAAAGCGGTGAACGGGTGGCGGGTGTGAATGTCGAACCATACGAGATCACACTCTCTACGCACGGCGGGAAGTCCCGCACGGTGCTGGTAAACGCGACTCCCATAACCTACCGCAACGAAGATGCCATCCTCGCGGTGCTCACCGACATCACGGAGCGCAAGCAGGCCGAGCAGAAGCTGAACGCATCAAAAGACCAGTACATGGCCACAATCGATGCGATGATCGATGGCATCTTTCTCGTCAACCGGGATCTTGAGATCGTCCTCGTGAACTCGACCTTCAAGAGGTGGCTGAAACGGATTGGGATGGATCACGAGATCATCGGCAGAGACCTGCAGGATACCCTGCCATGCATTTCAGGTCCCTCACTCGCGTCGGTCAGGGATGTCTTCCTGACGGGTGAAAACCTCGAGACCCCCATCGGGTTCACCCTCAACGGGCGGGAGTATATCTTCGAGACGCGCCTTATCCCGGTGCTCGAGGATCACCGCGTTGCCAGGGTCATGATCATCATGCGCGATATCACCCGGTCCCGGAAGATCGAGGAGGAGAAGAGGCTCGCATACGAGCAGATCGAGAAGAATATCGAGCAGTTTGCAATTTTAGGCGACCATCTCAGAAATCCCATGCAGGTGATCATGGGGCTTGCGGATCTCGAAGGGGGGCCGCTCGCCGAGCAGATCCGCTGCCAGGCAAAGGAGATCGACCTGACTGTCTCCCAGCTCGACAGGGGGTGGATCGAGTCAGAGAAGATCCGGGAGTTCATCCGGAAATACTATGGGATCGGAAAGTAACACGGGATATCCTGTCTCAAAGCCTGCACCTCTCCCCACATTTGTGTAGCAGTTCTTGATTTTATGCGGCGGGTGGTTCCCTGCATGGTCTCGTCATGCAGGATGCATCATGGGCCAGAATCTCCCCGGTAATCGCAGGAAAATCCCGTGCTGGGAAGAACTCCGGGTAAAAGGCTTATCTTCCCGGCCGATCTTATCTAAAAGGTAAGGGTGAACCTGTGCAGGTATCCATGAAACTGGAGATAAAGGATGCCCCTGGGCAGCTGCTTGCAGCCCTCAAGCCTATCTCCGACGTGGGGGGCAACATCATTGCCGTGATACATCAGCGCGATGAGAAACAGCGTGGCGGCATGCTGAGTGTCCAGATCGTCCTGGAACTCCCCGAACAGCGGCTGAAGGAACTCACCCGGATGATCCGGGAACAGGGAGTCAACATCCAGCGGATAGGGCATGAACGTCTCCTGTACCAGAAAGCGGTGATGCTGATCGGGCACCTGATCCACACCGACCTCGGGGATACCGTTGACCGGATTGACCGCACAGGGTTTGCCGAGGTGACCGAACTGAACATCAGCATGCCGGCAATCACGCAGGTCTCATCTGCCCGTCTTCTGATAAAGGCGGTGAACAAGGAGGACATGGAGCAGGCGATGGCAATCCTGCGCCGTGTGGCGAGTGAGAAGGAGTTCCTCCTGGTCGAACCCCTGGAGGAGATAGAATGAGAGTCGCGCTGCTCGGCATGGGTTCGGTCGGAAGGGGCGTCCTGCAGATGATAGAGGAGAAAGACCTTGGCATCTCCGTGACGGCCGTTGCAGATTCGAGGAGTGCTCTTATCGATAAGGACGGGATCGGCATTGACGAGGTGCTTGAGGCAAAGGCGAGGAACGGCTTCTGCGGTGACCGTTCCCTTACTGCCATGGACGTGGTGACAGGGGCGGCATACGACGTGCTGGTCGAAGTGACGCCGACGAATGCCGATACCGGCGAACCTGCGCTCACTCATATCCTGTCCGCGCTTGAGAAGGGCCGCCACGTGGTCACCTCGAACAAGGGCCCCATCTCCAGGGAGTTTTCCCGCATAAGGTCCCTTGCTGCGGTGAAGGGAGTGCAGATGCGGTACGAGGCCACGGTCGGTGGCGCCATCCCTGTCATGCATATGCTGGAGCACGGCCTCGCGGGAAACCGTGTCCTTGCCATCTTCGGGGTCCTCAACGGGACCTGCAATTTCATCCTCACCAGGATGGCTGCCGAGGGTCTCACCTACGAACAGGCCCTGCTCGAGGCAAGGGAGATGGGGTACGCGGAAGCGGACCCCACCTATGACGTGGAGGGAATCGACCCCGCGGTCAAGCTGGTGATCCTTGCCAACACCTTCTGCAGGAAGCCCGTTACGCTCGAAGACGTCGATATCACGGGGATCGACCTCCTCACCAACGATGCACTCCGCCTGGCAGAAGAGCAGCACTGCACCATCAGGCTGATCGCGGAGGCCATCCCTGACCGCGGGATTTTGAGGGTTGCCCCCCGGCTGCTCCCGATCTCCCACCCACTCGTTGTGGAGGGGACGCTCAATGCCATCACGATTGAGACAGACATGGCAGGGGAGATCACCCTCATCGGGAAGGGAGCGGGATCGGTAGAGACTGCGAGCGCCATCATCGGGGATCTCCTCTACATTCGGGATTTCCATGCGGAGCGTCATCCAAAAAAGGCGTGAGTTCCTGCACCTGATGCGGGCCTGCACCCTGGATCGCGGCTATTTCACCGTGACCGATATCCAGGAGGGGGCAGGAGTCCCGAGGAGCACTGCCCAGGACTGGATCAATCGCCTGGTTGACGAGGGGTGCGTGCGTGTCCGGGAGAAAAAGATGGGGAGGAACCCTGCAAAGTACGCAGCCATCAGTGCGCTCCCCTCGAGCGCCTGCAGGAGGATATTCACCACCATTGACGGAGACCGGGTCGAGATCCACCACGAATGCATGAGCAGTGCGTGTGCAGCGTTCTGTGCGTTCCACCATTCCCACGCAAAGGGTGTTATCCAGGATGTGCACAGGGACGGTACCCTCATCCGTGAATGGGCCCGCCTGGGGAGGGTGGATATCGATATCGGCCTTCACCCTTCGGCTGCGGTGGGGATTGCAGGCGTTGAAAGAGAGGGAGAGGACATCGTCCAGTATATCCGCTGCATTGGGGGACCTGCCTATTCGCTCACCGACATGATGTCCCATGCCGAGGGGGTCTGCGAGGTGAGCATACAGCGTTCAGGGGATATCGTGGAGGGGAATGTCCGCACCCGTGCACTGACGCACCTTATCATAGGCATCGATGACACGGACAGCCCCGAGGGGGGCGCCACGTTTGCCCTCGCCCTTGCGCTCCTCCAGCACCTCGAGACCATGAAAGGAGTGCTCCCCATCAGCCATCACGTTGTCATGCTCAACCCCGCGATAAGGGAGAAGACTGCGGGGAACTCGTGCAGTTATATCGAGGTCGCAGTCACCCCCGGGATGTATACCCTGGTCCGCGACCGGTCCCTGGTCTTTTTAGAGGACGAAGCCCTCTCTCCCGAGTGGGGAATGGCCTTCAAGCAGGGGTTCCACGTGCCCCCCGGTCTTCGTGCATACGGAGAGAGAGCAAGGAACGGGATTGTCAGACGAGATGAGGCTGAAGCAACCGCCGCACTTCACCAGGTCGAGGTCATCGGAGGCAGGGGCATCGTCGGAGCACTCGCGGCAGTTGCGCTTTCGGGCCTCCCCCATGAGATCCTGCTGAAAGCGGAAGCAGGGATTCCTCCCTGCCCCTTCTAGCCATTGATCGTGATGAGGGGGATGATGGCGAGGAGGATGACGAGAATGAGCAGGAGTATCACGGTACGCCTCAGTATTGCTTTTGCTGCAGCTTTCTCCCTGTAGGACCTTGGTTGTATCTGGAGGACAATCGTTGCAATGATACTCCCGGCCATCAGTCCCACGGCATTCTGGAGAGTGAGGACGAGCGCACTGAGCGTTCCTTCCGGGTACAGCGCGAAGGAGATCCCGCTCACGAGTGCCGGGGGCAACAGCGCTGCCGCCACGGCCACCCCCGCAATGCTGTCGGGGATACCCTTTGCCAGGGCAACGATGGTGGCAAATCCAAGGAATATCGCCATGACGGCGTAGATGGGGCTTGACTGTGTCCTGGAGAGTATCTCGCCAGTCACCTCGAGAGGGATGAAGAACCCGAGGACCCAGGTCACGATGAGTGAGAAGAGGATGAACGAGACGATGAGGAAGAATATATTGAGAATATCACGGAGGACTGCAATGCCGTCTCCTGTTGCGGAATGGAGGGCAAACGCGTAGATGGGCCCGATCACCGGTGCGATCAGCATGGCCCCGATGACGATCCCCACGTTGTTCAAGAAGAGGCCGACAAGGCCCACGATGCTCGCGACGGCAGCAAGGCTGAGTATATCCGCGTCAAGTCGCTCGTAGGATTTGACGGAATCCAGCAGCTTCTCTATGGGAGAGAGTTTCCTCTTCTTCGCGGCATTCGGGGTTTTCTCCTCATCTTTTTGTCTCTCGTCAAGGAGTGGATATATGGTGAAATCAGGGGAATAGACCTCGACGAGCGTATTCTTGTCCATGTACCCGAGTATCACCCTGATCTTTGCCACCACCTCGTCGAGGTCCTGGTCAGGGACTACAATGGTAAAACGGGTCTTCTCGCCCAATTCCTCGCGGAGGTGAAAGTATCCTTTCACAAGTTGCGGGATGTTGGCGGCGTCTTCGTTTCCCACTGTGATGAGGATCTTCTTCATGGCAAATCCCCTCAAGAGACCTTCATGGCGTCAGTTGGTGTTCATCGTCAATTTATGTAAACCTGCTGATCATCCCGGTCCCCGTGGAGTCCATTGGGACCGTCCGACACGGTATATGCGGTTATCCGGCGTGAGATCCCGTCATTCTTTTCGTATTCCGCAAAAAAGGAAACGATTAACAAGCCCGGCCTCCAGACACTCACGGAAGGGTGGTTTTGAGCCTGACCGCTGAAGGGGCCCAAAAAGCGATACCTGGAAACATCAGGGAGATGATCGTTGGATTCCAGCGCGACGAGGTGACAGAGCACCATATCTACCGCATGCTCGCGAGAACGGCCAAAAATCCCCACAACGCCTCGGTTTTTATGAGAATGGCCGACCAGGAACTCGGGCACTCGCGGGTATGGGAGCATTACACGGGAAAGAAGGCAAGGCCCGCGGCAACCAGGGTGTGGTTCTATTATCTCATCGCCCGTCTCCTCGGGTTCACCTTCGCCATCAAGCTGATGGAGAATCGGGAGAGCGCCGCGATTCAGCACTACAGGGAGCTTGTGGGCACAATTTCGGAGATAGAGAAAATAATTGCCGAAGAGGAGCAGCACGAGATGGAGATCATCGCACTCCTCGACGAGGAGAGGCTCCGGTACGTAGGTTCGATAGTCCTCGGGCTGAACGACGCACTTGTAGAGTTTACGGGAAGCCTTGCAGGGTTCACCTTTGCCCTCCAGGACCCAACCGTGATCGCCGCGGTGGGGTGTATCATGGGCGTCGCCGCGGCCCTCTCCATGGCATCCTCGGAGTATCTCTCGCAGAAGTCTGACGAGACCGGGCAGGAGCCCATGAAAGCCGCGTTCTATACCGGGAGCGCCTACATTGTCACGGTCCTGCTTCTCGTCTTGCCGTTCCTTCTCCTTGCCAACCCGTTCGCCGCACTTGCACTCTCACTCCTTACGGCCGTTGCAATCATCGTCTGTTTCACGTTTTACACGTCTGTTGCGGCGGACCTCCCGTTCTGGAAGAGGTTTTTCGAGATGGCCGCCATCTCCCTGGGCATCGCCGGAATATCGTTCCTGATCGGCCTCCTGATCAGGGGGCTTTTCAACGTGGATATCTGAGGATGCCACCTTTATGAGGTCAGGAGAGGAGCAATGGGTACTGGCTGCGGTACTCCACCAGGCAGGTTTCGAGGTCACGCCGTACACCGTCTTCGCGGCAGAGGAAGAAGAAGACGACCTGTCCGTCAGAGATCCAGGACGTCGAAAAGCCAGTGTGTCCGGAGAGCGATGCACACCGTGCATCGATGTAGGGGATTCGGGGTCTTCTTGGGATATGCTGGTAGATCATCACTATGGAGCCCTGGCCGACTGCGCGTGTGACCCGGGATACCTCTGCGTAAAGAAGATGTGCGGAGGTCGGCACGGCAACCTCGAGGCCCGTATCCGGATCAAGGAATATAAGCGCATGAGAGAGTTGCCGTACTTTCCTGGCAATGCGGGAGAAGTAATCTTTCCTTTCGCGATGGGTGAAAGGGCATCTGTCTACATTGACCTGGAACGATCTTTCCGAAAAATAGTCGCGTATCCCAAAGCAGTTCCGGGTTCTTGCATCCCGGAGATGGGAGAGGAAGGCTGCAAGGTCGGAATTCAGGTGTCCAGCCCTCGCCTGGGAGTACTTCGCCCTCTCGCCATGCCCTGATCCGTCGTCCGGAGTCAGCATGGTGATGAAGAATGCCTGTTCCAGGGAAGCATGGCGGGAGAGCAGCGTCTCGATAAGGTCGTACTTGAAGAGGTCCCTTGTATCGCCAAGGTACTGGTGCTTCATCGGGAAGAGTCATTTCTGCAGAAAGGCAAGAAACTTTTTTCGCCGCCAGGGCAGAAAGTGAGAAAGAAAAAACCCGGCTGCAGGGACCCTCTTTGCGGGGGACAGACCGATTCCTGCAACTGCCGGGTTACCCGATCCTTACCTTGTAGAGGGGTTTTCGTGCATCCTTGAAGTTGAATTTCGCCACGATCAGGCCGCTCTGCCTGAGCCGGTTCAGCGCGTTCCGTATAGTACGCGGCGAGAATGCCACCCTGCCGATTATCTCGTTCAACGTCCGCTCTTTTCCATCGCCAAGCAGTGTGAACACTGCCTGAGCGGAGGAGGGGAGGCAGTCGATGCTGGTGACTGGCCCCCGGACCTTTGGCCCGTCTGCCTGTGCAGGGGTTGATGCCAGTGTCATGTTTCCTTCCGTGTGTTTATTAGGGGTTCGATCTTCGTTCGGTACGGGGGATCCTGCCCTTACGAACACGGGGGGGCGAATCCCAGCATGCGTACTGTCTGCCCTGGTCAGGTACAGGGTGGCAGCACACCGTTCGGACTCATACGAACATTCTACTATATACGAACTATACTAATATATACTTTTGCCCCCACTGAGATGTAAGAAGAGGCATCATGACCGCTCCACAGGAATATCCGGAGTATCCCGGAGGATTTATACAGATTGTTGCCTCGGACCAGGGCCTCATGTCAATCGACAGCCAGTTAAAGGGCAGGATCCTGGAGATGCTGCAGGAGAGGGACATGGCATTTGACGAGATAGTCGCAAGGTCCGGGAGGGCGAAGTCGACCATCTCCGCGCACATGAAAGCCCTGTCTCAGGCGGGAATCACCAGCATGCGCCCGGATCCGGCGGACGCAAGGAAGCGGATCTTCTCCCTGAACGGCAGGATACTCGTCCGCGCCAATACAAATGATCCCGATATGCACTGGGCTGATCGTTTCTTCCCCGAAACGCTCCCCGCCGATGCTACGACCCGGGATATTTTCCGCTTCATTCTCACATCGCTGCGTATAAGCCTGATGTCTGAGGGAATACACATCCATCCAATCCTCGAAAGGGCAGGGAACAAAGCCGGCGCTGCCATCTATCCCCAGGTCAGGGCAGGAGAACTCTCCGCGTTTCTCGGGAACCTCTCTCTTTTCTGGTCCCGTTTCGACCTTGGGGAACTGGAGGTGGAGGGGTATGACCCGATGACCCTGGTGATTCGGGACTGCTTCGAGTGCCAGGACCTGCCTATCACGGGGAGGCCTGAATGCTCGTTCGATTCGGGACTCCTCACGGCTCTCTTCTCCGCACATTTCAATGAGAAGAAGAGAGTGATCGAGACCCACTGCTATGCCATGGGGAGCAACCTCTGCCGGTTCGAGATCTGGAACGCCTCCTGATGAGCTTCACCCTTTGAGGCCACCGGGGTCCCGGATGAGACCGGGAGGAAGCAGCCAGAGGAGCTCTCCGCGTCCCGGCTCTCCCGGAAACTGTATCCTTGCGATGCCGCCTTTTTTCAGGGTGATGCCGCAGTCGTGACGGTTGGAGATGAGGAGAGAGACGAGGGATGAGAGCTGCGGTTCGTGGCCCACGAGCAGCACCCGGTTTTCATGCATGATCTCCCTGATCTTTCCGAGGACCGCCGAGGGGGGGTAACCGACAGCGAGTTCATCCCAGGAGGTGACCTGTTCTGGTTCTCCCAATACCCGGGCGACGATAGATGCCGTCTCTCTAGCCCGCGGAAGCGGGCTTGATGCGACGATCGAGAACTTCATCTTCCGGGTTCTCAACCATGCGCCGATTTCTTCGATCTCCTCGCATCCCTGGCGTGTGAGACGCCTCTCGCCGTCACCGGGGTCGCTGCGGTCGGCGGTCCCTGCCTTCCCGTGTCTCAGTATATAGAGGTCCATGAGAGGAGAGGGGAAAGCCTGTATAAAAACACTTGCGGGGTCACGCAGGCGGCAGGGGAGAGAGTCAAGCATGAAATATCACGGAGAGGATTGGAGCAACCGGTGAGTATGCGAGGGAGGGGATTCGAACCCCCGAACTCCTGCGAGAATGGACCCTAAATCCATCGCCTTTGACCGCTCGGCAACCCTCGCTCTCCTGGTACTAGGATCCGGGGACAGAAAAAACCCTTGGCAAGTTGCCGGGGTTGCAAGTTACGATGATGTTTTGCGCGTTTAGTTCTCTCTTTATGTTCACCGGATCTTAAAATGGCTTGAGCAATCACCCACGTTGTCATTTTTTATCGCAAAAATATTATTCTGCGCAATTATTATATACGAGGAGATTGAATAGAAATATGCCATATATGAAGGTCTGGGAACATATACCAGGCCGCAGACCTTGTCAGATCAGCACCAGCAGGGTCATGGCATCCCGGCCAAGCGTGTGAGAAACATGGTAAGGAACGCCGTCAACGAGAAGAAAGGGCATGAGGAAGCGGCTGACTGTTCGCCACCTTTCGGTCAGCACATGCCCGATGGCGACTATTCCCTCCTACGAGCGAAGATTCTTGCCAAACTGGATGATGAGGACATACGGGATGCACTCGCAGGCCTGAACGCCAGGCCTTTGTAACTTCATATATGGTATCTTTTCTGCTTTTTATGGCAGAAAAGAGCGAAACCCTGGCATTTCATGCAGCCCTTTGCCGGGGTCGCGTTCAAATGACCCTCCAAAACTCCCCTTTTCCTGCAATCCTCTGGATGACACATTCCTTTCCTGCACCGTGAACAGATCCGGCGTATACCCGAACCCCGGCGCACTTTTGCCAAGGGAGGATCGGTAGTGTAATTTGTTGCCGAACCGGGCACAATCGGGGAGAATCAAGATAATCCCTCGGTTCCAATGACCTGATCATGAAGCGGCTGGAGACACTGGCCATCATCGCCCATGACATGGGGGTCATCTTCGAGTTCCTGGGGGTGATCACCCTGGTCCCGCTCCTCGTCCTCGTGATATTCGGGGAGTGGGAGATGGTGGGGCCGATGGCCTCCGTGCCGCTGACGTTCGTGGTCCTGGGCCTCCTCATCTCCCGCATACCGAGGAGGGAGTTCGTGCCGCAGCTCTCGGTGGCACTCGCGGCAGTAGCCCTCGTATGGCTTGTGATTGCCGTTGTCGGATGCCTCCCCTTTGTTCTCGGTCTCCAGATGAGCTGGACTGACAGCATATTCGAAGCCATGTCTGGGTGGACCGATTCAGGGATCACCATGATCCGCTCACTCGATAAGACCCCGAACGTCATCCTGTTTTACCGATCATTCATGCAGTGGATAGGGGGGATGGGGGTGATTGCGTTCGGCATCGCCATGCTCTCGAGGTCAAGCCTCACCCAGCACCAGCTTTACAGGTCCGAAGGAAGGTCTGAAGAGCTGATGCCGAACGTCGTCTCCACCGGCAGGCGCATGTGGGTCATCTACCTCTTCCTCACCGTTGTCTTCACGGGGATGGTGATGCTCTCGGGCATCCCGCTCTGGGATGCCATCAACCTCGTTATGGTCGGCATCTCAACGGGAGGTTTTTCAATCCACGATACCGGTATCTCCTATTATGACAACGCCCTCCTCGAAGCCCTCCTCATCCCTGTGATGGTAGCCGGGGCTCTCCCGTTCAAGCTCTATTTCTTCATGTATAAGGGAAGGATCAGGCCATTTTTCCAGGACCGTGTCGTCTGGCTCATCCTTTCCCTGATTCTCGCCGGGTCGCTCGTGGTCACGCTGGATCTCCATGTATTCAACAGCTTTCCCCTCGAGACCGCGGTACGGCAGGGAGTATTCTGTACCGCGTCCGCAGTGACATCCACCGGTCTCCAGAACTCGGACCTCCACTGGGTCGCAGCTCCCCTCATTGTCATCACCCTCCTGATGATGATCGGCGGGGCCTCAGGCAGTACTGCGGGGGGCATCAAGGCAAACCGCGTGATCCTGGGATACGAAGGACTTGTCTGGTGGTTCAGGCGCTTCTTCTCCAGGGGGCGGGCTATCGTGCCGTTCAGGCACGAAGGGAAGGTGATCCCACGGCAGATATCGGAGGTGGAGCTCTCCAAGAACATGCTGATCATCGTCCTCTATGTGCTCATCATCTTCGTTGCAACCATCGTCAGCCTCCATATCGCTCCAACTGAATTCTCCATACACCACGTAGTGTTTGACGAGGTCTCGGCGATGAGCAACGTGGGACTCGGTGTGGGATACATGACCCCTGAAAGCCCGCAGCCTATCAAGTGGATATTCATCCTCCTGATGTGGATCGGGAGGCTTGAGATCATACCAGTGTTGATCCTGTTAATGGGCCTTGTCCGCGGATTCGATGCGAGAGTGGCAGGGAAGTAGAAACGGCAGTCCTGGTGCTCATGGGAGAACACACCACTCATGTTCCATCCCGCACCAGGGCGAGATGCCCCTGGCAGGGCCATTCATTCGCCTGACCTGGGGCGGCCTGGACCCATTCCTTTGCTCGCACCAATCAGGCCCCCTCCCTCATCCCATTCGCCGCAATTTACCAAAATCAAAATATTATTCTTCTCACAACCCAACCACCTGTAGGTTGACGGCCCGATGGATATCTCTCTCCTGGCATTCGTCCATATCCTGGTTGCAGCAGCCGTCTGCTGGCTCAATTTCGTAGTGATAGACTTACTCTTCGGGCTTCCCGCGGCAGGAGGCGTGGTGGGCGCAACTGCGATCGGGAGGCATATCGAGGCGAAGGGAGGTGCGCTTCCCGGCGGCATCATGATGGGAAACATCGTCTCATCCCCCGATGCCTCGGCAGGGACCCTCCTTGCCGCGTGCGGGGTCTTCATCGCGGGGGTTCCGGGCGGCCTGCTGGCAGCCCTCCTTGTGTTCATCGGCAACCGGATCTGCCATGACCCGGGATACGCAGGCACCACCGGTGCCATTTCTGCGACATTCATCGTCGCAGGGTTCACTCTGATAGGGTTCTCTCCGCCTGAGTTCATTGCAGGGATGGTGATCGCCATCCTCACGATCCAGGGCATCTCGCACCGTCAATCCAGCCGGCTCCTCTCCTACCTCTGGAGAGTGAGGGGAGGATGAACCCGCAGGATGTCGCCCTTGGGGTATGTGCGGTCATCGCGGTATACGCCGCAATCAGGGTGGCGCTCGAGCCGGACACCCTCAGGAAGCTGCCCTTCCTCAATGTGCTCTCGTTTGCAGTCGCAGGGAGCATCGCCCTCCTCCTCCCCCACCCCCTGAGCATAGTCGCCGCTGCGGCATACTTTGTCGGCACCACGCTCGAATCGAATGCCATCGCCAGCACCTATGCAGGAGGACTGGACCGCCGTGAATGACATGGTGGTGATGGCATTTGGCGCACTGGTCCTTGCGGGAGCGGTGCTGACCGTCGTGGAGCGTGAACCCTACCGGAAACTGATCTCCCTCGGCATCATGATAGGTGGCGCGATCCCCTTCATCATCAACAGGGGGCTCCTGGACGTCGCAATCGCGGTGGCGCTCATCGCCCCGCTCTCCACCCTCTTCATCCTGATGGTTTGCGGGAAGGGGGAGCAATGAACCCGGAGTTCATCCTCGGCCTCGTACTCCTGCTCGGCGGGACCATCGCCTCTGCCTTCCCGGTTCCAAGGACCTACCTGAACCGGTTGATCAACCTCGAGATCCCGGCATGGGGCCTCCTCCTGCTGATGCTCTCATACAACGAGGCGCTCGCCCTCCTGACATTCGGGGGAGTGTCGGCACTCAGCGTCTACATCTTCGTCAGGGTAATCCAGAAGAAGGAGGCATCGGGATGATCATCCAGAAGATCTCCAGGATCCTCTCAAACTTTGACAACATCCTGCCGGTCTTCGCCGCGGCCTGCGCTGCGATGTCGCTCTTTGTCCTCCTCACCCTTCCCCTCCCCTATTTCGAAGACCAGCTCTATCCAAAGCAGATCGTGCCAGGGAGTTCTCTGAACCCCTACGACAGGGGAGGGCCGCCATTCACCCAGGCGGCCATCCATTCCCAATACCCCGAGAACTCCCCGACCGCGGGGTATGTCACCGCCTACCTCACCCCGCTCTCACTCTTTATCTCGGAGCATACCCTGTACATGGGAACCACCATTGTGGCACACCCGGGAGGGATACTCGACGAGATACTCTACAACACGAGGGGCCTTGATACGGTCGTCGAGCCGACCATACTCTTCGTTGCATTTGCCATTGCGGCATACCTTTTCAGGAAGAGGGAGGCCTGAGAAGGATGTGGAACGAGTACTCCATCGGACTTGCAGCCGCATTTGCGTGTGCACTCGTTGCATTCCTGGCGCTCGTCCGGGAGCAGGACGACCTCCACAAACTCCTCCTGGTCGACCTGGTCGAGACGGCGGCGCTCGCGGTGATTGCGCTGATCGGGACCGACCTTGCAGAAGCACTCATCCTCCCCGGCCTTGTTGTGGGGATTGCCGAACTCCTCGCGCTCTCGCAGATATACCTGGTAAAAGAAGGGTACCAGCACAGCCAGGTGAAGGGATTGAATATCGAGGTGATAATGCGGTCCCCGGCGACAGTCATCATTGCCTCAATCCTTGCGGTGTACGGGATCATCCTCTCCGGATTCACGGGCGGGGCCATCGCAGGCCTCGGGATTGTCTTCCTCCTGATGAGCAGGAGTTTCTCCGGCGATTTCCACGTACTCGAGATGGCGAGCGGGATCTCGTGGGCACTCTGGGTGGCGGCGTTCTTTGTCTTCATGTTCGCCCCGGAATGGTGGTACATGGCCCTGATGGGGGCCGCGATTGGAATCCTCCTGAAGGTTGTCACCAAGATGTCACTTGTCGGCGCCATGTGGGGTGATCAGGAATGAACGAGATAGGGGGTGTACCACTCTTCTTCCTGGAGTTTGGGGACATCGTGATCTATTTCACGCCGTTCACCCTCACCCTCTTTCTCCTTGCGCTCGTCTTTTCGGTATTCGTGCTGGTGAGCCGGCCCGAGCGCCAGATCGACATCGCGTTCGGCGGCGACGCCTACTACGCAAAGGAGATCTCACTCTCAGAACTGCGGTTCCGCAGGTTCATGTCGATAGCCTGCGGGCTTGCCTGCATGGGGGCGATGGTCACGGGGGATGTCTTCGATTTCACCCTCTTAGTCTCGCTTGTGGGTATCTGCAACGTGGGGATCGTTGCGGCGGTAAGGAGCAAACATGTCCAGAACGCCGCCTACCAGTACGGCCTGGTGGCGCTCGCCGGGACCGTCCCGATGTTTGCGGCGGCGGCAATTATTGCCGCAACGACGGGGACCCTCTCGATGCTCGAACTTGCAAAGGGAACCGCAACAGTCCCCGTTGCCGCACGGGCCCTCCTCGTGCTCGGCGTGATGGGGGAGGGGATGGCCCCCTTCTACGCGGCCAAGGCAGAGATGTTCAGGGCCCCCGGTGCTCCCTACGTGATCATGTGCTCCCTCTCGTCACTCCTGATATTTCTGCGGGTGGCCGAGGTGATCCTCCTGATATGAGGTGATGGAATGAAGAAGCAGTATGCCCTCGCCCTGATGCTGGTTGCGGCGGTCCCGGGAGCGGGAGCAAATGTCCTCAATCACCAGGGGCTCATCCCCTTCTGGGCCTATGCAGCAGTCCTGATCGCCGGGTTCCCCCTCTTCGTGCTGGGGCTCGGGCTTTACTGGATGGCCCGCGAGGGCGAGGCCGACATCCCATTCCTGGGGTACTAGCAATGATCGCCGAATTGCTCTTTGCCACCTTCTTCGGGCTCCTCCTCCTGGGAATCCACCGGAAAGTGATCGCCCGTATCCAGAGGAGACCCGGCCCCCCGGTCTGGCAGGAGATCCTCCACATGCTGAAGTTCTCTTTCAAGACCACGTGGGTTCCCGCAACTGCAAGCACGGCCCTCTTCGTGGGCGTCGTGCTGGTCGCAATTGGCATCTGGACGGCGGCGCTCCTGGTCACCCTCTCGGGGGGAAGCCTCCTTGTGATCTTCGCCATCTACATGCTTCACAAGATCGTCGAGCACGGGTTCGGGCTCTCTTCGGGGTCTCCCTACGGCAAGTTCGGCGGTGTCCGCTCGGTCATCTCGGCAGCATCAGAGATTCCGCTCTTTGTCACCGTGGCGGCGATCGCGATCTTCACAAAATCGCTGATGATATCGGACATCGTCGCCTACCAGGATGTCCAGGGCCCGCTTCTCGTCACTATACCGCTTGCAGCGGTGGCAATGTATGTGGTCCTCCTCTCCAAGATGCCGTTTGGGCCCTTCTCGATCGTGGAGAGCAAGGAACTCGTGAGCGGATACAAGACAGAGCACTTTGGCGTATGGAGGGCAGGCCTCGAGGTCTGCAACGGGTTAAAGACGTATGTCCTTCTCCTAACATTCATCCTCGTCTTCATAGGAAGCCTCCCCTTCTGGATGGTGCTCCTTGCAATGATCCTGATCATCGTCTCCCTCTCGTTCGTATGCGCCCTCTCCCCCATGCTCTCGCCGTACGACAGCGTCACGATCCAGACGCTGATTGCCGGGCTCATGGTGGCATACGTCGCCATCCTCGGGGTGATGTCATGATCAGAGAACTATTGGTGCTTGCCACCCTGATCTATCTCCTGGTAATAGCCGTGCAGTTGATAGACAGGCCGGCCCTCTGGCTTCAGAGCCTTGCAATCGCCACCGCGCTCGGCCTGGCAGCAGGGGTCTACTGGTTCCGCGAGGAGCTTCGTCTGGGGAGGTGGGAGGCGGTTGCGCTGTGGGCCGCAGTCCTCCTTTTCGTCGCATACGGCCTCGCAAGGATCGGAGGCCTGGTATGAGGGAGCCGATGTACGAGAAAGACCTCACCGCCATGAAATACGCGATTCTCGAGAGCCGACGCCATGATGGAATGGTGCGGGAGATTGCCTCCGACATTGGCGTCCCCCAGCTTCGGATGCGGCGCTACCTCATGGACCGCTTCGACATGCTCCTCCTCGAGAACCTGCCCGCACGATACGAACAGGGGAAGAAGATGAGGAAAGACTCACCGGAGCCCGAGCGGGAGCTCGGATCACACCTCTATACGCATGCCGTTCCGATTATCGACGAAGGGACGATGAGGCAGATCGTCGAAGGAGTCAGAGAGATGGTCCGCAAGGGGACTCCTCTCGACGCGGCCATCGATTCCGGAAAGGAGAGGATGCGAAAGGAGATCACCGCATGACCCTGCTCCAGTCCTTTAAAAACCTTGTCCGGTCAAAATCCATCCACGTAGCGTACGTGGATGTCGGGTCCTGCAACGGCTGCGATATCGAGGTCCTGGCATGCCTGGCCCCGCGGTATGACATCGAGCAGTACGGAATATTCGTGCACAACAACCCGCGGGAAGCTGACGTCCTGCTGGTGATCGGGGCTTATACTCCCGGCTGGGAGGAGAAGCTCGAAGGTCTCTGGGAGAAGATCCCGGATCCCAAGGTTGCGATCGCGATCGGTAACTGCCCCATATCGGGATGTCTCTTTGCCCGTCCCCACACCCTGGTGGATCCCCCTGTCGCAAAGCACATCCCGATCGCCGCGCAGGTTCCGGGATGCCCGCCGAGGCCGACAGAGATCCTCTCGGCGATCCTCTCGTTGGCACCGACAGTCTTCAAAGACTACGAGGTGAGGAAGTGACGAAGCGGACGGTAGATGTCTCCATCCCTGTCGGCCCGGTCCACCCCTGCTGGAAGGAACCGGCGAGGGTCAAGTGCGAGACCCGCGGGGAGTTCGTCCTCTCCGCCGAGGTCGAGCTCGGCTACATGAAGAAGGGGATCGAGCGGATCATGCGGGGGAGGCCATGGCAGGAGGTGATGTTCCTTGCAGAGCGGGTCTGCGGGATCTGCTCGGTCATCCACAACATGGTATTCATCGAGGCCCTCGAGAAGATCAGCGCCATTCCCGTCCCCGAGCGGGCGGCACTCCTTCGGGTGATCGTAAACGAACTCGACCGCATGCAGAGCCACATACTTGCCAATTTCTCTTACTGCTACACCATCGAGCACGAGACGCTCGGGATGTATCTGCTCGATACCCGCGAGAGGGTGATGGACGAACTTGAACGGATCACCGGGGCACGCGTCACCTGTGCCTACATCGTCCCCGGAGGGGTGAGGTTTGATATCCGGCCAGAAGACGCCCTCCATCTCAGGGCAGGCATGGATGCGCTGGAGCGCGACATTACCCGTTACATGGGAATGTTCGAGCACGGTCCCCTGATCGCCCTGAGGAGCCGGGGGATCGGCATCCTCACAACGGAGGCCGCAAGGGAAGCTTATGCGGTGGGCCCCACTGCCCGTGCGAGCGGCATTCCCGATATCGACCGCAGGCTCCGGCACCCCACCTACCAGAAACTTGGGTTTGCCCCTGTTTCACGCGAGGAGGGGGACAATTTTGCGAGGATCATGGTCAGGTTCCAGGAGGTGCTTCAGAGCATCGCCCTCATTCGAAAGTGCCTCGATACGCTCCCCGAGGGCCCCATCCGGGGCGGAGGGATCCCCGGGGCAGGGGAGATCGCGTACTCGGGCGAAGCGCCCCGGGGGGAGCTCTCCTACTTCATCAGGACCGATGAGGCAGGGAGGGTGATCGAGATATCCATCCAGACCCCTTCAATCATGAACATCGAGGCATGCTGCCACTACATGCTGAAGGGGGTCGCATCCCTCGCGGATGTTCCCTCGACGTTTGTCTCTTCGGACCCCTGCATTGCCTGCACGGAGCGGTGATATGCCACTCTCACTCGTCTACTATGCAAAGGAGTTCTTGCGGGGAGAATGGGCGCGGAAGTTTTTCGCCGCAAAGACTGCCCCTCTCGAGATACCCCCTTACTTTCGTAACTATCCAGAGCTTACCGGGAAGACCTGCACCCACCACCTCTTCTGCATGATGGCGTGCCCGGCACCCGGCGCAATAGACGTCATCAGGACGCCCGTAGGCTGGATGCCCCGCATCCATGTCGGCCACTGCATCCGGTGCGGCCTCTGCGTAGAGGCGTGCCCGAACGGGGTGCTCTCGAGCGGGCGGATCCTCGAGTCGATGTTCTATGACAACACCAGGCTCTCGTTCTCGTTTCAGATCGACGTGGACCAGACGAAGTGCATGGGGTGCGGGAACTGTGCGGTTGCATGCCCGGTGAACAAGCTGATCGATGCCCAGATGTCGCACGGCGGGCGTGCATCCACCGACGATCTCCTGCTCAAGGTAAGCGAGGGGAAGTGCCAGGTGCTCCACGTGGAGAAATGCACGGGATGCAAGACCTGCGAACACCACTGCCCGAACGAGGCGATCCGCGTCGCCCGTCTCCTCGAGGCGGTCCATGCACCGGAGGAGGATATATGAACTTCCTCCTCAACACAGGGCGGACGATCACGCAGGGGTCCACTGTCGAGCGGAAGAACTCCGCAACATACCGCGAGGAGGCGTCTGCGGTGTCCATGAACCCGGTCGACATGTTTGAACTGATGGTGGAGCAGGGAGACCGCGTCAGGGTGAAGAGCGGCGCCGGCGAGGTGGTGATGTGGGTCAGGCCAGACCCGGGACTCGTTCGGGGGAAGGTCTTTGTGTGCCTCGGGCCTTATGCGAACCACCTGATCGGCCCAGAAACTCATGGCACGGGGATGCCCGACTTCAAGTCCACCCCGGTGAATATTGAACCGACAGAAGACCTGGTGCCGTCTGTGGCAGTCCTGATGCGGCAGTGCGGAGGGGTCCCCTATGAAGGTTGAAGACGTGGTCTGCCCCTTCTGCGGTTGCCTCTGCGACGACCTTGTCGTGGAGGTTGAAGGCACCAGGGTGGTGAACGTTGAGAACGGCTGCACCCTTGCCAACGAGAAGTTCATGGGCGACCACCGGCTTAAAGCGCCGATCCGGCGGGTCGGGAATGAATGGAAAGAGGTCTCATACGACGAGGCGATCGAAGAGACCGCAGCAATTTTGCTTGATGCCGATCGCCCGCTCCTCTACGGGTGGAGCGGGACATTCGGCGAAGCGCAGAGCGTGGGCGTCCACATCGCCGAACTCCTCGGGGCGGTGATCGACAACACCTCGACTGTCTGCCATGGCCCTTCCATCATGGCAATCCAGGAGGTCGGCCATCCCGGCTGTACGCTCGGGCAGGTCAAGAACAGGGCGGACGTGGTGGTATACTGGGCGGCCAACCCCATCGAGGCCCATCCCCGGCACATGAGCCGCTACACCACATTTTGCGACGGGTTCTTTGTGAAGAGCGCTTTTAGGGAACGGAAGGTGATCGTGGTCGATGTCAGGGAGACCGACTCCTCGCAGGTGGCAGACGAGTTCGTGAAAGTGAACCCCGGCGGAGACTACGCGGTCCTCTCCGCGCTCAGGGCGATTGTCAGGGGGAAGCGCGACCTCATCCCCCCGACTGTCGAAGGGGTGTCTCGCGAGCAGCTCTTCCGCGTCGCAGATCTCTGCATGTCGGCGAAATTCGGCGCGATATTCTTTGGTGTCGGCCTGACGATGGCGCAGGGGAAGTACAAGAATATCAGGAATGCGATCGAGCTCACGGAGGAGCTCAACCGGCACACCAAGTTCACCATCTCGCCGATGCGGGGTCACTGGAACGTATACGGCTCAAACGAAGTCTTCACGTGGATTACAGGCTACCCGTACGCGGTCGACTTTGCGAGGGGCATAGCCTTCTATAACCCAGGCGAGACCACGAGTATCGATATCCTCAGGAGGGGTGAATGTGATGCGTGCCTCGTCGTGGCAAGCGATCCCGGGGCACACTTCCCGCGGGCCTGCGCCGAGCACCTGGCCCGGATCCCCACTGTGCAGATCGATCCGCACGTCAATGCCACCACTCATCTCTCGCGGATCCAGATCCCGGTGGCGGTGACGGGAATAGACGCCGAAGGGACTGCCTATCGCATGGACGGGGTGCCTATCCGGACCCGGAGACTCTTTTACGGGAACTATCCGGACGATCTCGAGGTTTTGGAGAAGATGCATCGCATCGTCAGGGAGGCGAGGGGATAATGGCAGGAATCCTTATAAAAAATGCCTTTGTGATCGACCCCATCTCCGGGATAAAGGGCGAGGTCATGGATATTGCCATCAACAACGGCAAAATCGTCGAGGAGGCGCCACCCGGTGCGGAGATCATCGACGCCGCCGGCTGCCTGACTCTTCCCGGCGGGATCGACTCACATTCACATGTCTGCGGAACAAAAGTGAACTTTGGCCGGTACATGAGCCCCGAGGACATGCGGGCCGGCAGAACTGCCCGCAAAGGAGTCATGCACGTGACGTCCGGGTACAGCGTGCCCACCACGTTCGGGAACTCGTACCGGTACAGCACCATGGGATACACGACCATCCTGGAGGGCGCGATGGCACCCCTCGAGGCCCGGCATACCCACGAGGAGTTCACCGCGACACCCCACCAGGACATGCTCGCCAACACTCTCTTTGACGGGAACTGGTCGATCATGGAGGCGGTGCAGGAGAAAGACACCAGGAGGGCCGCGGCGGTGGTGGCCTGGGTACTCGCAGCAGCGAAGGGTTTTGCCATCAAGCTGACGAACCCCGGCGGCACCGAGGCATGGGGCTGGGGAGAGGACGTGCACAGCGTCCACGACCCCGTTCCCAAATTCGGCGTGACGCCGGCCGAGATCATCAGCACGATGATCAGGGCAAACGAGCTCCTGAACCTCCCCCACTCCGTCCACCTCCACTGCAACAACCTGGGTGTTCCCGGCAACTACCGGACCACCCTTGACACGATTGACCTCGCCCCCGACCTGAACCGCGAGCGGCAGAGCCTGTACCTCACGCACGTCCAGTTCCACTCCTACGGGGGGTCAACCTGGCGCGACATCTGCTCCAAGTCCGAGGATATCACCCGTGCCGTCAACAACAGGCCTCAAGTGGTCATGGACATGGGCCAGATCATGTTTGGCAGGACCACCACGATGACGGCTGACGGGCCCATGGAATTCAAGCTCTACATGCTCCACCACAACAAGTGGAGCAACCACGACGTGGAGCTTGAGACAGGGTCCGGGATCATCCCGGTCTACTACGGGAGAAAGAGCCTGGTCAACTGTGTCATGTGGTCGATAGGCCTTGAACTTGCGCTCCTGACCAGGAACCCGTGGCAGTGCCTCCTCTCTACTGACAGCCCGAACGGTGCCCCGTTTGTAAAATATCCCGAGATCATCGCCCTCCTCATGAGCCGGCGGTTCCGGGAGAACGAGAGGAGGATGATCGATCCAAGGACCGAGCACTTCGTCCCGCTCTTTGCGATAGAGAGGGAGCTCGACTGGTACGAGATCGCGGTGATGACCCGTGCCGCCCAGGCAAAGGCGCTTGGGATCACCCGCATCGGGAAAGGATACCTGGCGCCTGGTGCCGAGGCGGACGTCGCGATATTCCCCATCAGGCCCGACCAGGTCGATCCCTCCGTCGATTACCAGCAGGTGATGGCAGGGTTCTCCCGCACCCGCTTTACGATAAAGCGGGGGAGGGTGGTCGCACGCGACGGCGAGGTGGTGGTCGAGGGTGCAAACAGCACCATCTGGACCAAGGCCCATGTGCCGGACGCGTATGACATGAGTCTTGATCCTGAATTCCGAAAGAAGTTCGAGCAGTACTACACAGTCAGGATGAGCAATTACCCGGTGCAGGACGTCTACCTGCCGCGCGGCGTGCGTATCGAGACCGAGGCGCAGTTATGAGGGTAATCCTGAAGACCCGGCCCCGCGAGAAACCGAGGATCCCCATAGAAGCAGAGGAGATCATCCCACAGAACTTCCTGCGGAAAGACGACATCACGGTCTTTCATGGGAACAAGGAGAGATCGCTCGACGACCTCTTCTTTGTCACTATCGAGGGTCCCGCGGTCTCCCCTGACCAGGTCGAGGTGATCCTCACGGGAGATACCGGGGTGATCAAGAGAGTGGGCGAGTACATGAACGCGGGCCGCATCATCATCGAGGGGGATATCGGGATGCATTGCGGCAATTTCATGAGCGCGGGAGAGATCGTCATACGGGGGGACGCGGACGCCTGGCTTGGGCGCGAGATGAGGGGCGGGCGGGTCTTATGCGAGGGGAGCGCGGGCCATTACTGTGCGGCGGGGTACCGCGGGGAGAAGCGGGGCATGAGGGGTGGTACGGTGGAAGTGAAGGGAAATGCAGGGGATTTTGCCGCTGAATACCTCTCGGGAGGCGAAGTGATCATCCACGGGAACTGCGGGGACCTGCCAGGCGTCGAGATGAGGGGCGGGACGCTCGTCATCGGTGGTGACTGCGCACGGCCCTGCGGGAACATGACCGGCGGGACCTGCATGGTGTTCGGAAAGGCCCGCCAATTTCTACCGACTTTCCGAAGTAACGGGTCGCAGGAAGTGGAGTATGCAGGGAAGCGGTACCGGATGAACCTCTTCAGGGGAGACGTGGCAAACAGGGGGAAGGGAACCCTGATGGTCCGTGCATGAACATTCCAAAGAAGCTCCCCCTCATCACCTCCCATATCCTTTTTACTCCGGAAACTGCATCTTTTTTAGTGGAACTCCCGCGATTTCACCGTGGTATGCTATGATCTCCGTTCTCCTCGTTGACGACGAACCTGCCCTCCTGGATATCACCCAGATATTCCTCGAAAGAGATGGAAAGATGTCGGTGACCCTCTCAGAATCGGCAGGATCTGCACTTCGCCTGCTGGAGAGTGAGCAATTCGACATCATCGTATCAGATTACGAGATGCCGGGGATGAACGGCATCGAGTTTTTGAAGGCGGTGAAGGGGAAGGGCTTCGAAATTCCCTTCATCGTCTTCACCGGCCGGGGAAGAGAGCATGTCGCCATCGAGGCGCTGAATATCGGCGCCTCATTCTATCTCCAGAAGGGCGGCGACCCGAAGTCCCAGTTTGCGGAGCTTCGCAACATGATCATGCAGGCGGTGCAGCGGAAGAAGGCGGAAGAGGAAGTGCGGCTGAACCAGCGAAGGCTCCAGGCGATGATCACCCTCCACCAGATGTCTTCGGCCGATCAAATAGAGCTCTGCACTTACGCCCTGGAGACTGCAATCGATCTCACGGGGAGCACAATGGGCTACCTCGCGTTCCTCAATGAACAGGAGACGGTGCTCTCAATGCATGCCTGGTCGAAGGCCGCGCACGCCGAGTGCCGCGTTGTAGAGAAGCAGATCATATACCCGCTCGAGAAGACTGGCCTCTGGGGGGAGCCTGTCCGCCAGCGTCGCCCGGTGATCACAAATGACTACGCATCGCCCAACCCTGCAAAGAGAGGGTTCCCGGAAGGCCACGTGAAGGTGTCCCGGCACCTCGGGGTCCCGGTGATGGACGGTACCAGGATCGTCATGGTGGCAGGCCTGGGGAACAAGCCTGCGGATTATGACGAGGACGACGTCAGGCAGGTCACGCACCTGATGGGTGGATTATGGCAGATCCTCAAGCGGAAACGGATTGAGACCGAGCTCGTGGACAGCGAGAAGAGGTTCCGCTCTTACTTCGAACTTCCCCTGGTGGGCATTGCCATCACTTCACCCGACATGCGCTGGATGAATGCAAATCAGAAGCTCTGCGAGATGCTTGGCTACAGCCTCGAGGAGCTGAAGGGCATCAGATGGGCGGACCTTACTCCGCCGGAAGATCTCGAAAAAGAGCTTGAAGATTACCGGAAGGTATCAGCAGGCGAGAAGGAGTCGCATACCGTCAAGAAACGGTACCTCAGGAAGGACGGCCGGCATATCGACGTGGAAGTCTCCGCAATCCCCGTCAGGCGAGAGAATGGCGAGGTTGACTACTTTGTCGCCCTCATACAGGACATCTCTCCACTCGAGCAGGCCAGAGAGGAACTCGAGGCCTCCAATAACCAGATGGCTGCAACCCTTGAGGAGCTCCGGGCTACCCAGGACTCCATGAACGACTACTGCAGGCTTCTGGAGCAGGAGAAGGCTGCGCTCCGCAGGAGCGAGGAGAAGTTCCGGACGATGGTGGAGACGGCGCCAAGCATGCTCATCATCACCGACCTGAAAGGGAGCATCACCTACGCAAGCCCGAACATCAAGGAGTTCACGGGGTATCTCGCCGGGGAACTCGAATCGCAGGCGCTATCCCTCGTCCATCCTGACGACAGGGACAGGATAATCGACGAGGTTTCCAGGGCATACAGGGACTTAATCGGCCTGCGCAACCTGGAGTTCCGGTCGCAAAGAAAGAATGGGGAGGTCTGGTATGCATCAAGCTCGGTCGAACCTCTGCGGGAACCGCAGGGATCGGTCACCGGGTTCCTGTTGCAGACCATGGACATCACCTCGCGAAAGCAGGCAGAGGGAGCACTCATCCGAAGCGAGGAGAAATACCGCGAGCTGGTGGAGACGATCAATGATATTGTCTTCTCGCTTGACCCCTCAGATGTCATCACCTATGCGAGCCCTGCAGTCATCCGCATCCTCGGGTATCAGCCAGAGGAGGTGCTAGGACACCGTTTCACCGAGTACCTGCGACCCCCTGATGTGCCGCAGGTGATGCAAGGCCTGGAATTGTTGAAGAAAGAGCCGAAATCCGGCCCATTCTCCGTTGAATGGCAGGTGAGAACAAGGGAGGGAGAAGAACGGTGGGCCAGGGTATCGCTTCGCACCCTGTGGGAGGGCAGGGAGTACTCAGGCTGCACGGGGACCATCACCGATATCGAGGAGCAGAGGAGATCGAGGGAGGATCTCCACGAGCGCGAGGCGCTCCTCGACGGCATCTTTCGCGCGGCTCCTGTCGGCATCGGCATAGTGCAGGACCGGGTCTTCTCCTGGATCAATGCGTCGGTCGCAAGGATGACCGGGTACTCGCCGGTGGAGCTGGAGGGGAGGAGTGCACGGATGCTGTATCCGAGCGACGAGGAATTTGCGAGGGTTGGGAGGGAGAAGTATCCCCCCATGTGGGAGACGGGGGTCGGATCTGTCGAGAGCCGCTGGGTCCGAAAAGACGGCACTCTCTTCGATGTACTGATAAGCTCATCGCCTCTCAACCCTGGAGACCGGAACTCCCCCATCGTATTCACCGTCTCCGACATCACCGACCAGAAGAGGACCGAGGCGGCGGTTCGCGCCATGGAGAAGAAGTACCGGGAACTCGTTGACGACCTCCCCGACATCATCTATACTGCTGACCTGGAGGGGCGTATCAGGTTCATGAACAAGGCAGGGCTTGAGGCGTTCGAGGTCACGGAAGAGGGGATGATAGGCCAGCCGTTCGACCAGAACCTGCATCCCGCGGATCTCGATGCGGGCAGGGCATTGTTCCAGGAGCTCATCAGGACTGGGGGGCAGGCGATGAATTTCGAATGCCGGTTCGTCGCCCGCAGGGGGCAGGGCCGCGTCTTCCCGGCTCTCAACAACGTGAGCGTGGTAAGGGACGAGGAGGGCCGAATCATCGGGACCCGGGGAATTGCCCTGGACATCACGGAGAAGAAGAAAGATGAGGAGGAGCTGAGGCAGAGGGAGGAGCGGTTGCATATGATCGCAGAGCAGGTCCCGGGATCGCTCTGGACCACTGATACCGATCTCGTCTTCACCTCCTCCTACGGTGCAGGGCTCGCGGATATGGGAATCTCGACCAACCAGGTGGTGGGGACAAAGGTCGGTGACTTTTACGGAAACCAACCGGGGGCCACGGAGGCGGTTTCTGCACACCGGCGGGCGATCCAGGGCGAATCGGTAAGTTATATCGCACATTACAGGGACCACATCTATAAGGCCCATCTGGAGCCCCTCAAGGGAAAAGAGGGGGAGATCATCGGGATGCTGGGAATTGCCTTTGACATCACCGAACTCCAGCACGCAAAAGAAGCCCTGGTGGAGAGCGAGCACCTGCTCCGCACCCTCATCAATGCAATCCCCGAACCTGCATGCCTCATCGATGCGGATGGCCGGATAATCTCCGCGAATGCCGCCTTTGGCACCCGCTATTCTGCCCCTGATGCCGACGTGTCGGGGATGAATGCTTCTGCCCTTGCAAACGGCGAGATGGGCGAGACAATGCGCGCACATGCAGAAGACGTCTTCTCCGCGGCAAGGGAAGTCAGGTTCGAGATGTCCCGCGGGAACTCCGTGTATCTCATCAGCGTATACCCTGTGCGGGATTCGAACGGAAACGTCACCCGCGCAGCAGTCTTCTCAGTCGATATCACCGACCAGAAGAAGGCGCAGGAAGTCCTCTCGCTCATTAACAAGAAGCTCTCACTCCTCTCCCGGATCACCCGCCATGACGCACAGAACAGGATCCTCCTCCTGAAGAGCTACCTGGAACTGATGGAGGAGCAGACAGAAGACCCCCTCCTTCTCACCTACATCCACAAGGAGAGGCGCGGGGTAAATGCCCTCCAGGACCTCCTGGCATTCACCGGGACCTACCAGAACGTGGGGATGAAATCCCCCTCATGGCAGGACGTGAGCGCCGCAGTCCGGAGAGCTGCTGAACTGCAGGATCTCCATCAAGTCACCGTCTACCTTGACACCAAAGGCCTCGAGCTCTACGCGGACCCGATGCTCGAGAAGGTCTTCTTTGCCCTGATCGAGAATTCCATACGGTACGCGGGGGACCTCTCCCGCATCACGTTCTCCTCGCAGGAGGACGAGGAGGGGCTCGTGCTCGCATGCGAGGACGATGGAGTGGGGATAGCCGAGGACCAGAAAGAGGCAGTATTCACCCCAGGGGTGGGCCAGAACACTGGGTACGGGCTGTTCCTGGCGCGAGAGGTCCTCTCCATGACGGGATTCTCCATCCGGGAAACAGGCGAGCCCGGAAAAGGTGCTCGGTTCGAGATCCGCGTCCCGTGCGGGTCTTTCAGGTATTCCGGATCTCAATGAAGGGCCAAATTTTTGCAGCGGCACTGAAAAAGTGAAGTATCAGGCCCTGAACTCCAGGACCTGGTCGTATATACGGTATCGTTCACCGTTCATCATCGTTGCAGTGACGATCACCCTGTCTTTGCCGGTAGTCCCCAGTATTTCCATGAACTCGCCGATTGCCGGCTTTTGCAGCCGTGCAGTCCCGATAGTGCCGTTCTCCCGTATGACTTCTGCATCGAGGGAGGAGATCAGGGCTATACCCCTGCCTCCCCGGAATTCAACCCTGACGAGAGGGTTGAAGGAGTAGGTATTCCTGCTCACCGTTACAAGGACACTGTATTCCGCAGGGACAGTGTCAGTCGGCTTCGGAGAGAGGTCCGGAGGCGGGGCTGTGGGAGTGGGTGAAGGGGTGGGCGTGGCCGGCACCTCCTGCTGCGTGCAGCCGGCGGCAAGGACCAGCCCGCATACGAAGATGGCAAGGATAACTGTCTGCAGGTTCATGCCATCCTGTATGCACCCGGGTTTTAAAAAATGTGCAGGATCACTTCAGTCATACACACCCGGAAATATCCCGGGACAGATCCCCTGAGTATAGGAGGGAAAATCAGTTTTTGAGACTGTCGGGATCACGGTTCCCCCTTTCCTGTGTCATGTCAGCTGCCACGCGTGGGGGGTGAAGGCCGTGGGAAAAAATGAAGGGGCTGTTGTGGGTATTTTGCCCCAGTACCCGATTATGCTTCTTCCACGTCCTCTGACTGGCAGGAAGGACACATCGGGTGCCTCCCTACGCCCTTGAACTTCTCCCCGCAATCCTTGCACCGGTAATTCTTCCCTTTCACCCGCTCAGGAGGGATGTCCATGTCAACGGGGCCACCAACTGTGCACACGCTCGTTTCACCTCACCAGAAGGGATGGGGAGAATGGGATATAAGGTTAACTCTTTTTGGTTCGATCAGGGAAAAAATCCCGAAAATACTCCTGGTATGCATGGCTGTGGGAGCAAGAGATTTCCTTTCTTTTTCCCACAGGGAAAAAAATCTGGGAATCACCCCTGCCTCCTGAACAGAAGTCCTGCAAGGACCAGCATTCCTGCAATGCAGGCCGCAGAGAGAGGTGTGTTGGTGGGGCCAGGGGCAGAAGTCTCCACTTCTTCCAGGGGAGTGGCTGGCAATGTCGCCACCGTGGTGTCAGGCGTTCCTGAAGGCGAAAGCGCTCGTATAAACGTAATGTCCTCCCCTGCAGCCAGGGTTACCCGTCCCGTTTCATCCGCATACCCCGGTTTTTGTAGCCGGATTACATACTCGCCGGGAGCAAGGCCTGAGAATACGCGGGGGCTGTTCCCCGAGTACTTCCCGTTTAAGTATATTACGGCGTCCGGGGGGCTTGATTCCACGCTGAAAGTCGCGATCGTGACTGCTGCATGGAGGATGACTTCAATCTCGGCATACTTCACACCTGCAAGTGCATTTGCAGCTGCAGGCAGGGTAGAGACATACACTGTGTGGCTTCCCGGGGCAAGTCCACCGGAAACCCTCCCCGTGTTCCACGTGTAAGCCCACCGGTCTTTCTCGACCATGACCTGGGTGAAGGTACCCGGCTCCCAGGTTACCACGGCTGCGTTGCTGTTCTCCATCCGGGCACCGTTTGGAGGCATCCCTGGTCCAGTCACGAAGAGATAGGCCATGTCTGCGAGCTGCACGGTGCCGTTCAGGGGGATGGAATCGCCGATGGTTGCCGTGATGGTGCCTCCGGAGCATGTCCCGCACAGTCCTGAACACGAGAGCGCCAGAACGGTCACAAAGAGAATGACAGGCGTAAATGTTCTCTGTCGCATATACTCTTCTCCTTTACCGCCACAGGGAATGAATGAGAGGGTGGGAGTGGACAAATGCCCCCCGGGAACCACGTATCGCGGCCATGATCAGGGGGGCCACTTGTTTGCAGCAATCGCCCTCTTCCAGGCGTTCCGGGCGTGCAAGAGAGTCCCGGTCGCAATAACGCCCTTCCTGTACTTTTCAAAAAGGCTTGCTGCATAAGGGAGGACTGCCATCAAAAGGAAGTATTGTATGTCTGCCTATAGAGTGGTTGCGGGAGGTTGGAAGGGAAAAAAAATTCTGGGTTCTCGTGGAGTATTGACGGGCTACCATCCCCCACAAATGTGTACTATTCAGCCTGCGGTCACGAGCTGGACCATAGGCACACAGGCAAAGACAGTGATTGCCAGTATCATCATTATTCTCTCTCTCATCGTATTGCTCCGCTGCACTGGTTGAAGGATAGAGGATAAAAAATAGCTTGATACCCGTGGTTCAAGCCCCGGGCCGCTCGTCGTCATCCTGGGCGAACCCGCAGACCCTGATTACCCGGTGGATGAGGGATCCGGCAAATCCCCTCCCGAGTAAGAGTGCGCCTTCGCTGCACATCTCGTGGCAACAATAGCATCGTATGCAATGGCGGGGTTTGATCCGGGCACGGCCGCTCGTGAGGGTAATGGCATTGGCGGGGCATATGGCGGCGCACTTCCCGCATCCAGTACACTGGTCAGGGTCAACGGAAGGCCGCATGGCATACACCTTTCCAAATGCATGAACCGCCCGGAAGAGGGGGGTTACCTGCATCCCGCCCCTTCCTGCCGCACAGGTGCGCGGCTTCCTGACGGGGGGAACGACGCGTAGAGGCAGGGTGTCGCCGATTATTTCAAGGTCGCTCCCATCAGGGGAAAGGAGTCCGCGTTCGATGGCACACTTAAGGTAGGCAACATCCATCGGGTTGAGGGACATGAGCCTGCAGAGGACCATATCGAGCGCAAGAGAGCTCGGGCTTACCAGGAGAAATCCCAGGTGCCTCGGTGTGCCTGACGTCGGCCCATCCCCCTCCATGATCACGATGGCATCCGCGACCTGCAGGGATGGCCTGACCAGGAGGTTCAGGTCGATCAGCATCTCACCGAATCGTTCCCCCGACTGGAACCGTGAGTGGAGGAGCGGTTTCTCAAGGCCCGGTACGAGACCAAAGAGGTTCTTCGTTGCACCCGAAAGGAGTGTCAGGACATGGGTCTTTGCCTTTGAGACCCCGACCACATGATCAGATGAGAAGTAAGGACGAATGAGAGGAAACTCCCTGCAGACCTTCCCTTCCGGATACTTCGCCGTATCGGAACCCGTGTCGATGTTCAGGACACACCCGGGGTCCCTGGCCAGGCCTCCGTACCCTGCCCTCTCGTACTGGCGTGCGAGGGATGCCGCGGTGTACCGGATGCCCCCACCGGGGCTGTCAGCGAGGGTGACCTCGCACCCACTCTCCCTCAAAAGCCGGATCACCGCCCCCACCACTGCAGGGTGAGTACAGACGGCCCGGTCAGGTGGAAGCCCCTGCAGCAGGTTGGGTTTGACCAGCACTCTGCTGCCGGGAGCGACATACGTATCGAGGCTCCCTGCAAGCGAGACTGCCCTGAGAAGGGCACTGTACACCTGGTCTGGCTCGTAGTCTGCACACTTCACAATGGCAACCGGGACCGGGCCGTTTCGCTTTTTCGGGAGTGGGGTTGGGATGCGGTCACCTGTCTGCTGGTCCATTGCCGTGCTCCTTGTCACCCCCCGATGGGACGTTTCGGGATGCAAGATATTTTCTCCGGGCGGCTTCAAGGTCGTTGACGAATTCCTGGAGGGACGGGTAGCGCTT
Source organism: uncultured Methanolinea sp. (assembly GCA_964598545.1). Classification (GTDB taxonomy): domain Archaea; phylum Halobacteriota; class Methanomicrobia; order Methanomicrobiales; family Methanospirillaceae; genus Methanolinea_A. Next base: position 6,308 of record CAZRCH010000010.1, on the reverse strand, counting down.
GTCGGGGTCCACGGCGAGGCAGCGCCCGATGACCGCACCGAACATGAAAAGACAGGGATCATCGGCGAAGAAATGCTCTTCTCTCCCGGAAAGCCGCTCTTTTGCCACTTCGGCGATGCTCTCCCCGGGGAATGGCAGCATGCCTGTCAGGAGCCGGAAGAATATAATCCCGAGCTGGTAGATGTCGGTCTTCTCCGTCGTCCTGCCAAACCTTCCGGGATCGAGCTGCTCCGGGGCTGCGTAGGCGAGAGAGAATCCGTGGAGGGTGGTCTCTGCAGGGACGCCGTCGTTTTGCGAGAGCCCCCAGTCTCCAATCTTTGGCTCCCCTTCCGGGGTGAGGAGGATATTGCCTGGTTTGAGGTCTCGGTGGATCACGCCGCGGCCGTGTGCAAACGAGAGGGCGGCAGCCACTTTCCCGACAAGGGAGGCGGCATCGTCCGGGTCCATGGGAAGCGTGATGCCGTCGAGGCTTCCGGGAAGGTACTCCATCTCGACAAATGGCACGGGGAGGATATTGGCCGCGTTGACCCGGACGATGCCTGGATGGACGAGCGTCCTCCACACGCTCATCTCTCGCAGCATCGATCTCCCGGTCTGCTCATCGGTTCTTATCGGAACCTTGACGGCAACCATCACCCCGTCATCCCTGCGCCTCGCGGAGAATACCCGGGCGATTCCGCCCTGGTGGAGAAAACGGGCATCCGAGTACCTCGATGCGAGTTCCGGAGGGAAGGAGTGGACGGATTCTGCGGGCGCGTACTCAAAGAGCATCGTGTCGGTGTAGGCGGTTGCCTGTTGGCGAGGTCGCTGCCAGGGAACATAGGCCTGAATGGCGATGAGGAAGAGTCCGGCGAGGAATATCGCGGGGGGGACCGGGGAGGGTGAAGGGATGACGGGGACAATGAGGAACGCTCCAAATACGGTGAGACCTGCCCCGAGGATTGCAGTGTGCATGATTACGCCCATCTTCGGTTCAAGGGTGCAAAATGAGGAGTAAGCTATCCCTGCCGATGAGATCGCGCCGTACACCAGGAGGAACCCACCTGTGATAATCCAGACACTCCCCTGGCCCGATGAGATGGATCCCGGGATCCCGGACGCGACAAAGGACAGGCTCTCCAGGAAGAAGATCGCTGCAACCAGCGCGTGGGATGCAGCGACCGCCGTGCGCCACGGCCCCCACCACGGGGTAGTGTTCCCCGGGACCGCAGTCTCCCGTGAGCGGACGACAAGGAAGAGGAAGCCGCAGACGGCCACGAGGACAAGGATGAGCAGGGTCGAGAAAAAGGCTCCCGTCGCCTGATCCCACCCTTTGCCGTCTCCGTGCGCTGCGCTCTCATTGGAGGTGGGAGTGGGTGTGACTGCGGTGGAGACAGGAGCGGAGGATTCTGTAGGCAGTGGGGTGATGGTCCGGGTCTGCGTGGCCGTGGCCGTGGGAGTCGTTTGGACAGGGGTGAAGGGATTCAGGAAAATGGGAACATTTCTCTCTGCGATCTCCTTGTACTTCTCCTGGATTGCCTGGTTCTTTTCGATGAGTTCCGTTGGTATGCCCCGTGAAGCATTTCTCTCGTATGTTATCGCTGCCGAGCAGAGTGCCCCGGCTACCACTGTGCCGGTGAGCAGAATGGTGATGAGAAGGCCGATTTTACTCAACGCCTTTCACTCCTTTCCCCCTCTCCGGGCTCCTGGTCGGAGAGGAAGAGGAGGGAGACGCCGAACTCACCCATGGAGAGCGAGATGTGGTCGCCGTCCCTTGCAGTGACTTTTGTTCGGTCCGCGATCCTCTTTCCATTGAGATACGTGCCCCCGGTACTCCCGCAGTCCTCGACAAGGCACCTGCCACCGACGATGGAAATCAGGGCATGCGGCCTGGAAATCCTGGTCAGTGACCTGTAGGAGGGAGGGAATGCCACGATCTCGCATCCAGGCAACACCCCTGTCCTGCCCTCTTCCGCTCTTCCGAGCGCGATGGGCTGAGAAGAGAGCGGGATGATCTTCTGATCCCACTCCCCACCCATGATGACGAGGATCCTCCCGGGAGATCCCAACTCTTCGGCGATACGCCGTCTTACTGCCGAGACCTGCTCCTGCATGCCGGCAACCCGAACCTGCGGGGGCAATGCCGAGAGAATGCCCAGGTCTCTCTGCAGCTTCTGGATGACCCCCGGGACGGGGGAATATTCCCACGCGGGGTGGATGCCCCTGGACGTCTCTCTCCCGAGGCCCGGGTGCCTGGTGACAAGGCCTGCGGAGAGGAGCTTCTCCAGGTGCTTCTTGGTGTTTTCATAACTTGTCTCAGTCTCGATCGAGAGTGAGCGTGCGTCCATAGGCCTGCGCTCGAGAAGGCGGAGGATGCGAAGCCGGGTGCTGTTGGCAAGGATCTCGAGGTACTCCGACAGCTCCTCCAGGAACTCCTCGTCATTGGCAGTCAATATGGTGCCTGGACCTTCCGCCATGCAACTATCCTCCCGCAGACCATTCCTGTAGGTGAGTTTGGCGGGGTGTTCTCAAGAGGGTGCCGGTCGGCCTATCCCTCTCCTGCATCCCCCAATCATCCCGGAGGAGAGCCGTTTGTCCCCAGTCTCCGGTCAATGGGATGGTCAGGGTTCAGGCACTTCGCGGTACAAAGGAGAGCGATGCCGAATTGATGCAGTATCGCGTCCTGGTTGGTGGAGGCCCGTCGTCGAAGACGTGTCCGAGGTGCGCGTTGCACCGTGCGCACAGAACCTCGGTCCTCTGCATCCCATAACTCCAGTCGTGTGCAAAACGGACATTCGCCGAATGAACCGCCGCACTGTAGCTTGGCCATCCAGTTCCGGAATCGAACTTATCCCTGGAAGAAAAGAGGTCCGTTCCACAACAGACACAACGGTAGATACCTGCATCATGGAGATCGTGGTAGGCGCCCGTGAACGCCGGTTCGGTCCCTTTCAGCCGGGCCACGCGGAACTGCTCGGCCGAAAGCCTCTTTTGCCATTCTTCGCGGGGCAGGGTCACCCGTTCCACGGATTCAAGCCTGCCCGTCGCAACGGAGAAGATCTGGACCCGGGAGGAGGCATCAGGGGAATTGTTCATGCAGTATGGACGCTTCTCCTTTCTCCTGTATAATAGGGGTGTTCATGGCAGCCGGGAGACCACGAATGCTTTTAAGTCGCTCGCACTAACCCCTGAGGGTAAGGTGATGCATCCTATGGAGATCGCAGAGAGAAAGGAGAGCGGGGTGGTGGTGCTGGTGTGCCGGGGAAGAATGGATGGTCACGGTGCGATGGTCCTGGAACAGGCAGCAAGGGGGGCCCTGCATGACGATGACCGGTCACTCGTGCTTGATATGAAGGATGTCCCCTATCTCTCAAGCGCCGGAATCAGGGTTATGCTCGCCCTGCAGAAGAGACTGCGTGAGCGCGGGGGGAAAGTGGCACTCGCTGAGACGGGTGATTTCCCCAAAAAAGTCCTTGAAATGGCAGGCTTTCTCTCGATCTTTCCAGACTACCCCAACGCGGAAGAGGCCGTGCGCGTCCTGGGGAGGGCAGAGGAGCGGGCCTCCCTCCTTGCCGACCTGCAATCTCCCTCCTTTGAGAAGAACGGAGCACGAATCAGCATCGAGCAGGGTTCCCGGCGGCACTCGGCACTGCGGCTGTGGGGCGACCTGGATGCAGTGCTGCATTCCCGCATCGACGCGCAGAAAATTGCGGTGATCCCCTTCAGCGGGATAGAATATGCGCTTGGCCTTGGGGCACTTGGGAAAAACGCCGAAGATGTCCTGCCGTTCCTGGGAGAGATGGTGGTGCTCCACGGTTCACTGGTCTGGCTGCCCACGGATGGGAATGATACTCCCGATTTCTTCACCCCGGTCAAGGACACAGGCGAGATCAAGATCTTTTCAGGGTACTCGCTCTCGCTGGAGGGGCCGTTTTACGAGTTCATCATCTATGAGAGCATCTCGCGCGAGGGCATGCCCCTCCGGGAGATCTCCCGAATACTTCTCGAGAGGGCAAGGGAACAGTACCGAGACTTCAGGGGGGTGCTGGCCGTGGCATGGTGGGCAGTCCTTGAGGGCCTGCAGAGTCAGGGTGTGAGTCGTTCCCCGGTGCGGGAACATGCGCCTCCCACGGGGGTCTCGATCATGGATCCTTCCGTGTACGACTCGTGGTTTGAGCATGAGACGACGCCCCGGTACCGGGGCGACACCATGGTAGGCTTTGGCGTGCTGATCGACCTCGCGCTCGCAGCTCAGCACTTTGATCGGGCAACCCTTGATGCGTTCTTTGCGCCGCATGAAGCGGCACAGGAGGGAGAGCTCCGGTTATTCAGCCACACTCACGGAGTGGTCTTCAGGAACGTGGCATATGACCCGGCCGCATCGTTCGAGGGCCAGGTGAAGAAGATACTCGCGCAGGGAGAGTTCGTGGATATGCGCCACCTGCTGGATGAGACAAGGATCCGGAAGGCCAAGATAGGGATAGCTCCGGTCGAACGCCTTCTTACAGACTGAATTCCCCCTTCCCGGTTTTACCATGAAAACAAGAATGATGCGTCTCGCAACAGGCCCGACGCATGAAAATGCCGGATGCATTTTCATAGGAACCGCTCATGACTGCCCTGCCGTCGAACATAAACGATGAAAAAAACGAAGTGATTTTCATTCGAAATCGCATTCACGATTTTCATTTTGTATGCGTGTGTCTCGATGAGAATCACGTGATTTTTTTACAGACTGGCACACGCCGGGACAGCTCTCAAGGCAACACTCGCCTTCATATGGGAAGAGAAGAGAGGGAGAACGACGGGGAAAAAGAGAGATGGCCGGCCTTTGAGGTCAGGGCCTTCTCGATACGAAGAGCAGCCCGGCAACGGCCAGGGCTCCTGCCAGGACCAGCGGCGATAACGCAGCCCTCGTGCTTCCGGGCACAGGGGTTCCGGGATTCAGGGTCTCGCTCACCAGGGTATTTCCTCCACCCGTGACCTGGACTGCGGATATTGCGTCCTGGAATCCCTCGCTTTTGAGGGTCACCGGGTGGCTTCCGGCGGGGATATCGCGGAGCACAAGCGGGGTCACCCCCCTGAACTGTCCGTCGAGGAATACGGATGCGCCCGCGGGAACAGATTCAAAAGTGATAGAGCCGACTGGCACTGGCTGCAGGGTAAGCGGAACTCTCATCACGTCATTCCGGGCGACGGTGAGCACCTGTTCTATGGGCAGGTACCCATCCTTCGTCACCTTCACCGTATGCTTGCCCGGAACCACGTTGTAGATGATAAGGATTCCCGTGGGGGGTACATCTCCTGCAGGTTCTCCGTCCCAGGTGACCTTTGCATCGGGAGGACTGACCAGCAAATGCACCCTGCTGTATTCAACAATGGGCATTGCAGACATTGTGACATAGATATGCAAGACCTGGCCCTTGGCGGGCACCGAATTGATGACACCATTGTAGGTGTAATACCCCTCTTTCTGGAAAGAGTACGTCCGGTAGGGAGTTCCCGATGCAAATACAGGAAGATCCAGAAGCCCGCCTTTGATTACTCCCACCATCTGGCCATCAACATACACCTCGGCTCCTTCGACATTCCCATGGAACCGGTAAATTCCTGCATCTCCTCCCGCGAGAGTATCGGCCTCCACGCAGAACGGAATCGAGAGCGTGAGAATGGCGCACAGAACCACACATTTCAGATATGAACGCTGCATACACTCCACCAATCAACTATATATATGTGGGGGGAGTGGCGATATTTAAATGTATCAGTTTCCTTGCAGGAATGAACGAATTTCCTCTATCCGGCACTTCCAGCAAAATCCCTGGCCGGAGAGCAACCCTGACCTCTCGGGCGGGTGGAAGTATTCTCCCCGGGAGGCGCCTGTTCGCATCGCGTATCATTGAGGAAAGGCTTTTCCAGTGACATGGATGGGACAATTGCCCCGATAGGGAGGATGGAGGCAGGATTGGAATTGAAGCTTCAAGCATCATTGAGTGAGAGAATAATGGAGTGATACTGGTGATGAAACGAAACAGTGGCGGCAGGGGAAGACATGGCGGGGATTCCATACCCGGCTCGGTATGTGTGTGCCAGGTGTGCGGGTTCCGGATGGATCGCCCCCCGGCCGCCCCCTGTTACACCCTGCGCTGTCCCCGCTGTGAAGCACAGATGGCCCCAGGATGAGAACGCATTAAGGGGGCCAGAGATGAGTGAAGGAAATGACAAGGTGGCATAAGGTTTAAAAGGATTAAAAAGGCCAGGGCCGAGACTCGAACCCGGGTCGGGGGATCCACAGTCCCCTAGGATAACCAACTACCCCACCCTGGCAG
>CAZRCH010000009.1:0-49765 GCA_964598545.1 uncultured Methanolinea sp. | reverse complement strand
AGGAGGGAGGCGCATTCCATCGCAGAAAAAAGCGCGAGTGCGGGAATTCTCCTTTCCGGTGAGAGCGAGTGATTTACCCCTGCATGCAGAAACGCCTCGTTCGCACTCATCTCACGGCGGTCCACCCTCCGGATGGCGTCCACGTCAAGCGCACCGTGCTCGGTGCCAGGAGCAAAGATGCACGCATCGAGGGCTCCCACCAGTCGCCGGTCCCGTACCAGGATGCTTACGGTGTTCGAACTCACATCAGAGATCACCACGTCGCCGCCGAGGTCCTGGACCACCCTGAACGCAATACCAATCTTTTCCGGGCTGGCCTGGTGGGAATAGACAGAGAAGCGCGGGTCGGTGGGCGAACTCCTGTGGAGCCCCGGTATGGCCACGGCAGGGATGCTGCTCCCTGCGACCTGGTCAAAGACCCGGGTCCCACCCCCCGTGTGCTTCCCGGCCCCCTCCCTGCTGACAAGGCCTCGGTTCTCGAGATCCCGAATGGGAGTGATTGCAGAGAAATTGTCTCCCATCGAGTAAGTGAGGGCTATCCCGTCAATCTCATCGAGCGGGGCCAGGCGGGAGAGATCCTGTATCCGGAACGATACCGCGTCCTCTCTCCTGACTTTAAACCGCCGGCCGTCACCTGCAGAGAACCGGATCGCCGAGGTCCCGTGGTCGATTCCGACGTACATCTCAATATCTCTTTGCGCGCGGCGAATTTATCATTGTGATCCGGCAGGAGCTCCCCCGGTCTTCTGGTCGCATGTTATTCGGGATCGGGGCTTCGTTTCGAGAACAGGCGGAGAGCCAGTTCGATAAGCGCAATCAGCAGCACCCCCGCAACCCCTGCAACCAGGACAGATGCGATTGTCCCGCCTGCAGCCACAATATGGTCGTACATCATCCTTGTCGAGCCAAGCATCAACCCTGTGAGGAACGCGAGCGACTGCGTGTGGTAGGTGCGAAGGATGATCTTCAGGATACGGCTCATTGAGATGATGCCTGCCGCACCTCCCGCGATATAGGCGAGAAGAGGTACGATGTCAAGCGTGGCGATTGCCGAGAGCAGATACTCGTACTGGTTCATGACAAGGGTCAGGTACGCACCTGATATGCCCGGGAGAATCATCGCACACAGGGCAACAAAACCGGTGACAAAGAGCATCGGCAGTGAATGGCCCAGCCCTGACTGGCCAAGGCCCCCAATCAAATACCCGGCGGCAAGGCCCAGCCCCACCCATACCGTTGCGATGACAGTATCCCACCGTTCGATCCGGTACGCGATGAGGACCGATGAGGCGACGATCAACCCGAAAAAAAACGCATATGTTTCAGCGGGGAATGCCTGCAGGACCGAGAGGACGATCCTTGACATTGCAAGCAAGCCGGCGCCAATCCCTGCCATGAGCACGACAAGGAACACCGGGTCCATGCGGTGTATCGCATCAACCGCCTCCTCTCTCCTGCCGCGAATCAGCGCGCGTAGCGGAGATATCCCGATACTTCCAATCGCCGATATCAGTCGCTCGTAAATCCCGGTGATGAGCGCAATCGTGCCACCCGAGACCCCGGGGATGATGTCGCACATGCCCATGAGCACCCCCTTGAAAAAGACAAGGCCGCCCTGTGGCGCATCGATTCTGGAAACCACACCTTTAGTATGGGAGAGAGACGTTTAATATTGATTACACGGGGAAGGGAAACAACGTGAAGGCGGTCGTCACAGGAGGTGCCGGGTTCATCGGGTCACACCTCGTGGATGCCCTGGTCACCCGGGGGGATGAGGTATGCGTCATCGACAACCTCTCAACAGGGGACCTCCGGCATATCGCGGGGCATATCGATTCCGGCGCGGTCAGGTTTGTCAGGGGAGATCTCCTCGAAGAGGGCTGGCAGAGCTCTATCCGGGATGCGAATCGTGTCTATCACATCGCTGCAGACCCGGATGTCAGGGCCAGTGCCGGTAACCCGGCAGGGGTGTATGCCCGGAACGTGACGACAACGGCCAGGGTGCTCGAGGCCATGCGGGAGGCAGGGTGCAGGGAGATCGCATTCACCTCTACCTCAACAGTGTATGGCGAAGCCGACATCATCCCTACGCCCGAGGATTACCCGGGTATGCGACCCATCTCCATCTACGGCGCGACAAAACTCGCCTGCGAGGCGATGATCTCGGGTTACGCCTATACATACGGCTGGAATTCGTGGGTGTTCAGGTTCGCAAACATCATAGGCGAGAGGAGCAACCATGGCGTCATCTGGGATTTCGCACACAAGCTCCGCAAGAATCCGCGGGAACTGGAGATCCTCGGTGATGGTCGGCAGGCGAAGTCCTATTGCTCGGTGTCGGCCTGCGTGGATGCGGTCCTGTTTGCCGTCACTCATGCACACGAACCCTTTGCCTGCTTCAATATCGGGACGGAAGACTGGATCGACGTGACCTCGATCGCGTCCATTGTGGCAGCGGAGATGGGGCTTGAGCGCGTGTCCTTCCGATACACAGGCGGCGATCGCGGGTGGGTGGGGGACGTCCCCCGTATGCTCCTCTCGGTTGAAAGGCTCAAATCGCTCGGCTGGAGGCCCCTGGTGACTTCGGAGACATCTGTCCGGGAGGCTGCCCGGGCGCTGATCCGGGAATCGGGTCACTTCCCCTGAACCGGGCGATACAGGCAGGACAGACATGCAGAAGAAGTATATCGTTATTCTCGGAGACGGGATGGCGGACGAGCCGATCCCGGAGATCGGGGACCGGACACCGCTCGAGGCTGCGCGTACCCCGCACATGGACCGCATTGCAAGGGACGGGTGCTGCGGCCTCCTGCGGACCGTTCCCAACGGGTGCGAGGCAGGATCCGACATTGCCAACCTCTCGATACTCGGATATGATCCCCGCCGCTACTACACCGGCAGAGGCCCGCTCGAGGCGGCAAGCATGGGGATACCCCTCGGTCCCTCGGATATGGCCTACCGCTGCAACCTCGCCACTGTCAAGGACGGGGTCATGGCAGACTTCTCTGCCGGGCACATCACGAGCGCCGAGGGCGCATCGCTTCTTGCATCACTTGACCGCGAGATATCTCCTGCACGGGTCTACCCGGGCGTGAGCTATCGCAACCTCCTGGTCGTGCCGGATGCAGGGGGAGCAAAGACCGTCCCTCCCCACGACATCGTGGGCCAGGAAGTCGCGCCCCACCTCCCTTCGGGCAGGGATGCTCCCCTGCTCCTGGAGTGCATGGAGGCCTCGCAGAGGATCTTTGCGGGACACCCTGTGAACAGGGACCGCGTTTCCCGCGGACTCCTCCCGGCCACCCAGATATGGCCCTGGAGCGGGGGCAGGGTTCCCCTGCTCACCCCTTTTTTTGAGAAATACGGGAAGCGGGGGGGTATCATATCCGCAGTCGACCTCCTCAAGGGGATAGGGAGGTGCGCGGGAATGGAGATCATCGAGGTCCCCGGCGCGACTGGGTACCTTGACACCGACTACCAGGCCAAGGCCCGGTATGCACTCTTTGCGCTGGAACACCTGGACTTCGTCTATATCCACGTCGAGGCACCTGACGAGGCAGGGCACCTGGGAAGCATCAAAGAGAAGGTGACTGCCATCGAGCGGCTGGATGAGATGATCGGCACCATCATGAAGGAGTTCCATGGTGTCGTCGCCGTGCTCCCCGACCACCCGACCCCGATACGGATCCGGACCCATTCAGGCGACCCCGTGCCCTTTGCGATCTTTGGGAAGGGCAGGGACGGCTGCACCCGTTTCTCAGAGAAGGCGGCCGCGGGAGGAGTGTGCGGACTGATGGAGGGTCCTGACTTCCTCTCCTTCCTCTTCTGCGAGGACTGACGCTTCCCGAACCTTCCGCGGTCGAAGATCCAGGGGGAAAGCTTGTATCTCCCCACCACCATCACTGGTGTGGCATGAACGAGGCTTGGCTGTTCGACGAACTCGAACGGGTTGCCGGACCGCTCACCCCGCTGCAGAGGATACTGCTTGGGACTGACGGGTCTGTGACAAGGATCCTGGAACTGGCAACCGGGGCACCGGTTGCCATCACCACCCTGCAGCAGACGGTGGAGGCAGCGGATTTGCTGGTTGCGCAGAGACTGGATGTCCCGCCAGGGCAGAAAGTCAACCACCGTATCGTGGAGCTGAAAAACACCCGGACACATGAGACGCTCATCTACGCGGAGTCCTTTACCCCGCTCTCCAGGCTCTCCCCGTCTTTCCGGGACGACCTGATGCGCGCCGATATCCCGATCGGGAAGATCCTCGAGCAGCATCAGCTGGAGACGAGGCGGGAGATCGTGAAGATGTCCGCCGGGCCCCGGCCTGCACCCGTTGCCGAGTCTTTCGGCCTCTCGGGAAACCCGCGGTTCCTCTCCAGGCAGTACCGGATCATCCACCATGAGCATCCCCTTATTCACATCGAGGAGGTCTTCCCTGCCGGGCTCTTCTCGGGAGAGATACGGGTAGTGATCGATGCACCCTCGAGGCTGCACCTGGGCCTCCTTGACATGAACGGCTCGCTCGGGAGGATCGACGGGGGAATCGGGCTTGCGCTCGACGAGCCACGCCTCGTCCTCTCTGCACGGAAGAGCGAGGCGTTCGCCGTCGAAGGTGGCGATGCAGACGCCCGGGAGAGGGTACTTGCCGCGGCGGCAGCCGTCTCAAAATCCCTGAATCTTCCGGGTGCCGCGGAGTTCGTCGTTCAGGAGGACTTCCCTGGCCACGTGGGACTCGGCCGCGGGACGCAGCTTGCCCTCTCGACCGCATGCGCTCTCTGCCGCCTTTATGGCCAGGAGTGGAATACCCGTGACCTTGCGCGCATGACCGGTCGCGGGGGCACTTCAGGGATTGGGACTGCATCGTTTGCGGCAGGAGGATTTCTCCTTGACGGGGGGCATTCGTTTGGCGTGGTCATGGAGAAGGCCGCATTCCTCCCGTCGTCGGCCTCCCGGGGGGTCCGCCCGCCAGAGGTGCTCCTGCGGCGAGAATTTCCGGAGGCCTGGAAAGTCCTGCTCGTCATCCCGGATGTCCCGCCCGGGGCAAGCGGAGGGACCGAGAAGGATCTCTTCTCCCGGTATTGTCCCGTGCCTCTCGAGGAGGTCCGCGAACTCTGCCACCTTGTGGTGGCCTCGCTCCTCCCCGGCCTTGCCGAGGAGGACCTGGACCTCTTTGGTTCTGCCATCAACCGGATGCAGGAACTCGGGTTCAAGAAGGTCGAGAATACCCTCCAGGCTCCAGGGGTCGGCGACCTCATGCGGGCGATGCGGGAGGCGGGTGCCGCGGGTGCGGGGCTCTCTTCGTTCGGGCCTGCGGTGTATGCATTCGGGGAGGGGCGCATGCATGACGTGGAGAGTGCGGCATTGGAGATCCTCCCCTCACTCGGGGGAGGTCGCGTGCTCCTCACGCGGGCGAGAAATTCCGGCGCAGTGGTCAGCATGGCCTGACCCCCGGTCATGGCCGGGCCGGAGGCACTTTCATTAGAAATACTGCTCCAGTATGGTACTATGAGCGGGCCGAAGTCACTCACCATCGGGATCACAGTGAACCTGGAGCACTACGAGAACCTCCGCCTCGAAGTGAACGGCGAGGTGAAGGACCAGGATGACGCCCGCGACCTGGCCCGTTTCCTCTCAGACATTCTTGTAACCTACGGGCGCGGCGACCCCGCGACCGCCGAACGGATCGAGAACTTCAAAAAGCGCGTCCTCCCCGTCATTGACGAGCGCAGCGAAGCACAACTCACACTTCCCCAGGAAGGAGCGCGTCCTTCCGGAGCCAGTGTTACATCTGCGGAAACACCCTCCCCGGTATCTCCTGAGATCGCCGCGACTCCGCCCCCTCCCCATCCTGCTCCGCCTGCCGCGCCCGCGCAGGAGAGCGGCGCGGCGGCAGGAGGTGCGACCTGCGAGGAATGTGGCGTGCCGGTGACCCAGGCAGAACAGAAGATGAGCATGCTCTTTGCAAGCAGGGTCTTATGCAGGAAATGCCTCAAGAAGGTCTGACGCGCGAGTCGGTACAGGTCGCAATGAAAAGGAAAAGAAAGGTGGTGCCCCGGTGAAGAAGAACCTCCTGATGTGGGACGAGACCCTCTTTCGGGACCCCGAGGTCTTTGAGATCGACTATGTCCCGGAACAGTTCAACTTCCGGGAGACACAGATGCGGGAGCTGGCCTTCCAGATCCGGCCGGGCCTGCGGGGGGGGCGCCCCCTCAACACCATCTGCCGCGGCCTTCCGGGGACCGGGAAGACCACCAGCGTGAAGAAACTCTTCGCCGAGATTGAGGAGACCACAAAGAAGCTCGTCCCGATCCACGTCAACTGCCAGATAGACAACACCAAGTTCGCCATATTCTCCCAGATTTACCGGAAGCTCTCGGGCCACCTGCCACCTTCCTCGGGCACCTCCTTCAAGCAGGTCTTTGATGCCATCGCCAGGATCCTTGCAAAGGAGGAGCAGGTGCTCCTGGTGGCGCTCGACGACGCGAACTACCTCCTCTACGAGAACGAGATAAACAAGGTGCTTTACACGCTCCTCCGCTCGCACGAGTCGTATCCGGGAACGAGGGTGGGGGTGATCATGATCGTCAGCGACATGGCCGTGGATATTGCAAGCGAAGTGGATGCACGGGTCTCCTCGGTCTTCCGCCCGACAGAGATCTACTTCCCTCCTTACACGATGGAGGAGGTGAAAAGCATCATCAGCGAGCGCGTGATGCAGGGGCTCTATCCCGGATGTCTCCCTCCCGGGATGTTCGACCTGGTAGTGGAGCAGACCCAGAAGAGCGGGGATCTCAGGGTAGGGGTCGACCTGCTGAAACGGGCCGCCCTGAACGCGGAGAAACGGGCCAGTCGCGTGATAGAGAGGGACGACATCTGCGGCGCCTACCAGGTATCGCGCTACCTTCACCTGGCATACTCGGTGAAAAGCCTCAAGGAAGAGGAGAAAGCCCTGCTCCGGACCCTTGCCATCCATGCCGGCCAGGGAGGGGAGATGAACGCAGGCGAGGTATATAAAACGGTGAAAGAAGAGGCAGGTATTGGATATACCAGGTTCTACGAGATAGTGAAGAAGTTCGATGCCATGCGGCTCGTGAACCTGGAATACCGGGACGGAAAAGGACGCACCCGGGTCATCAGCCTCAGGTACGAACCGGTAAAAATACTTGAATACCTCTCCTGATCTTTTTATAAAACGATCATTTGATAACTCTTATCTCATCTCCTGCTATGTTCTATGGTAAAGGGGGTACTCCACGTGCTCAGTGTTAACGAACTTGCCCTAGAGATTTTTGAAAACCTGGCGGAATACGCCGAAGAATTCAACGCAGCATACCATGAACTCGATAACGGGGCCCGTATCATCGATTGCGGGGTAAGCACCCGTGGGGGGTACGCGGCCGGCCGCGCCTTTACCGAGATCTGCATGGGTGGTCTCGGTGAAGTCAATTTCAGGATGGCCAACATCAAGGATTTCCCCCTTCCTTTCATCGACGTGTTCACGGACTTCCCCTCCATCTCCTGCCTCGGCGCCCAGAAAGCGGGATGGACGATCAAGCACAACAACTACTTCGCCATGGGCAGCGGGCCGGCGAGAGCCCTCTCGCTCAAGCCCAAGCACACTTACGAGGTGATCGAGTACGAGGACGACTTCGATTCGGCGGTCATCGCCCTCGAAAGCGACCACCTCCCGAACGGCGAGGTGATGGAGAAGATCGCCGAAGACTCCCACGTGGATGTCGCCAATGTCTGCGCTGTCGTTGCCCCTACGGCATCCATCGTTGGTTCCATCCAGGTCGCCGGGCGGTGCGTGGAGACTGCGATCTACAAGCTGAACGAACTCCACTTCGATACGAGGAAAATCGTCGCCGCGTTCGGCTGCGCTCCCCTTCCCCCCGTGAGGGGACCGAAGATGGCCATGGGTGTGACCAACGACGCCACCATCTACCATGGCAGGATCATGCTGACCATGAAAGCCCCCGAGATCAAGGATTACCTGGAGAAGATCCCAAGCAACAAGTCCAAGGGATACGGAAAACCCTTCAACGAGATCTTCAAGGAGGCAGGATACGACTTTTACAAGATCGATACTTCCCTCTTCTCACCCGCGGAGGTCGTCATCAACGAGATCTCCGAAGGCGTGGTCTACCACTGCGGCGCAGTAAATCCCGAAGTGACGCTCAAGTCATTCGGGCTCATCTGAACCACTCACTCTTTTATCTCCTTCCCTGCACGTTGCATGCGACCCCTCTCCAGCACAGAAGTCCGGAAACGAAGAGACCACGGGTGATACCCCCAAAAAGACCGTTGGGAAATGGGAAACGACATGTCAGGAATGGATGCCTCCCGCGAGGCATGGGATACCGACTATGCAATGAGGGGGCGCCGGTGGGCCAGGGGCCACTGCAGGATGCCGTCATTTCATCCGCACGAGCGGGTGCTCGATGCCGGCTGCGGGGACGGAAAAGGCCTGGCATCCCTGGCCTGCAACGGTGACCCTTCCAATATGGCGGGCGCACGTTGCCCGGAGGTGGTGGCTTTTGACTTCTCCAGGTCGGCAATCGGCATCTGCGCTCACCGGTTCTCGCAGAATGAAAAGGTTCACCTGCTGACCGCAGACGCTGCACGGATGCCATTCCGTGCCGCGTCGTTCGATGCAGTCCTCCTCTTCCACCTCATCGGCCATGCCTCCCGCAGGCCCAGGAGCGAGATCTGCGAAGAGGTTCAGCGGGTGGTCCGTCGCGGAGGATACGTCTACCTTCGCGTCTTCTCGCGTGCGGACTTTCGGGCCGGGAGAGGGGAAGAGATCGAGGAGATGACATTTCTTCGCGGAGACGGGACCTTCACCCACTATTTTTTGCCTGAGGAGATCGCGGCCCTGTTCCCGCAACTCACGCTCATATCGATAGAGCACGTCCCATGGATACTCCGGGTGAAGGGCGATCGTTTCCAGAGGGAAGAGATACACGCCGTATTAAGGGCATGAAAAAAAAACCTGCGACCCATCCCTTTCATCGACGGGTCAGGGCATGGAGATCACTTGCCATGAGGGGAAAAAACCGATGGATGAGTTTAATACTCTCACCGTTGAATCTTCCAGGCAAATCAGGGCCCGTGGTCTAGTCGGTTATGACGTCGCCCTTACACGGCGGAGGTCGCCGGTTCGAATCCGGCCGGGCCCATTCCATCTCTTACTGGCGAAAACGCCGTCGTATATTCACCATGCCGGGTGAAGCGTGCATGGTCGTTTCTTCACCCTGCCGGACCAGTGAGGCATTCAATGGTTTTCCCGCACCGCTCAATTGTTCCCCACAGGTGTAATCACCAGTCACTCCCACAACCTATGATCGGTTCAGTTTCCATGATCCCACCGGGGTGTCCCTGGATATGCAATACGTCACCATTTCTGCGTCGATTCACCAAAAGAGTTAAATAATGCACCCTGCGGCACCACCCCAGATTTCCCGGAAAAAAAGTCCCCATTTATGCGTTCCATGGTGAATCGGTCTTCTCACTCTGCCTGAAACGATGAGAGAAGCAAATTTTGACGGAAATGTAATTTCTGATTAAAACGCTTTTTTGTGGTTTTTAACCTCTATACGCGGTTTTTTGTATTAGCATGACCATAAGGCTCCCGATTTGCGATTCCGTCATAAAGCGTCAGACGCATGCCAAAAGAAACGCGAAATAATCACTTTGGACCATGGATTTTATATACATGAAGAAGAAATGGATTTTTTGGTGCACCGTTCAGCGGGCGACGCCTGCCTGAAAAAGCACTATACAATCAAGGTGGCATCAATATAGGCAGTACTCCAGGCTTTCCATTGACGGGGCGCTTCTCGGTACACCAGAATGAGATATCACATTGTGATAAAAAAGGTATCGGATCGCATCGGGCAGCCCGCCCCGGTGCCATCCGGGTCATGCGATGAATGCACCTTTTTTGCGAAATAATCCCTGTATTCCTCTTCATTTAGGGATCCCGTCCCTTCCTGCCTGTGCGTGACGGATGGTTCACTGGAGGGGAGGGCATATGGGAGGAGACCCCCACCCTCATCACTTCTTCACGATCTCTTCCAGGGTTATCGTGAACACGAGGTCCTTTCCTGCCAGGGGATGGTTCTGATCGATGGTGGTGGATTCCTCGGAGATGTTGTAAAAAGTGTAGTGCACGACGATATCACCAGGAAACGTGTACTCAAAGACCGGCTCCATGCCAGGGAAGAAACGGGGCCGGCTCGTTCCCATCCTGTCCAGGTTCTGGATAAACGCGAGTGCGGTCGCGGTATCAACTTCTCTCACCAAGGTCTCGTTCCTGAGCCCGTACCCGTCTTCCGGAGAGACCGTCACAGTCTTTGTTTCACCGGGATTCATCCCGATCAGTGCCTGGTCGAATCCCCGGATTACAGTTCCTTTGCCAACCGTGAACTCCAGTGGGGTTCCATTCACGTTACCCTCGAACGGTTCTGTTCCGGGAAAAGAGACCGTGTAATAGACATGGACGGTATCTCCACTCGCTACCCCGGAAGTGGTGCTGCACCCTGCACCAAGCACAAGAAGCAGTACAAGGCCAACTACGGCAGTTGTGAACGGGAGTCCTCCCGATCGTCTCGCGGGGGAATCTGATCTCCTCATATTCTCTGCGGTTGCACCTGATCGGCAATAATTCCTGCGGGGTCGCCTCCATGCGCGCCCACTCGATCGCCGGGATAATCTGGAAAAACCGGCGGAAACATTCCTGAATCGAATTGTATTTATCATGCCAACCCTCACAATTAACAAAACGCGCCGTATGGAAAGGTGCGGGAGAAGAGAGAGATGGCAGAGAATGAATACAAGGTCGCCGATGTGGCGGGGAAGAAGGTGCAGTGGGACCCCGAACAGCTCCGTAAGATACGCGAGCATCCCTGCTTCTCGGAGAAGGCATGCCATGCATTCGGGCGTTGCCATGTGCCGGTCGCACCGAAATGCAACATCCAGTGCAATTACTGCGTCAGGGACTTTGACTGTGTCAACGAGAGCCGCCCGGGCGTGACCTCCAAGGTGCTCAGTCCACAGGAGGCCGTGGAACTGGTTCGCGAGGCAATCCAGAAGTTCCCGTACATCAAGGTCGTCGGGATCGCCGGCCCCGGCGAGCCGCTAGCAAACGAAGGGACGTTTGAGACGCTCCGCCTTCTGAAGGAAGAGTTCCCGAACGTGATCAAGTGCCTGAGCACCAACGGACTTCTCCTGCCCGATAAGATCGACCTGCTCCACAAATACGACGTGGGAAACCTGACTGTCACCCTCAATGCGATCGATCCCGGGATCGGGGCAAAAATATACCAGTTCGTGGACTACAAGGGAAAACGATACGAAGGCATCGAGGGTGCGAAGGTTCTCCTGGAGAACCAGCTGAAGGGGATAGAGATGGCAATCGAGCGCAAGATGATCGTGAAGATCAACACGGTTTACATCCCCGGCATCAACGACGAGCATATCCCCGAGATTGCCAAAAAAGCAGGAGAGATGGGAGTATACAATTTCAATGTCATCCCTCTCATCGCCCAGTACAGGTTCTCCCACATCACGCCGCCGACACCCGACATGAAGAGGAAGATGCAGGACGAGTGTTCAAAATACGTCCGCCAGATGAGGCACTGCCAGCGCTGCAGGTCGGATGCAATCGGCCGGCTGGGCCAGGACGTCCAGTCCTGCCTCTATCACGAATAACCGGCGATAATCCTTCTCTCTCCCTTTTTCGTTCGGCGCGGCATTTCCCCGCCACATCCCTTTTTTTACTCTGCCGCAGAAGAACGGGTTATGCCAGTATCGGAAGAGATTCACACTGTGGCAATTGCCGATGAATTTCGCCAGTGCCGAACCTGCGGGTACGACCGCGGATTCCACACCTCGCTCCACCGGATTGCAGCAGGGCATCCCCATTTCAGGGTTGTCCTGATCTGCCCCGAATGCGGGACACGGTACAATGCCCGCTGGGTCATGGAACTCTAGGGTCGACGGGGAGACTCAATCGATCAGGAGGGCGTCCCGTGCCTCAGGATAAGTTCGTCCATGGTGGTGATGA
The DNA here is from genome assembly GCA_964598545.1 of uncultured Methanolinea sp. GTDB lineage: Archaea > Halobacteriota > Methanomicrobia > Methanomicrobiales > Methanospirillaceae > Methanolinea_A. The sequence goes on along the minus strand of CAZRCH010000009.1, from coordinate 37,701 downwards.
CGGGCACCAGGGGTGCGGGGATACCCGTGGTCTCGGTGGAGATCGTCCTGTTTCCGACGATAATCCTGTAGGCGTAATAATCTGCTCCCGGCACAGGAGCGGGATAGCTGTCCTTGAGACCGGGAATGTCGGCATCGCGTATCAGGCCCCGGAGGAGTTCCATATCACCGGCTCCGAGGTTGAAGCCTCCTGTCCCATGGTGGGTGGAGTTGTACACCACCCATCCGTCACTGAAAACGACTGCGTAATCCATGACCCCGGCGATACCGCCAGTCCTGGAATATTCGATCAGGACTCCGGGGGGCTCTGGTTTCCCACCAGGTGGGGCGGCTTCTTCGGCGCACCCTGCAAGGAGAAGAAATGCGAGCAGGACACACAGCGCCCAGAGCCCGTACACGGGATCTTTTCCCTTCTTTCGTGGCGGCAGGATCTTCGCCTGCGAACACTGCCTCATTGAAAAAACTGCCTCTCACTTACATCTCACCGGGAAAATAAAGCCTTATCCCCCGGGCGGTGTTGGGGGGACCGCCGCGGGAGAGCCTGCGTCCTGCAGGGTTTCCGTTCGGGCCAGGGGGCAACCTGTCATCAGCGTGATTGCCACGGCTGCAGGCGGTGGGACCCACACCTCTGCGCATCACCACGAGGATTCGGTCATATCTCCAGGATATCCCCTGCACCACTCTTCTGGCCTTTCTTTCCGGGTGTGATCTCCTCGATGCTCCTGATCAGGCTATCGACTTTTGGATTGGAGAAGATCTCGCGGAACGCCGAGAGCTCGACTGCGCTCATAATCATGACGCCCTTCTTCTTCATTGGTGCACCCTTCTCGTTGACCGGGTTGATCTCAATTGCAAGCGAAGGCGCCCTTGACTTGGTGCCCGGGAGCTTGATGAGAGAGACTCCCTTCACCGAGGTGTTCTTCCGCTCCCAGTCTTCTCCACCCTCGAGAAATGCCCGCAGGACTTCGTTCAATTCCATAGGGAAGAGATGAGGGACGTTATATAAAAAACCCTGCGGTTTGCGGGGTGAAAGAGAGTGGCAGGGGTTCTTTTTAGTTCTCTCGGACTCTGGTCCCTGGCAGGGCCGTCTCCGGCCGATTCGGATGTTGAAGATGGCCCGGTTTTTCTGTTCCCATCGGGTGTTTTCTCTCCCCCGGCAGATACCGCAACCGCCACCATTTAGACGTTTGGGCACCAGATCAGACCTGCATCAGGGTGATCTTTCGTGCCGGCAATCACGCTTCGGTCCGACCAGCCGTTTGACCTTGACCTGACTCTCTCCTGCGGCCAGGTCTTCCGGTGGGAACGGGATGCAACGGGAGTATGGTGCGGGATCGTGGGAGATTCCCTTATCCGAATCAGCCAGCAGGGGCGATCACTCACGTTCGAGGGGGCGGACACGCGGTTCATCCGCACCTATTTCCAGCTCGACGAGGACCTGCCTGGGATCATCTCCTCAATTGACAGGGACCCCCTTGTGCATGCCGCCATATCCCGGTGCCAGGGCCTCCGGATCGTCCGGCAGCCGGCCTGGGAGTGCCTTGCCTCCTATATCATCGCCACCTGTGCCAATATACCAGGAATCAGGCGGCGGATATCCCTTCTCTGCCGCTGCTTCGGGGACCGTGTCGGCGGAGACCGCGGTGAATGGTACACGTTCCCCACGGCGGCATCCATCGCATACAGTGAGCCCTGCCGGATCGCCGAATGCCGCCTGGGGTACCGGGCCCCTTACCTCAAAGAGACTGCGAAGGCGATTGCAGAAGACCGTGGCTGGGAAGAGCGGATCCCTGGCCTCTGTTACGAGGATGCGAGAAGAGATCTGATGCGCCTTAAGGGGGTGGGCAGGAAAGTCGCCGACTGCGTACTCCTCTTTGCATTCGGCAAAGAGGAGGCATTCCCGGTGGATGTCTGGATCCAGCGCATCCTGCAGACCAGGTATCCGGGGGGAGAGGCCCTGCGCACCTATGACCAGTGCAGCAGGTTCGGGAGGTCTCACTACGGCAGATATGCCGGCTATGCACAGGAGTACCTCTTTTGTGATCGCGCTACTCTCACGGGGGAGAGGCAGGAGAATCAGGTGCCGGTCTCCCAGCCCGAGAGGTAATCCTGCTGTTCTTTCGTGAGTTCGTCGATAGCGAGGCCAAGCGAGGTGAGTTTCTTTTTTGCAACCAGGGAATCGATCTCTCCCGGGACTTCGTAGACACCCGGAGGCATGCTCTTTCCATTGAGGACGATATGGCGGGCGCAGAGAGCCTGCAGGGCGAAACTCAGGTCCATTACCTCGATGGGGTGGCCCATCCCCTTGGGGATCGCCAGGTTCACCAGGCGGCCTTCCGCAAGCACATGGATATCTTTTCCATCCAGGTGGTACGTGTCGATGCCGTCACGCCTTGTCACCGCTTTTGCGTGTAACTCCAGCCACTTCACGTCGATCTCTACGTTGAAATGCCCCGCATTTGCAAGGACTGCTCCCGGCCGCATCTTCTGGAAGTGCCGGGCGGTGATCACCGAGGTGTTCCCGGTGGTGGTGATGAACAGCTCCCCTGCCTCTGCGGCCGCCTCCATCGGCATGACGAGAAACCCGTCCATGTAGGCCTCGAGCGCCCGCCGGGCGTCAACCTCGGTGACGATGACCCGGGCCCCGAGCCCGTGGAGCTTTTTCGCAAGCCCCCTCCCGCAGAACCCGTACCCTGCGACCACCACGGCTTTGCCGGCAACCAGCAGGTTTGTGGTGAGCATGATCGCCGCGAGCGCGCTCTCCCCGGTTCCGTGGACATTGTCAAAGAACCGTTTCATCGGGGTGTCGTTCACTGCGATGACCGGGAACCGGAGCTTCTCTTCCCTCGCCATTGCGCGGAGCCGGTGCACCCCTGTCGTGGTCTCCTCGCACCCCCCGATGACACCGGGGATGAGGTCCGTCCTCGTGGTGTGGAGGCGGTGAATGAGGTCCATGCCGTCGTCGACGGTCACCTGAGGCCTGGCATCCAGCACCCGGTCAATGGCCGCGTAATACTCCTCTGTCGTGGCACCGCGCTTCGCATAGCAGTGCACACCCCCAACCCGCCCGAGCGCACCGGCGACATCATCCTGCGTGCTGAGCGGGTTGCAGCCGGTGATGTATACCTCTGCGCCGCCGGCGGCCAGCGCCTCCACGAGGCAGGCGGTCTTTGCCTCGACGTGAAGGGCCATCCCTATGCGCATCCCACGGAACGGAAGTTCCCGGATGAACTCCTCGCGTATGGATGCAAGCACCGGCATGAACTGCCGGGCCCATGTCATCTTCTTCTCTCCGGTCTCCATGGACTCGTGATCCCGCCGGGGAGAATCACTCTCCCACCCCGGCATTTCTCATAAGAAATTCCCCCTGCAAGAGTGATAAAAACCCCGGGTCGTGCATGTCATAACCCTGATATCCCCTCCCCTCCCACACTCTTCCTATGACGCTTACCCGTCGCATCATCCCCTGCCTTGACCTGAAGGGCGGGAGGGTAGTGAAGGGGACCCACTTCCTGGAGCTCCGGGACGCGGGAGACCCGGTGGAGCTGGCCCAGCGGTACAACGAACAGGGCGCAGACGAGGTGGTGTTCCTTGACATCACCGCCTCGAAAGAGCAGCGCGGGACCATCATCGAAGTGATCGAGCGGGCCGCAGACCAGCTCTTCCTCCCCCTTACCGTGGGCGGGGGCATCCGCTCGGTCGAGGACATCCAGCAGATCCTACGTGCAGGGGCCGACAAGGTGAGCATCAACACGAGTGCCGTGCATGACCCCTCCCTCCTCTCCAGGGGGGCCGAGAAGTTCGGCACCCAGTGCATCGTCCTTGCAGAGGACGTGAGGAGGAACTTTTCAGCAAACCCCGGTGCCACCCCGGTCGCGCTGCCTGACGGCAGGACCTGCTGGTACGAGGTGGTGATCTACGGGGGGAGCAAGCCTACCGGGATCGATGCCGTCACCTGGGCCAGGGAAGCAGAGGAGCGCGGGGCAGGAGAGATCCTCCTCACCAGCATGGAGACGGACGGGACGAAGAACGGGTTCGACCTCCCCATCACCGCGGCGATCTCCGATGCGGTGGGGATCCCGGTCATCGCCAGCGGCGGGGTCGGGACGCTCGAGCACTTCTACGACGGGTTCGTCAGGGGAAAAGCGGACGCGTGCCTGGCCGCAAGCGTCTTTCACTATGGGGAGATGACCGTCCGCCAGGTCAAGGAGTACCTTGCCCGGAGGGGTATCCCGGTACGGCTCTAAGGTCGATCTCAACGGCTGCAACAGGGTGCTCGAGTTCGAAGGCGTTCAGCACTGCTGGGTGGATCTCCCCGAAGGTCCCGACCGTGCGGCCATTCGCCACGAGGCTCCCCCTTCTCCCCTGGATAAAGGCGGGGTCCCATGACTCTTCTGTGGTATAGGGAATGGACAATTCCCTGCAGAGGGCATCTGCCACCGCATAGGCCTCGGAGAAGTCTGCAGCCGGGTGGAGCGAGACGAAGGCGGATTTCTGGAAGGTTGCGAGGCCTTCGACCACGTCTCCCACGGCAAAGAGCCGCTGCGGGAGCTCGCGGTGCCGGTTGAACTGGAGCATCTCGATGAGGAGCGGCAGCATCGTGGTCCGCACGATGGTGTTCTCCTCGCTGATAGGGTGAAGGACACCGAGGGTCTCCGGCGCATCAGGGCGCTGCATCTTCTGGTACATCACCCTCTCACTGGTCAGCGTGAACGGGATCACTTCCTGGTACCCGAGGCCCGTGCCAAGCGAGCGGACCATGGACGCGATCACCATTGCGGGGTGTGCCCGCCCGATCGTGAAGGTGGGGGGAAGTTCGGCCCTGAAGTTCTCGTAGCCGTACGCGATGGCGGCATCCTCGAAGATGTCCCAGTCGTGCATGATGTCTGCCCGGTAACAGGGTACCGTGACCCTGACCCCGTCATCTCCCGCCGGTTCCGCTGCGAACCGCATCCTCCGCAGGAGAAGGGAGAGATCTGCAGGGGTGAAATCGACGCCGAGGAGCGCGCTGCACTCGCGGGCGCTCACCAGCCTGGTAGAAGGTGCAAGGGTCGGGACATGGGAGCCGGAGATGAGAACGCTCTCGATCCTCCCCCCGGCATCGGCAAGCGCCGTGCAGATGATGTTGACGGCAGTCATCACGGCCCGTTCATCGGTGCCCGTCGTATCAAGGAGGAGGTTTCTCGAGTCCGCGGTCACGCGGGTCAGCTCCCCGTTGATGATGGGGGGGAACGAGAGGACCTGGTTGCAGGCGTCCACGATGAGGGGGAACTTCGGGAAATCCCTGACGATCGCCGCATATGCACGCCCCTTGGGATGCTCATCCAGGATCTCCTCCATGGTCATCTCCCGGTCGTAATCCAGGGGGACGAATGCCCTCGTGCGCTCCTCGGCGATGTAGCGGAACGGGGGCGTCACATGGTCCAGGTCGTGGATCCCTATCGCAACCTTGCTCCGGCCGCGGCCCAGTGCCCAGTGAAGCGCCTCCTGGAGGCCCATGAGCGAGAGGATTGACTCCTCGTCGAGCGCGATCCCCCTGATGACCGCGGTCCCCAGGTACGGGCGTATCGAGGCCAGCCCCGGGTCGACCGAGAAGCTGATGCCGGACGGCGTGACCCTGTACTCGGGGAGCCCCGACTCAATGCCGAGGAAACCCCTCATTGCCCTTGCGACCCCCTCCACCGAGAAGAGGTCCGGGCGGGAGGGGAAGAACTCCACGTCGACGTGGTCCTCCTCGACGCGCTCGATGTCAGACCCGATCATGGGAAGTCGTTCGAGTATCGTTGCCCTGTCGCATCCCACCAGCCTCTCCAGGTAACGGTAGTGAAGAGTGATCACTGCCATCTCACGGTCCCCCCCGGGTCTCACTGGCCTGCCGCCACGAGGGCGTCTCCCTCACAAGGTCGATGTCGGTCCTGTAGAGCTGCCGGAGGTCCTTTAAACCCAGGCGCAGCATCGCGACCCGGCTGACGCCGAGGCCCCATGCCAGCACGGGATGGGCGACACCCCACGGGGCACGCACCTCCTCCCTGAAGATGCCGGCACCCCCCATCTCGACCCATCCTAGCCCGTCGACGTAGACCTCGGGTTCGACGGAAGGCTCGGTGTAGGGGAAGTACCCGGGCCGAAACCTCACATCCTCAAAGCCCATGCGCCCGTAGAACTCCTTCAGGAACCCGAGGAGATGGCGAAACGTAACGTCCCTGTCCATGACGATCCCCTCCAGCTGCTCGAACTCCGCCAGGTGCGTGGAGTCGATGGACTCCCTCCGGTAGACCCGGCCGATGCAGAAGACCTTGACGGGGGGCTCGGGGTGAGCGACGAGGTGCTGGATGGAGAGGCTTGTCGTGTGGGTGCGAAGCACGCACTGCTCTGCCTTCCCCCGGCTCCAGTGGCCCCCCCATCCCGTCGACGAGGTGGTGCCGCCGTGGAGGTGCATATCCCTCACTTTCTCAAATCCCGGGGGTACCGGGACAGACTCTTTCAGGAAGAAGGTGTCCTGCATCTCGCGGGCAGGGTGGTCCTGGGGCTGGAAGAGGGCATCGAAGTTCCAGAACGAACTCTGCACCAGTCCCCCGTAAATCTCCGCAAAACCCATCTCGAGGAGGATCTGCCGCATCTCGTCCAGGAGCCTCTGGTACGGGTGGACTTTCCCGGGGTAGATCTTCCTTGGCAGGGTCTCCAGGCGGTAGCGCCTGATGCGAAGATCCTTCCAGGCGCCGCTTGTGATCTGCTCGCGCGTGAGGGTCCCTACCTCCTCCACGAGATCCAGTCCCTTCGCTGCAAGGGCCTCACCTTCGGGGGTTACGGTGATCAGGTAGACGGACTCCTGGTGCTCGCAGAGGAGCCCCCTCTTCTGGAGCAGGGCGACTCCTTCACCCCCCCTCGAGAGATCGGCGAGGGCGATCTCGTCCTCCCCGGGTGCATCCCTTCCGGTCTTCTCCACCATCCCGTCGCGGATTGCCACCCATCCTTTCTTTCGCATCTGGCCTATCCCGACCCGGGAGAGGGGGTGCGCTGTCAGATCGGACATCGGGATGCGGTCCGCGAAACTCTTAAGCATCTGGCGTTCGGGCAGGCCTTCCCTTGCATACCTGGCTCCCTCTTCGGTGAGGTGATAGGTGGTATCGACCTTCTTCTCCACCCTGGCGAGTCCCCGGCCTTCCAGCAGCAGGGCAAACTGGATCACCGACTCCGCCGTCGTGTCCATGCGGGCGGCAAGTGTGGCAGGGTCTCCTTTTTTAATCGTTTCAAGGACTTTCAAGAGCCTTTTTTCATTCAGTGACAGGTCCATATCACTCCACCTTCACCAGGTGCGCCACCGCCTCCATCCTCTCGCGGAAGTCCCGGACAAAGGCCAGCACCCGTTCTGCGGTCTCCTTCTTGCACTGCCCGCACATCATCTCCCCCCCAAGGCAGCGCCTGCGTAGTTCGGCGAGCTCTCTATCGTCCTCCACCATGTGGAAGAGGTTCAGCAGGAAGAGGGGGCATCGATCCGGCTCGCCGCCCTGCTCCTTCTGCTCCGCGAGCGTCGGCCGGCCGCCGGTGAGCGCAGCCATCACCTTCTTTCTCACCACGTCGTCGGGCTCCGTGAAAGTGATGGTGCTCTCGGGGACGCTGCTTGACATCTTGCCTCCCTGGAGGCCGGGGATGAAGCGGTGGTAGGTCGAAGAGGGCGTGAAGAACCCGTACCCTCCGTGCGCGATCTCGATTTGGCGCACCATTGCGCTGACATCGCTGCACCGCCCTCCGGGAATATCGACATGTCCTTCGTACTTCTTTGAACCTGCAAACCGCAGGTGCACTTCCTCGAGGGCTGCGGGAGGGGCGTTCTTGGACCGGACACTGATGTACCCGTCCCTCTCCTCCACCGTGAACATCCGGAGCTTGTGGGCGACACCCCTCGTCAGCCGGATGTGGGGGTCCTGGTCGATGCCGACCGGGACGATGGTGGGAGCAGGGGGGCTGTGCACCTGGGGGTAGAGGATATCGGCAACCTGGGTGATCACGCTCTCGGCGTGGGCAAGCGCGGTCTCGTCCGAGAACCCGTATATCGCCTGGAGTTCCGAGAAGTTCACCCTGGTGGCCGCCTCGAACGCAAGGTCTGCCAGCTTCCTGTTCCTGCTCTGGAAGTAGGTATGCCCCCGGTATCCGAGCGCATACAGGCACTCAAGGTATTCCCTCCCGTACTCGTCGCACTTCGTCCAGGGGATGTCACGCACTGCATGGGCTTCCCTGTCCGCGATGGTGATATACCCGGTCCCGCCCTGCTCCACGTGCCACACCACCTCCTTCATCACCATCAGGTGGCCGAGGTGGGGGTGGCCGGAGGGCATGAACCCGGTCAGGACGTGAAAGGGCCTCCTGTCCCTGATGGCCTCGGCGATCTGGCGGTAATCGCGGTGGCCGACCACGACACCGCGGCTGATGAACGATGGCACGCGGGGGAGGATCCCTTCAATGCTGGCGATCGGCTCGATGCCGAACATGGTGAAGAGTTTCTCGATATCTTCGGACTGCTGGCTGGACCAGGGGTTTAAAGGTGCCTGCATGGGTTACCTACTCACAGTTTTATCCGGGCAAATTCCACGTACTGGATTCCTTGACTATGTTCGCACCCGAACAACATCTTCTTTTTCACACTGTGAGCCAGGCGGACGGACCTCGAGATGGCGCTCATCGGGAGTGCCGCTCCTGCCGGGAGAGCCTGTACCAGCATCTCTGAATGGACCTTTTTTCCTGAATAGACCCGGAAATGGTGGCCGAACTTGTAACCGGTACGGGGGACGAAGCCGCGGCACCTCAAATCGTCGTATACTGCAACCTTCTCGGGGAACTCGAGGTCAGACTCCTGCGCCATCCGGAGGTACTTCCCGGGATCTATGGGTTCGCCGTTCCGGAAAAGGGTGAGCCGGCCGGAACGCATCAGGTTGAGGATCTCGAGGGGGGCAAGCACCAGGCGGTCCGGGTCGAGCTGCATCCCGAATGTGGCAGGGATCAAGGCCATGGGTCCGGCTGCGTGGACGATTGCGTACTTCCCGACAAGTTCCCCCCGGAAATTTCCTTCGGCCGCCTCCTGCTCAACCCGGGGGAGCGTGGGCATCTTCACCTCGTAATAGGTCAGTTCGTTCTCGTCGTCGACCACCGCGAGGACATGCTGCTTCCTGAGGTTGAGCGAGGCGGTTGCCTCCCTGACGAGGCTTGAGAAGTCGATCATGTCCCTCTCGGAGATGACCCGGACCATGTACTGGGACTGGCCCGTGCCGGGCCTCTGCCCCCTCCTGAAGACACGGAAGTCGTGCGGCCCGGTCTGTATGACGTATCCCCTCTCCCTGATGTCCCTGTACACCAGGTAACTCCGCAGGAAATTGGGCTTCTCCGCACACACCGCGAGGAACCGGTCGAAAGGATACCCGGCGACGCCGAGGCGTCCCCGGTGAACGAGGTACAGCGCCTCCTCGGGTGCAAGCCTTACCCCATCCTTCTCGGGCCGGCCATAGCCACTCTGGTCGTAGAGTGCCCGGCTTTCTGGGCCAACCCTTACCCACGTCCCATCGAAAGTGGCTTTCACTGTATACTCATTGGCAGAGAGCGTTCATAATATCATGCGGCGCTCCGGTATGCCTTATGAAATAAAAATGCCATGAACTGGGGAAATTGATCACTCTTATAGAATACCAAGGAGAAAATCTGAAATTTTGAAATAAAGAATATTTACTCCTTAATTATATTTTAGCGGCTGATTTGGCCGGCGCGAGGGGGCCTGGCAGGAGGGGGTCTTGCAATACCTATGTAATACTATCGTAGTACTTTTTGGGCAAAATACGGCCGCAGAGAGAAGGACTTATACCATGCCGCCAGGAAACCTCTCTTTTCATGTATCAGGGGGAGGAGACGTTGCGGGAATTGAGTGGCCACCGGGGGTCATGCGGGGTGCAGGCAGGATGATCAATTGTGCCGGGTTTCTCGAGCGGTCCGGGGTGAACGGCCCCGGGCTCCGGGCGGTTGTCTGGGTCCAGGGCTGCCCGCTCAGGTGCCAGGGCTGCTTTAACCGGGACCTGTGGTCATTTGCGAAGAAGAGCCTCGTCCATGAGTGGGACCTGGCTGAACGCATCCTCGCAGTCCCCGGAATAGCGGGGGTCACGTTTTCCGGCGGAGAGCCGTTCTGCCAGGCAGCCCCCCTTGCCGCACTCGGGAAGATGATCCGCGAGTCGGGGAAGTCCGTTGTCACGTTCAGCGGGTACCCTGCAGAGAAGCTCCTGTCGACCCGCAGAAGGGACTGGCGGGCGCTTTTGCAGGAGACTGACCTCCTCGTCGCAGGGCCCTTCGTCCGTGAAGACCGCACCCAATCCTCGCTCTGCGCCTCCGCAAACCAGGAGATGATCTCCCTCTCGGGAAGGATCTCGCCCGGTCCCGAAGGAGGAGATGCGGGGACCGGTGTCGAGTTCACCATCGCCAGCGGGGGCGAAGTGACCACCACCGGGTTCCCTGAGAGGGGCATTCTCTCCTGCGGGCGGAGGTGTGCCTGACCCATGTCGCATTTTTCGCGGGTGAAAACTGCCTTCAGGGACCGGTCGGTTCTTGCTCAGTGCCTTGAGGAGATGGGCTACCAGGTCGAACGCGGGGGAACCGTCAGGGGATACCACGGCGTGCAGCAGGTCGACCTCGCGGTTGCAGGAAGGGATGGGTACGGAGTAGGGTTTGTCCAAAACGCCGACGGGTGCTACGACCTCCTTGCAGACTCGTGGGGGGTGAAGGGCGCGGACAGGAAGGTCCTCGAGAGGCTGCGGCGGGACTATCCCCGCCTCCAGCAGGAATATGCGAGGAGGATGGTGCACGAACAGGCCGTGCGGGAGGGCTACACCATGGTCGAAGAGGCTCCGCAGGAGGACGGCAGTATCCGCATCGTGGTGAGGAGGTGGGCATGAGTTCAAGGGGAGGAGATCCCGACATCCCTTCGCAGATCGACCTCTGCCTCCGGGCCCGCATCACCCTGCTCATCCTGCACACCGCGGAGGAAGAGAGGGCGATGCGCATGCTGCAGGAAGTCTGCAGCCGTTTCTCTCCTAAAAGACCTTTCCTGGCCTGGGACATTGCGGAAGGGTTCTCTGGGGAAGGATACGCAGCTGGCAGGGGATCTCCCGCGAGAGACCCGCTCCTCGCTCTTGACGAGATGGAGAAGACCGACGAGGCCGCCGTCATTGTGCTCAAGGATTTCCACGAGTTCTGGGGAAATCCCGGCGTGAAACGGCGGCTACGGAACCTTGCCCAGAAGTTCAGGTTCACCCGGAGGACGATGGTGGTGGTCACCCCTTCTCTGAAGGTGCCTGACGAGATACGCGACGATGCCGTGGTGCTCCACGTGCCGCCTCCCTCTGCGAGGGAACTTGAGCAGGAACTCGACCGGCTGCTGAGGGGGAGCGGGGCCGGCGATTCCCTTACTCCCCTCGGTCGCGAGAAACTTATCCAGGCCGCGCTCGGGATGTCCCTCAACCAGGCATGCAGGTCGTTTGCGAAGGCGATCGTCCGTCACGGGCGGCTCGATGACCGCGACATCGACGCGGTGGTCTCGGAGAAGAAGGACATCCTCTCCCAGAGCGAGGCACTCGAGTTCTACAGCGCAACAGAGACCGCGGAGAACGTGGGGGGCCTCGCGGTGCTCAAGGAGTGGCTCCGCCTCAGGGAGCGGGCCTTCTCACGGGAGGCGAGGGAATACGGACTGCCTTCCCCCAAGGGTATCGCGCTGATCGGCATCCCCGGGACAGGAAAGAGCCTCACGGCCAAGATGATTGCCGGGATGTGGAGGCTCCCGCTGCTCCGGCTCGACGTGGGTGCGCTCTTTGGGAGTTATGTCGGGGAGTCGGAGGAGAGGACGCGCCGGGCACTGGCGCTCGCCGAGACCATCTCCCCCTGCATCCTCTGGATCGACGAGATGGAGAAGGCGTTTTCGTTCGGAAACGGGGACTCGGGGACCAGCCAGCGGGTCTTTGCGAGCATTCTCACCTGGATGCAGGACAAGACCTCCCCCTGTTTCGTGGTGGCGACGGCAAACGACATCTCGGCACTCCCCCCCGAACTCCTCCGCAAGGGTCGCTTTGACGAGGTGTTCTTCCTCGACCTCCCTTCTGCCGCGGAGCGCAGGGAGATCTTCTCGGTCCACCTGCGCAGGCGGGGCCTTCTGCCGGATGACTTCGACCTGGATCACCTGGCGAGGGCATCCGAAGGATACGTGGGCGCCGAGATCGAGCAGACTGTCATCGATGCCATGTACCATGCATTCAACCAGGAGATGCGGCGGGTCTGCACCGGGGACATCCTCGCCGCGCTGGGGACACAGGTGCCTCTCTCGATCTCCCAGAAGGAGGTCATCGGCGGACTTCAGGCATGGCTGACCGAGGGAAGGGCCCTCTCGGCCTCCCCGCCCGTGTCTCCTGCCGGGCCATCCGGCGGCTCGATCCGCCTTGAACCGGTTCTCTCTCCCGGCGAGCGGTGAACCTTCCATGCCCTCAATGGACCGGATGCTGGCGCGGATCTCCTGCCGTGCACCCCTTCTCGGGAGGCTCGCCAGGTCATCTGCGATAACGCAATTGGCCTCCGCTGCCAGGGATGGAGACCGCAAAGCCGTACGCGCCCTTGGCCAAGCACTGGCCGAATCACCCTATCCTGAGGTGAGAAGAATGGCAAGGGAATGCCTCTCATCTCTCGGCTCACAAGAGGCGATCGACGCGTTCTGCGACTGCGTGACCGAGGATGGGGACCCCGGCCTCACGAACATTGCACGGGAACAGGGTTACCTTCCCCATAGTGAGGAGAAGCAGGCGCTCTTCCTCTTCCTTTCCGGGCAGACAGAGGCCTGGCGGGAGCTCGACCCCTTCGAGGGTCACCCTCTCCTGGTACACGCACTCCGCGGTGCTTCACCCCGCGTCCGCGCCAGGGCGCTCGCCGCCGCCCGGGAAAAAGGGATGGCCGGTCTCTTCTGCGCCCTCGCACGCCGCCCCGAGGCCGCCGCGTGGTCGCCTGAGGACTGGAGAGCCCACATGGAAGGATCCCGGCGCGAGAGTCAGTGGGAGGAGATGTATGCGCTCCTCTTCCTCGCACCGATCGAAATTGTTGTCGACGCGGTGCATATCCTCCGTCTATCCGGGTGGAATCCGCCGGAAGGAGACCTCCCGCTCTGGAAGGATCTCCTCGCCCTGGTCCCGGACCGGTGGGAATACCCGGACCCGCCGCAGGCTGCGGCAGGCGCACTTACCGGCCCGGCTGGCAGGATCGAACATGCCGTATTCCCCCCTGGCGGAGCGCACCTTGCGACCCTGAGCTGCGACGGCACCCTTTGCCACTGGTCCCTCCCTGCAGGAGTGCTCCTGTCGTCGGGCAGACCAGTGGGCGGCAGCGCCACGGCGATCGCATGCAGTCCGGACGGACTTGCACTTGCAATCGGAGCAGTGGACGGGTCAATCAGGGTCGTGGAAATTCGAACCGGTGCTTTCATCCGCGAACTGCGGGCGCATGGTGCACCCGTCACCTCGGTTGCCTTTGCTCCAGGGGGCGACACACTGTGCTCAGGAGGGAGTGACGGGTATGTGTGCTCATGGAACTGGCCGGACTGCAGTGGCGAGAACCGGAGGGATGTCCATCATGGCGCGGTCACGGCCGTTGCAGCCCACGGTGAGATGGTCGCCTCCGGCTACAGGGATGGCAGGGCAGGGATTTGGGGAAAAGGCGGTCATTACACCGAAATCGCGGGATCGGGGCATGCCATCCGGGACCTCGTCTTCTGCTGTGGGGGCGCGATCCTGGCAGGGATCGACGAGAGGGGGACCTTTCAGGCCTGGAATTCCGTGGACGGCACACTCCGCACCCTCGTGCCGACCACCCCACGCCGGTTCATCGCATGGTGCGCCGTTCCGGGCGGGAATTTCGCTGCGCTTGCGACTGGAGACAACGCTGCCATGCTGATCTCGCTCATGTCCGGGGAAGAGGTGATCCGCATCGATGTCCCGGGGCAGGGGATCACGTCCCTCGCACTCCACCCGGCGGCAGAATTCCTCGTTGCGGGGTGCCGCGACGGCTACCTCCACATATGGTCTGTCCCGGGGCGAAAGAGGCTCCAGGTGAGGAAGGCCCACCACGGTTTGATCCGGCTCCTCGAAGTCAACAGTGCGGGGACGGGGTTGATAAGCGCCGGGTGGGATGGGACGGTCAGGTCGTGGGCGCTCCCTTCCGGTGAACTGCAGGCAGTCATGCAGGGGCCCGGCGCTCCGATCCATTGCCTTGCCTCCACCCCGGGAGGAGAACTCATCGCCTGCGGAAGCGAGGGCGGCATTCTCAAGGTATGGGAGACGGGGACACGCGAACTGGTGCACACGCACGACCTCTTTTGCGGCAGGATCGAGTGCCTCGCGCTCCACCCTTCGAAAACCCTGGCCGCGTGCGGGGATGCAGATGGCAGGATCTCGCTCTGGGACCTCGTTTCTGGGTCGCTCCGTGCAACCATCGAAGGACACGGGGGCGGGGTCTATGCCCTGGCAATCAACCGCGACGGAACTCTCCTCGCAAGCGGAGGCTGGGATGCCGAGGTCCGTCTCTGGTCGCTGCCAGACGGAGAGCCGGTCACCTCGCTCGGGGGACACGACAGCCCGGTCACCTCGCTTGCGTTCTCGCCTTCTGGCCAGTTCCTGGTGAGCGGTTCCCATGACCGGACCGCAATCATATGGGACCTGGAGTCCGGGCACATGCATACCCGCATCCGGGGGCATTCACACGTGGTCTCATGCCTCGGGATCACGGGTGACGGGAGAGTCCTCGCAACAGGGAGCTGGGACCGGACCGTCAGGTTGTGGAGCATTCCCTCCGGCGAACCACTGAAGACGATCCCTGGCCATGCGGGGAGAGTCCGTTCACTCTCGGTGCACCCTGATGGAAGTCTCCTCGCAAGCGCAGCCGATGGCGGCACACTCTCCCTCATCTCCCTCCCTGGGGGCACACTCATCCGCACCCGCGTGGTCAGCGCCGACGCCCGCAATGGCATCTGCCTGGTTCCCGCCCTCCACATGATGGCGGCTGCGGGCAGGGACGGATCACTGCAGCTCTGTGGGATCCCCTGGACGAGGCCGATGTGCCAGACCACCCCTGCAGATATCGCGTACGTGCAGTCCTGCATCACCCGGGAACTTGCTCCAGGGCAGGCCGCGCAGTGGAAGTTCCTCGAGCGCCTCCTCACAGGAAAGTTCCGCCACAGCATCGCGTATGGCGGATCGGGGATGCCTGCCGGACCCTATGATATTGAGATCGTCGAAGAGCCGGAGATGACCTGGATGACCCTGAATGGGGGGGGCCTTCATGCCGTGTAGGATTGCCGTGGATTTCGGCACCTCAAACACGGTACTTGCCTGCTGGGACGAGACCCTGGGCTCTGCCCGAATACTCGAGATCCCCGGGTGGTCCCGCCCGTCCAGCGGCGACCAGGTCAGCATGCCGCAAATCCCCTCCCTGATCCATTACGGGGGGGGCGAGGCGAGGTGGATAGGGCAGCAGGTTCATGACCTGGGCCTGCGTGACTCTCCCGCAACGGTCCGCTGGATGAAGCACTACATCTCCACGCGGAGTCCTGTCAGGGTGCCGCTGCCGGGAGGGAGCAGGAGTTACCGGGAGGTGGGGGCCGATTTCCTCGGGGCCGTCCTCTCAACGCTTCCGGCAGCGGCAGGCGACGGTGACATCGAGGCGGTCTTCCCGGTGCCGGTCGAATCATTCGAACATTACCAGGACTGGGTGATCACTCTTGCCGGTTCTGCGGGGATTGGAAGGGTGCGGGTCGTGGACGAGGCGACCGCCGCTGCCGTGGCCTCGGGGCTCGCACTCAGACCCGGTGAAGTGTTCATGCTCTTTGACATGGGAGGCGGGACCCTCGATGTCTCGGTGGTCCGCCTCGAGGAGGGTGAGAGCGGCCAGGGGCGCCGTTGCAGGGTGCTCGGAAAAGCAGGGGAGGATATCGGCGGGATGCATATGGACCAGTGGATCTTTGAGGATATCCGCGAGAGGTGCGGGCCCGCGCTCGGTGGACAGGCGGGAGTGTCGCTCTCCCGCTCCCTCCTCTCGGCCTGCGAGCGGGCAAAGGAGATGCTCTCCCTCAAAAATGAGACGGATATCTCCATCCGGCCGTTGCCCGGGGAAGGAGGGGAATTTTCGACACCCTACACGCGGGACGAGTTCGAGCGGCTGCTGGAGAAGAGAGGGGTCTTCCCCCGCCTGAACGCCACGGTGCAGAGGGCGCTCCAGGGGGCCTATTCCAGGGGGTTCTCCGAGGAGGATCTTGCTGGCGTCGTCATGGTAGGGGGGTGCAGCCAGGTCCCGGCCGTCAAAAAGGCGCTCGAGCACCGGTTCGGCAGGGAGAAGATACGGTACGACCACCCTCTCGTCACTGTCGCCCGGGGGGCGGCAGCATGTGCAGCCGGGATCGACCTCGATGACCATGTCCAGCACGACTATGCGCTGCGGTTCTGGAACTCGCGTACAGGAGCGCACGAGTTCCGGACGCTCGTCCGGCAGGGAGACCCCTACCCCAGCAAGCGCCCCCTGGCCCGTCTCCTCATACGCGCCACCTACGACGGGCAGGCCCAGATGGGAGTCCCCATATTCGAGATGGGAAAGGCCAAGGGGGGAGACAGGGCAGCACAGCGGGAGCTCGTGAGCGATCCCGGGGGAGGGGTGCGGCTCGTGGATCTCCCGGACGAAGAGCGGGAGAAGAGGGATGCCTTCTGGATGAATGAGAATGCTCCCTTCTTCATTCCCGCACACCCGCCGGCAATGAGGGACGAGTCCCGGTTCGAGATCTCGTTCTCCCTCGACGAGAACAAGAGGCTTCTCGTCACTGCCCGCGACAACCGGACCGGCCACGTGGTGATGAAGGATCGCCCGGTGGTGCGGCTGGTATGAGGTGACGATCACAATGGAGATGCAGGAACTTGAGATAGTAATTGGCAAAGACGGCCAGGTGGCCGTCTCCGTGAAGGGTGTGAACGGGCAAAAATGCTTGGCCCTCACGAGGGCACTTGAAGAACATCTCGGTGACCTGGTGGAAAGGACGCATACACCTGAGTTCTATTCCTCTTCCGAGGGCGTAATGGTCCCTGATTGCCTGCCGGAAAGGGCAGGTGTGAGAAGGCCATAAACCGCATCGTGCGATATGGTAATTCCCTGGCCGGGGGACACGGGGGAGACCTTCCGGTTCGAGACCGAAGGTGGATCAACAACCGGGTCTCCCTGGCGCCCCGGTGGTGCGGCACAAGGAAAGTTGCACGGGCCGGACCTAAAACCGGCTGCAGAGCCGGGCCCTTGGCGATAATATGCCGGGGCCATCCGGTCAACCAGCCCTATCCCTGGAGAGACGGGCTGCCTGCCTGACCCCGCTCACTTCCCGCCTGCAAGTTCCAAGACTTTTCTGATATTGCCCCTGTCATCCCTTCGTCCGTCGACGGGGGTCTCGCATATGAGCGGCCTTTTTTGGAAGAAGTCCGACTGAAGCATGTGAGCGAAGGCCTCCTCCCCTATCGATCCAAGGCCGATGTGCTCGTGACGGTCGAGACCACTTCCAAGGTCCCCCTTCGAGTCGTTCAGGTGGATGAGGCGGACGCAGGAATGCCCGATGACCTCGTCGAGCCGGTCAAGGGTCTCGCCGATTCCTTCCGGCGTGCGGAGTTCGTACCCCGCGCCGAAGGCGTGGCAGGTGTCGAAGCAGACGCCTGTTCGTTCGGGGTATTCGATCCCGTCGATTACCGCCCTGATGTCCTCGAAGGTGCTCCCCACCCCGTTCTTCTCGCCGGCGGTATTCTCGAGGAGGAGCATGACACTGTCTGGTGCGGCTTCAAGTGCGAGGTTGACGGCCCGGATGACCCGGGCCCTCCCTTCCCCGATGCCCTCGCCGAGGTGATGCCCAAGATGCGTGACGAGGAACGGGATGCCGAGGGTGCTGCACCGCAGGAGTTCCGCGGTCAGGGCCGCGCACGACTTCCCGTATATCTCCTCCCTTGGGGTGGCAAGGTTCGGGAGGTAGGGCATGTGGTCAAAGACCGGGAAGATGCCGGAATTTGCAAGGGCCTCCCTGAATTGCGCCGTATCCTCGACCGGGAGTTCCCGGTATCCCCATCCCCTCGGGTTCCGGGAGAATATCTGGAAGGTGTTGCAGCCTGCCTCTGCAGCCCGGGTCACCGCGAGAGAGATCGATCCGGCGATGGAGACATGCACGCCAACCCTGATCATTCGGGTTCAGGTCCTCCTGGAACTGGCATATACCATACCTTCAGATCAGGGCCCGGCGGGAAAAAAGGATTGGTATGGAGGATCCGTCAGGACATCCTGAAGGAAAAAAAGGTCAGGGCGCCTGCCCTGCAAGGACGCTGTTGATCTCCTGGAGGACCGCCTCTTTCTTGAACGGCTTGATGATGAAGCCCGATGCGCCCTTTTTTACGACGTCCCTGACGGTGTGCTCCTGGTGATCTCCGGAACAGATGATCACCCTCGTCGCGGGGCTGATCTTCCTGATCTCCTCGAGGGTCTCGGGGCCCCTCATCTTGGGCATGATGACGTCCAGGATGACTACGTCGGGGCTGGTCTCCCTGACCTTCTGGAGTGCCTCGATCCCGTCGCTCGCCTCTCCCACCACCTCGTGGCCCCCAGAGATGAGGATCTGGCTCATGAGATAACGGGTGAGCTCGGAATCATCGACAAGGAGCACTTTTCCCATATTCAACATGTTCCTTTGAAAGGCACAGTATATAAACCATCCCGAAAAAATGCAGGGTTAATTCCGAATCATCGATTCCAATTCCCTGATCACTTCGTTTCCAAATTCCGCGGTACCATGGTTCCCCCCCATATCCCTGGTCAGGACACCTCGTGCACACACCGCGCTGATCGACTTCTCGATCTTTTCTGCAGCCTCCCGGTCATTCGCCCGGTGCAGGAGCAGCATGGCGGCACTCCGGAGCGCGGCAATCGGGTTTGCGAGGTTCTTCCCGGCGATGTCGGGGGCGCTTCCGTGAACAGGCTCAAAGAGCGCGTGCCGCTCACCGAGGTTTCCGCTCGGCAGGAGGCCGAGGCCTCCCACGAGGTATGCTGCCACGTCTGAGAGGATGTCGCCGAACATGTTGGTGGTCACGATGATGTCGTACCGCTCCGGGTGCTGGAGGATGTCGAGGCAGAGGGCATCGATGTAGCACTCCTTCCAGGGAACACCGGCAGCCGTAGCCTCTGCGATGCAGATCTCGCGGAAGAAGACATCTGACTTGAGGACGTTCGCCTTGTGGCCGATGGTGACGCCCACCCTCGCCCGCGCCAACCCGCACGCGAACCGCGCGATCCGCTCGCTCCCCCTCCGCGTGATGCAGCGGACGGTGCAGGCCGAGTCCTGCTCTATCTTTTCCACGCCCGAGTACAGCCCCTCGGTGTTCTCGCGGACGATCATGATGTCGAACCCGTTGCCCCACACGGGCCGGAGGTTTGCATAGAGGTCGAGTTCTTTTCGGATGCGCACGATGACACTCCGGTAGTCGGGCGAGGGAGGGGTGGTGACCGCCCCGAAGAGTACGGCATCGGCTGACGCGAACTCCCGGAGGTCATCGTCAGTGATAGCCTGGCCCGTCCGCTCCCACCTCCCGTACCCCACATCAACCGGGAAGAACTCCATGTCCGGGCGGAGCACCTCAAGCGCCCTCTTTGCCACCGGGATGACCTCGCGCCCGATCCCGTCGCCCTCGACCACGGCAACTCTCATGCCCGCTCCCTCCATTGTGCAAGGAGGCTGCATACCGCACGGAAGATCTGGGATGGGCCTGCACCCCAGTGCACCACCGCTCCGAACTTCCCGTTGTAGAACCCGATACCCTCGCGCTCCTTCCGGCAGCACCTGGCTATGAACGGTTCATGGTTTACCATCTTCAGGGGGCAGATCTCGACCATCCCGAAATTCTCCCCGTAGCATTCCCGGACGAACTCGGCGCCGGTCATGCACCCCGCGACCTTCTCTCCTCCCTGCAGGCGATCGGCATCAAGGGTCCTGGCAAACCCTGCGGCCCTGCAGGGGTATATGTCTGCACCAAGGCGGGAGATGTCCCGGAGGGTGTGCGCGAAGACGACATCGAGATCGCCAAAGAGCCCTGCCGCTTCGAGCTCCCGGATCGAAGCGGAGAGGCTGGGGCGGGGTGGGATGACATCGTAGACGTGGACCGTCTGGAATTCGTCTGTATCGGGGTCCAGGACGAACGTGGTATGCTCATCCAGGCCGGTGAATATCGTGCACCGGGTCCCGGACTCCATCGCCAGCCTGACCAGCAGGGCGCGATCATGGATCTGGACCTTCACCGGGTGGACCGTCACCTCCCCGGCACCCGCGAGCACCCGCGATTCTCTGACGGAGCGCATCAGGCCAGCCTCTTCCTGGTCCGGGAGCACCTCCAGCAGTTCCGGGCCGTCTCCCGTTTCGTGGACGAGGTAACGGGAGAGGAAATACACCTTCTCCCCGCATGGGCGCGATGACGCGTGCCCCACTTCCTTGCACTGGCGGGGGAAGATCACCTCCTGCCCCTCCAGCAGGCGACCAGCCCCCCGGCGGAGAGTATCTCCAGCATCCGGGGAGAGAGAGGCCGTGAATGATAGGTGTGCGTTCCGATCGTCACCGTTCCGTTCCCCGGGTCTGCACTGACTGCCTCGTTGTCGCGGCAGGTGCATTCGCACTCGATGACGGGAAGTCCGATGTTGATGGCGTTCCTGAAGAAGATACGGGCAAAACTGGGCGCAATCACCCCTCTCACCCCTGCCTCCTTCAGGGCGATGGGCGCCTGTTCGCGGGAAGAGCCGCACCCGAAGTTCCTGCCGGCGACGATCACTGTCCCTTCCAGGCGCGGGGCGAGGGACGGGTCCAGGTCTTCAAACGCATGCCTTGCCCACTCCGACCTGTCCCGGGTCCGCAGGTAGCGGCCCGCGATGATCACGTCGGTGTCGATATCCGGCCCGAGGCAGAGCGCACGCCCCTCGATCTTCATGGCATGGCCTCCGGGGCTGCGAGGAAACCCGCACGCGCACTCGCTGCGGCGGTGGCAACCGACCCGAGATAGATCTCGCCGCCCACCCCCATGCGGTTCCTGAAGTTGCGATTCGCAGTGGAGAGGCAGACTTCCCCCTCCCCGAGCACTCCCTGGTGGGCGCCGAGACACGGCCCGCACCCCGGCGGAAGGATGGTGCAGCCCGCCGCGATCAGGGTCGCGAGGGTTCCCGTTTCCGTGGCCCGGGCGAGGACGCTTCTTGACGCCGGTGCGATGAGCGTGCGGACCTTCACCTTCTCTCCCCGTATTATCGCGGCAAACCGGTTGAGGTCCTCAAACCGCCCGTTGGTGCACGTGCCGACGAATACCTGGTCGAGAGGCATCCCTTCCATCTCAGCGACCGGTTTTACGCAGTCGACCCTCGGCGGGACCGCTACGACTGGAACAACCTCTCCCAGGTCAAGGTGGAGTTCCCTCTCGTAGCAGCATTCTTCCGGCTCCTGGGGCCTGACCCGGTGGCCGTACGCCCCGAGGTACGTGCAGGTTACACCGTCTGCGTAGAAGAGGCCGGCCTTTGCCCCGGTCTCGACCGCCAGGTTGGAGATGGTCATCCGGGAGTCGACGGAGAGAGACTCGACTCCGTCTCCCACGAACTCGAGTGAACGGTAGGTGGCGCCGTCCATGGAGAGCCTGCCCACGTAGGTGAGGGCAAGATCTTTTGCCTCCGCAGGCCCGGACAGGGCTCCCCGCAGCCTTATGGCGATGGTCTCGGGGACCCGAAACCACGTCCCCCCCTCTGCCCAGATGGCTGCCATGTCGGTTGCACCCACCCCTGTGGCAAACGCCCCGAATGCCCCGAGGGTGCAGCTGTGCGAGTCTGCCCCGACCACGATCTCGCCGGGGAGCGCGATCCCCTCGCCCATCAGCTGGTGGCAGATCCCCTCGCCCACGTCAGTAAAATGGAGCCCCTGTTCCCGGGCAAACACGCGGAGGTCGTGCTGCAGCCCGGCCGTGACCGAGTTGTTGGCCGGGACGATATGGTCGAAGAGGACATAACAGCGTCCAGGCCTGGCCGGCACCCCCGCCTGCATGGCCCTCCATGCCTCGAGCGTCAGGACCCCCGTCCCATCGTGCACGTAGGCACGGTCAACCTGGCGGTCCACGTAGTCCCCTGCGGGTGCCCCGAGTATCCGCTCCGAAAGAGTGCTCACAGCGGCGGCCCCCCCATCACCTGCTTGATCAGGTCGATCAGTGTCTCGTCGGTGAGATCGACCTTCTTCTCCCCGCGGTCCTTGACCATCTCGAGCACCTGGCAGAGCTGCTTCTCGGGGAGCTGGTACCCGAGGCGGGCCACCTCGTGTTCGAGCGCCTTCTTGCCGGTGTGCTTGCCAAGAGTGAACTTCCGGGTGGTCCCGACGAGTTCCGGCGGGAAGTACTCGTAGGTTTCCGGGTCTTCCAGGATCGCGGCGATATGGATGCCGCTCTCGTGGCGGAAGGCATGGTCGCCCACCACGGGCTTCAGACAATCAACCCCGACCCCCGAGTAGTGGGCGACCATCTCCGAGAGGGGGACCAGGTGGGAGAGGTCGTAGCGCCTGACCCCTCCCCTCATGTAGAGTCCGACGAGCACCTCCTCGAGCGCAGCGTTCCCTGCCCTCTCCCCGATCCCGTTCACCGTCGTGTGAAGCTGGAATGCCCCTGCCTCCGCCGCGGCAAGGGTGTTTGCTGTCGCCATCCCCATGTCGTTGTGGCAGTGTGCGCAGACCGGCCTGTGCACGGTCTTCACGATCTTCTTCATGGTCCGGAACATCTGGAGGGGGGTGAGCGCTCCGACGGTGTCTGCAAAGGAGAGGAGGTCGGCCCCGTGCTCTTCGCCCTGCCGGTATACCTCGAGGAGGAACGGAAGATCCGTCCTTGAGGCATCCTCCGCGGCGAACCTGACCTGGAGCCCATGGTCGTGGGTATAGTCCACCATCTCGAGGGAATCCGCGAGCACCTTCTCCCTCGGTGCATGGAACTTGTGCCGGATGTGCAGGTCAGATGTGGGCATGAAGATGCTCACCATGTCGACGCCTGCCTCGATCGCGGCGTCCACGTCTGCCTTCCGCGCCCTTGCCAGGCAGCAGATGCGGGCATCGAGCCCAAGCGATGCAACGGCACTCACGCACCGCTTCTCGTAAGGAGAGGTGGCCGGGAACCCGGCCTCGATCACCTCCACCCCAACCTGGTCCAGTACCTCCGCAATCCTCGTCTTCTCCTCGCAGGTGAAGGAGACCCCAGGGGTCTGCTCCCCGTCGCGAAGCGTGACGTCACATATCTCGATATGCCACGATCTCATGTTCCTGCCCCTCCGGGCATGTTCCCCTGATCACGATTACTCCGGGCCTTGCGGCATCCTGCATCAGGTCCCGTATTCTTTCTGTCTCATGCACCGCCACGATGTGCGGGCCTGCCCAGCCAATGTAGTGCTCAACCGGGAGTGATGGCTGCTTCCCTGTCATCGCGGCACAGCGGTTGTCAAGGATTACGCAGAGGAGGGGAAGTCCCTTCGCGTACACGTCCATCAGCGCGTTTATCCCGCTGTGGAGAAACGCGTAGTCCCCCGTGAGGGCAACCCCCGTGCTCCTGGCCGCCACGCCCACGCTCGACCCCATCCCGTAGCTCGCCACCCCGATACCATAGGGGGGATTCATCGCCAGCACCACGCACCCGGCATCGCAGACCGGGCGCATGCCGAGGTGCTGCATGAGCGCGATGACCGGCTTGAACGGGCAGTCCCGGCAGAACGTCCGGTAATACCCGCGTTCCTCCAGGGTCTGGGGCGACGCCCTTCCCTCATCCTCGGGGAGGATCTGGTGCCTGGAGTGGTCTCTTGCAAAGGTGAGACCTGCCTCCCTGACATCGCGGAACTCTGCAAGCCTTGACGGCGGCGGGAAGACCGTGACGACGCGGCTCTCCCCGGGCTCGGGCCCAATTCCCGCCGGCTCGCCTGCCCAGGTGTTCAGCGGCGAGGCATCCGACCATTCCTGCAGTCTCCTGAAGAGGGCGCGGGAGGCGGTCACCCTCCCGTGCATGGTGAAGCTCCTGTCCGAGAGCCGGCCCCCAAAATCCCTCCGGGACACGCGGCTGTCGGTTACCTCCCCGTCGAGGAACCCGGGGGTCACCCGGAGCATCGCCACCCGGGAGAACTCCTCTGACGCCTGGAGCGCGGCCTCCACCGCCCGGAACGCCGTGCCGGCATCCGGCTCGACGACCGGGATCTCTGCGATCTCCCCCAAGATACGGGTGTCCTGCGAGGTCTGGGAACCCACTGCATCCGGGTCGTCCCCCGCAACCAGCAGCACGCCCCCTACGAGCCCCTGGGCGGTTGCCTGGAGGAGCGGGTCAACGCAGGCGTTTACGCCCACGTTCTTCACAATGAGTGCTGCCCTTCTCCCGGCGAGCGAATCGCCGAGGGCATATTCAAGTCCGGTCTTCTCGTTGATCACCATCTCTGCCCCGGTCATGGCCCCGAGTTCCGTGATGGGATAGCCGGGGACCATGTACCGCCGGTCGGTGGCAGCCAGGATCGCTTCTCCAAGTGCTTCGAGTCCTCTCATGGATCGTCCCTCCCCGGTACCAGGTCGCACCCCGTGCACGCCACGCACATGGTCACGGCCGCTCCCGGATCAAGCCCTGCCTCGTGCAGGGCGTCCGCGTGGATACGGTTGATCGCAAGGATCCGCTCCTTCGGCGGCCGCCGGTATCCCCTGCACCCGGCTGCCGGTGAGAGCGGCCGGATCACCGGTATGACGCCCATCCGCGTAAGGGCATGGATGCATTCCACGACCTCATCGTCTGTCTCCCCGAGGCCGATGATAAGGTTCGAGAAGACGTGGTTTTTCCCAAAGAGGGGAACGGACTGCCCGAGTGCCTGCCACATGTCGTCCCGGGAGAGTCCCGGGCACATCCGCGCAAAGAGGGCGTCGGTTGCCGTCTCCACGTTGAACTTCACCTCCACGACCCCGAGGGCATGGAGCCTCTCTGCGCTCTCGTTCGTCGGGTAGATCGAGACGCCGATAGGGATGCCGACGCGTGCGAGCCGGCGGACGACCCCGAGGACGTACTCCTCTTCCTCCTCCACGCTTCCCATCACGCCGCTGGTCAGGGAGATGGCATCGATCCGGTCCGCGACCCCTTCCACCATGGTCACGATCTCATCGACCGACTTCCTCCGCTGCGGGTGGCCGGGAACCTCGCAGTACCTGCAGGAGAAGATGCACCCGCTGCTGACCGTGAGGTAGGCCTGCCGCGGGCAGTGGAGGGCAATTGGCTCGAGGACGCCTTCAATCTCTTTCCCATCCACGAAGAGCGCCGCCTTTCCCTCCCCACGGTGGAGGACGCGGATGCTGCTCTTCTGGTCGAGGGCAAGGCGGACACGTTTCCCTCCGAGTGAGAAGAAGACCGAGCCGGGGCCACCTGCGCCGGGTCCCGCGGTGGATGCAGAGATGTAGCCATTGCCAGGCTCTCCTTCCAGGCGGGCGGTCCCCTCCGAGAGCAGCCGGGCCTTCAGCATGTTCCATCGCACAGCTGCAGCGCCTCCCTGAAGCGGGTGGAGAACGGGATGGCCGCGACTGCGCCGATGATCCCCCTCCCCTCCATGATATGCGCAAGATCCAATCCTTTCAGCGCCCCGAGGCGATCCGGGCTCACCTCCCCGCGCTTGACCGCCCACCCGTATTCGGAAAGGGGGAAGGGGTCGAAGCCGGAGAAAACCGCCATGCCGGTCTTTTCAGAGAGGGTATGGCGTTCGAGGAGTCGGTGGAACGCGGAGACCAGGCGCGTGGGATCACTGCTCGCGAACTCGCATACCACCGCGACGCAGTTCTTGGTCCGGTATGGGACCGGGAAGAGCTGGACGATAGTATGGGAGAGGTAGCGGGATTGCTCGTCCTGGACTGCACATGCGATGTTGTGGCAGAGGGTCCAGGTGGCCCCCTCTTCCGGGGTGTCGGTGTCGTCGACGCCGATGAGGATGCGTTCGCGGCGCGGGAGCCAAATGGTGGCCCCCGCCTTCTTTCCGCCGCCTGAAGGGTCGCATTCCGTCCGGATAACTCCCCCTGCGAGGGAGCGGCAGCCCGAGGCACCCACGCCGCCTCCGCCAAGCCCGATGTAGGAAATTGCAATCTCCCTCTCTTCCACGTCAACGCCGCAGATTCCGGCCGGGAACCTCGATCCCTCAAGGGCGAGGTTCACCCTGCCCGGGGAGAGGATATACCTGGTGCTCCCTCCCACCGTGCGGACCGAGTGAACGAGGGGGCTCTTTGCATAGTGGAGGCGGGCCCACATGGCGCCGCCTATGCACTCGAAGAACTCCACCAGCTCCACGTGGTGCCCGTCCCGCGAGGATAGCGCCACGATCTCGGGATAACGGATGACGTACGGGTCCCTGAGGCCCCCGAGATCTTCTCTTCCGGGATTCTTCATGATCCACCTGGAGGACGGTGCCTGCTGCGGGCCTGCCGATATCGGGGAAGAGTGTGTCCCGGTTCTCCCCCTCTTCCCGCCAGTGAGAGGGGATAATGTCCCCTCCCTTTGCCGGTTAGGTCCTGATTCAGGCAGGATTCCGGCACAGTGTCGGCGGCGGGGACGGGAACGGCGGCCGCATTTTGTCACCGAAATTTTCGTGAACAAATTATCCGGCAATAAGCTATAAAAAAAAATCGATCGAGTCCCAGGCGAAGAGAAAAAGAGAGAGGTTCAGAGGATCTTATGCAGGTCAATTTTGAATGGCCCGAGAGAGCCTCCGAAGTTACCGGCACTGATGAACCTGACTCCCGGGACCATCACGGCTGCCTTTATCCCCCTGGCCATCGCCTCGGCAACGACCTTCTCGTCAAGGCCGTCGATCACGATCTCATATACGGCAGTGACACCGGCAGGCACCTTGCTGTCGGGCACCTTCTCGCGGAGCGTGGGGCAGTACTTCTCGTTGGTGCTTGCGGGCATGAACTTGTACTTGTTGGACCCGACCTTTGAGCCGCTTGCAACAACCCCTCCGGGGAAGCTCGTGATGACACCATTCACACTGGCGATTGCATCCGATGCTGCCTGTGCACCTATGAGCGCCGCCATCTGGTTCTCGCCCATGACGAAGAAATTGCCCCCCGCAACACCTTTTACAATCCCGAATTCCTCCTCGCCAACATATTCACCCTCCATGATCGGGATGACCCAGCACTTGCGGCCTCCCACTTCCTTCTGGTACTCGTGGCCATCGCCGAAGAAGTGCAGCTTGACTGGTATCTTCTCCTCGGTCCCGGCGAGCCCGTTGAAGACTGCGGTGGTAGGGGAGGTGAGGACGCACTCGGCCAGGCGCTCGACGACCTGCTCCTTCAGCTTCTTCTTGGATGCACAGATGAGGATCGACACCCCGGGCCTTCCGTCAGGTGTCTCGTCGGGGCGGAGCACGGATTCGATCCCTGCCTCGCAGGGGCAGCCGATTGCGGACGTGGCAAAGCCCGTCGCCTCGGTGGCTGCTTTCTTTGCCCATTCCTCTGTCACTGCAGTGATGATCACGCGGGCAATCCAGGTCGGAAACGCCTCCGCGTACGTGTCGTCAATGGTTACTCCGTTGAGTTGCATGCAACTATTCTCCTTGTGGAGAAGGGGTACCATGATGATTGCAGAAGAAATTTTCTAAATAGTCCCGCACATGGCCTGATGAGTTGGTGAGCCACCGTTGTTGCGGCGGAAACTGGAGTCCGGGTGGCTGCAGAAGCGGGATTTTTGCCATTCCGGATAAACATTTCCATCACCAATGGTAACCAGACTTATAAACATTTTTATTTGACTTATTGAATGGTGTTGACTCATGAAAACGCAGCAATTTACGGGGTTTTTATGATGTGAATTGTTGATTTTGAGGGAAGTTAATTAAAATTAATTATCCATAAACGCCGGTTTTTTTCATTTCGCCCGGAAAAATCAGACAGGTTTATCTATATACGTTAACTATTGTTTTTTAGTCGATTTTTCAATCGATTGAAAGCTGGTGCGTGAAAAAGAATGGCATTTGCATTACACGTGAACATGGACCGTTGTACCGGTTGCAACAACTGTGTGGTGGCATGCCCTGTCGATGCGCTCGAACTCTTCACCGTGGATCCTGCAACAAACGAGAAGATCTACAGGGTGAGGCACGGAAAGGCCATGATTCTCGATTTTAAGTCAGAGTTGTGCGCCGGATGTGGAGTCTGCGTCGAAGCCTGTCCGCATGACGTGATAAGGCTGGCAGGCCGGGGTGCGGTGCCCTCAGAGGCCAAGGTATGAACGTGTGACTACAGGAGAATCGTGAGGATACCCCATGACACTGTTTCCAAAATTCAAGAAGATTAGGGATGGCGTGAACGTCATCTGCGAGCAGAGACTTCTCCAGCAGGTAAACAACCTGGTGCTCAATTCCGAGGTCTGCACCGGGTGCGGCATCTGCGTGGAGGCCTGCCCCGAGGAGGCCATCGCACTCGGGCTCGTAGGTGCGACCCGCCGTGGAGCGGTAGGGTATGCAGCACCCGTCGACATCGACGAGGTGAAGTGCTCCTACTGCGGCGTCTGCGTGGTGATGTGCCCGTTCAATGCCCTGACACTCAAGATTGACGGGGAAGAGCGCCTCCCCATCGTGGAGAAGGAAGGATTCCCGCAATACGACATGTTGGCCGACATCGACGACGAGAAGTGCGTCCGGTGCACCATCTGCGAGGAGGTGTGCCCCCGCGAGGCCATCGTCCGGGACGTCCCCGAGTACGAGGGAGCAAGGGAAGGCGCAAAGGAGCGCCAGGAGGCACTGAAGAGCAAGATCACCTTCAAGGTGGACGACGAGAAGTGCACCCTCTGCGGCATCTGCGGTGCGGTATGCCCCGCGATCGATGTGAAGCACAAGGCGTTTACCGCAGAATCCGGCAAGGTCGAGGGCGAGGTCGTCTGGGACGAGAGCCGCTGCGACGCCTGCAAGGTCTGCGTCGAGCTCTGCCCCGAGGAGTGCATCACCGTCGAGCGCGAGGTTATCGAGGGGAAGAAACTCCCCGGAGAGGTGGACATCGACCAGAAGATGTGCTGCACCTGCACGTGGTGCTCCCGGAACTGCCCGACCGAGGCCATCACCGTCGAGAAGCTCTTCGAGGGCGACATCGAGTTCTTCCCCGAGAAGTGCCCCGGCGGCTGCTCCACCTGCGTCGAGGTCTGCCCTGCAAACGCAATCTACCTGCCTACCCCCCAGAAGGCCAGCGAGATGAAGGGCAAGATCGAGCCGACCATCGCCGTCAACAAGGACTACTGCATCCTCTGCGGCGCCTGTGTGAATGCCTGCCCCGGTGAGGACATCATCCGGCTGCACCGCACCGGTGTCCGGGTGAAGGGCAAGGAGACCGACCTCTTCAACAAGATCAAGGAGAAACTGTGCACCCCGAGGACCTCCAAGGTGAAAGAGGATACCCCCGGAAGCGTCCAGCTCAAGATGATGGAGAAGGCGTGAGGGACATACATGGCCAGAACAAAAGGATACCCTGAAGCACTCGAGAAGAAACTCGCCGACACCCGTCTTTTCGAAGACGAGCGCCATCCAGAGTTTACCAAGACCGTAGAGAAGATCTCGATGACCATCCCGCACATGTGCTACCAGTGCGGGACCTGCACCGCGTCATGCCCGTCCGCACCACGCAGCTCCTACCGGATCCGCAAGTTTGTGAGGAGAGGACTCCTCGGGCTCGAGGATGAGGCCCTTACCGATCCAGACCTGTGGCTCTGCACTACGTGCTACAGCTGCACGGACCGCTGCCCGAGGGACATCGCCCCGACCGATGTGATTATGGCGATGAGGAACCTCGCATTCAAGAGAGACATCATCCCGGTCAATTTCTTAAAGACCGTCCAGGCAATCTATACCACCGGTCACGGCGTCCCCAACAACGACGTGAACAGGGCAGCCCGGAAGAAACTCGGCCTGCCTGCGGATCCGCCAACCACACACGGATTCCCCAAATATGTAAAAGGTATTCAGTATATCCTGGATTATTTCGAACTGAAAAAGAATGCAGACCGCATTGTCAAGGAAAGGGAGGGGTGAGTTCCCATGCGTGAATATGCATTCTTCCTCGGCTGCATCGCCCCGAACCGGTACCCCGGCGCCGAATCGGCGTCCTACAGGACCGCCGAAAAACTGGGTATCAAGCTTCTCGACCTGGAAGGAGGCAGCTGCTGTCCCGCACCGGGCGCATTCGGGTCGATTGACCTGAATGTCTGGTATGCCATGGCTGCCAGGAACCTTGTGATTGCCGAGCAGATGAAGAAGGACATCGCCCTCATCTGCAATGGCTGCTACAAGTCAATATGGGAGGTCAACCACAAGCTCAAGCACCACAAGGAGCTTCGCGAAGGAGTCAACGAGGTGCTGAAGGGCATCGACATGGAGTTCAAGGGGACCATCGACGTGTGGCACCTCGCAGAGCTCTTCTATGACCCTGAAATCGTCGGGTGCCAGAAGATCAGGGACAGCGTGAAAGTCCCGCTCACCGGGACACGGATCGCGGTCCACTACGGCTGCCACCTGATGAAGCCCAGGAAAGAGCGGCACTTCGGTACCACCGAGCACCCCACCTGGATGGAGGAGATGGTCGCAGCACTCGGCGCAGAACCGGTTGAATACCGGAACAAGATGCTCTGCTGCGGAGCCGGGGGCGGTGTACGCGGTTACGACATTGTCCACTCGCTTGACATCACGAACGAGAAGATGATCAACCTGATGGAGGCAAAGGTCGACGCTCTCACCGAGGTCTGCCCATTCTGCCAGCTGCAGTTTGACCGCGGCCAGATCGAGATCCAGGAGAAGTTCGGCGTGAGCTACAACCTGCCCGTGCTCCACTACTGTGAACTGCTGGGCCTTGCCCAGGGAATGACCCCGCAGGAACTCGCACTCGACCTTCACGGCATCAGCTGCGAGCCGTTCCTGCAGAAGGTGCTTTAAAGGGAGGTTAATAGAATGGCTGAGAAGAAGACCAAGAAAGAGCCCGCTGCAAAGAAAGAGACCAAGAAAGGCGCGGCAAAGGCAGCCGCACCGGCATCTGCCGCCCCTGCAGCATCCCCCGAGAAAGCATTGGGCAAGGACGCCCGCGTAGGGGTCTATATCTGCCACTGTGGGACCAACATCGCGGGGTCCGTGGATATCCCCGGCGTACAGGAATACGCAAAGACACTTCCGAACGTGGCCCACGTGGACAACTACCAGTACATGTGCTCCACCCCGGGCCAGAAGAAGATCGAGGACGATATCAAGGAGCACAAGCTCACCGGCATAGTCGTTGCTGCCTGCTCCCCGCGCCTTCACGAGCCGACGTTCAGGACCGCATCCAAAATGGGTGGACTGAATCCCTTCCGCTTCGAGATGGCCAACATCCGTGAGCAGGGCTCCTGGGTGCACATGCACGACCGCGAAGGGGCGACAAGCAAGGCAAAGGACGCGATTCGCATCGCGGTCGCGAAAGCCTCGCTCCTGCAGGATCTGATCCCGAAGAGCGTGCCTGTCGAGAAGGCCGCCATGGTCGTCGGTGCAGGAGTCGCCGGCATGCAGGCAGCACTCGACCTCGCGAACGCCGGGATCAAGACGTACCTGATCGAGAAGAACCCCACAATCGGCGGGCGCATGTCCCAGCTCGACAAGACTTTCCCGACACTCGACTGCTCGCAGTGCATTCTCACCCCGAAGATGGTCGACGTCGGCAGGAACCCGAACATCGAGCTGATGACTTACGCCGAGGTCGCTGAGGTGGAGGGATACATCGGCAACTTCGATGTCACTATCCGCCGGAAAGCCCGCGGGGTTCTCACCCCGGCAGAAGCCGAGGCGAAGGGTATCGTCGGAGGCGGCTGCAATGGCTGCGGGGACTGCGACGAGGTCTGCCCGGTCATCAAGCCGAACCCCTTCGAGATGGGGATGAAGCCCAGGAAGGCCATCTACATCTACCATCCCCAGGTAGTGCCCCTTATCTACACCGTTGACTTCGACACCTGCGTCAAGTGCGGGCTGTGCGTGGATATCTGCGGGGAGAAGAAGGCAATCGACCTCGAGATGAAGGACGAGCTCGTCAAGGTCAAGGTGGGGACCGCTATCCTTGCGACGGGATACGACATGTTCCCCATCGAGAAGAAGGAAGAGTGGGGATACAAGAAGTACGAAAACGTTGTCAACAGTCTCGAGTTCGAGCGGCTGATATGCGCTTCGGGCCCGACCGGCGGACACCTGGTCAGGCCAAGCGACGGCAAGACCCCGATGAAGGTCGCCTTCCTGCTCTGTGCAGGATCACGTGACAACACCGGGGTAGGCATGCCCTACTGCTCCAGGTTCTGCTGCATGTACTCGTTGAAACATGCCCACCAGATCATCGAGAAGATCCCCGGCGTGCAACCCTATCTCTTCTACATGGACATCAGGTCCTTCGGGAAGATGTACGAGGAGTTCTACTACCGCATCCAGGATGAGGGTGCCAAGTTCATGCGCGGAAGGGTCGCGAACGTGCTCGAAGACCCGGTCACGAAGAACCTCATCATCAATGCAGAGGACACTTTGCTCAACCGCCCGATCAACCTCGAGGTGGACATGGTGGTCCTCGCCGCCGCTGTCCAGCCATCGGAGGACACCGACAGGACCCGGAAGCTCTTCGGCGTCTCGAAGTCGATGGACGGCTGGCTGCTCGAGGCCCACCCGAAACTCAACCCATGCGGGACCACCACTGCGGGAGTATTCCTTGCCGGTGTCTGCCAGGGACCGAAGGATATTCCTGACACCGTGGCATCTGCAGAGGGAGCCGCCTCGGCTGCAAGCATCCCCATCCACATGGGAGAGGTGGAGCTTGAGCCCTACTTTGCCCAGTGCATCGAGGAGAAGTGCGCAGGCTGTGGCATGTGCGTGAACCTCTGCCCATACCAGGCACTCGCCCTGGTGGAGAAGGACGGCAGAAAGGTCATGC
The DNA here is from genome assembly GCA_964598545.1 of uncultured Methanolinea sp. Lineage (GTDB taxonomy): Archaea > Halobacteriota > Methanomicrobia > Methanomicrobiales > Methanospirillaceae > Methanolinea_A. Next base: position 4,668 of record CAZRCH010000009.1, on the reverse strand, counting down.
AGGTCACCGAGGCCAAGTGCAAGGGCTGCGGAACCTGCGGCGGGTTCTGCCCTGGCGGAGCCATATGGATGCAGCACTTTGCCACCCCGCAGATCGTGGCGCAGATAGATGCCTTCCTCCTTGGAGGTGAGCAGTAATGGCAGAGAAAGAATGGAAACCCCAGATCCTCGGGATCATCTGCAACTGGTGCTCGTATGCCGGTGCAGACCTCGCAGGGAGCGCCCGTACCCAGTACCCCCCTGACATCCGTATCGTCAGGGTTATGTGTACCGGGAGGGTGGACCCCCTCTTCATCATGAAGGCCTTCATCGACGGTGCGGATGGGGTACTGGTCTCAGGCTGCCACTTCGGTGACTGCCACTACCTGGAGGGCAACTACAAGGGTGCGAAGCGGATGTTCCTGGTAAAGAGCCTCCTCAGGAATATCGGCCTCGAGGACAAGCGGCTGCGCATGACCTTCGTGTCTGCATCCGAGGGAGCCAAGTGGGCGGTGGTCGTAAAAGACGTCGTCGACACCGTCACCAGCCTTGGCCCCAGCCCATTGAAAGAGTTCGGGCACTGATCGGGGGATAGACATTGGCCAAAGTTGCACTTAACCTGATTACCGGCCGCTCCATCCAGCAGGGAGTGGCCATGGAAGGCGGAAAGGAGAAGGACGCCTATACCAAAGCCTGCGGCATCATCGAGATGGACGCATCAGACCTCAAGAAACTCGGCGCCTGGAGAGGGACAAACGTCCGGGTCACCAGCAAGCACGGGGACGTCGTTGTCAAGGCGGTGGAGGCCACACAGGGCCCCCACCCCGGCCTTGCCTACATCCCCATGGGACCATGGGCCAACTCGGTAGTCAACCCGGACACCTACTCTACCGGGATGCCTACCTTTAAGGGAACCCCTATCGAAGTTGAGATCGCGATGAACGAGAAGGTGCTCAGCTCCGTTGAACTCGTTCAGAAGAAATGCAGGGGTGAGGCCTGATGTCCAAATCTGTGACCGATGTGATCTGTCCGTTCTGCGGAACGCTGTGCGATGACCTGGAAGTCATCGTATCTGACGACGGCAAGAAGATCGAAGATATTTACAATGCCTGCGCTATTGGGGCAGAGAAGTTCATGCATGCCCAGGCTGCCGGCAGGGTGAAAAAGCCCCGCATGCAGCAGCCTGACGGCAGCTACAAGGAAGTATCCTACGACGAAGCGGTGGAGTATACTGCCCAGATACTTCATAAGGCCAGGAAACCGCTCATGTACGGCTGGAGTTCCACCAGCTGCGAGGCCCAGAGCATCGGGCATGAGATAGCCGAGAAAGTAGGGGCTATCGTTGACAATACCGCCACGGTGTGCCATGGCACTACCCTTATCGCGGTACAGGACGTGGGCATTCCGAGCTGCACACTCGGTGAGGTGAAGAACCGGGCAGACCGGATCATCTTCTGGGGGTGCAACCCGTGCCATGCGCACCCGAGGCACCAGTCCCGCTACTCGATATTCCCGCGCGGGTACTTCACCAACAAAGGGCACAAAAACAGAAAAATGATCGTGGTGGACCCGCGTGAGAGCGACACTGCGAAGATGGCCGATTACCACTTCAAGATCGAGCAGGGCCGCGACTACGAGCTCCTCTCGGCATTCCGCGTGGCACTCCGCAACGAGCCCCTGCCCGAGAAGGTCGCCGGCATCCCAAGGGACATGATAATCGAGGCTGCCGAGGTGCTGAAGAGCGGCCGCTTCGGGATCATCTTCTTCGGGATGGGCGTGACCCAGTCGCTCTCGAAGAATCACAACATCGACAACGCCATCATGCTCACGAAGGACCTCAACGAGTTCACAAAATACAGCATTATGGCGATGCGGGGCCACTACAACGTCACCGGCTCCGGGCAGGTGCTCGGGTGGCAGTTTGGATATCCCTTTGCCGTCGACCTCTCCCGCGGTTTCGCCCGGTATAACCCTGGGGAGTCAACATCGAACGACCTCCTCAGGAGAGATGAGGTCGATGCAGTCTTCGTGCTCGGGAGCGACCCAGGCGCTCACTTCCCGATCAGCTCGGTGAAGAAGATCTCAAAACTCCCCTCAGTCTGCGTCGACCCGCACATCACTCCCACGAGCGAGATCTCGAAACTTCACGTCCCTGTTGCGTTCGTCGGCGTGGAGGTTGGCGGGAACTGCTATCGCATGGACAACGTGCCGATCGAGGCCAGGAAAGTGGTGGACCCGCCGGAAGGCATGCTCACAGACGTGGAGTTCCTCGCCCGGGTGAACTCCCGCCTTGAACAGCTCTCGGGAGGAAAGTAGATGGCAGAGTACCTGATCAAGAACGGCTTTGTCTTCGATCCCACGCAGGGGATCAAGGGAGACCGCGCCGATATCGCAGTAAAAGACGGGAAGATCGTCAAGAGCAGCGACATCTCCTCCAAGGCCAAGACCATCGACGCGAGCGGAAAGGCCGTGATGGCTGGAGCCGTGGAGATCCACGCGCACATTGCCGGCCCGAAGGTCAACGAAGGGCGAAACTACCGGCCTGAAGACAAGCTCTTCACCTACACGCCGAAATCCGCCACACAGCGGATGGCCGGCGGGTTCTCGATCCCGACCACCTTCAAGACGGGATACGAGTACGCCCGCATGGGGTATACCACCGCGATGGAAGCGGCGATGCCCCCGCTCTTCGCACGCCATGTCCACGAGGAGATCAAGGACACTCCCATTATTGACGAGGGCGCCTACCCGGTCTTCGGGAACAACTGGTTCGTGATGGAATACCTGAAGAATCGGGAGATCGAGAACACCGCTGCGTACATCTCCTGGCTCCTTGAAGTGACCAAGGGTGTCGCGATCAAGGTCGTGAACCCCGGTGGGACGGAGGCATGGGGATGGGGCTTAAACTGCCTCACCATCGACGACCCGGTTCCCTACTTCGACATCACCCCCGCCGAGATCGTCAAGGGCTTAATTGAGGCAAACGAGTACCTCGGCCTTCCCCACTCGGTTCACATCCACCAGAACAGTCTCGGGAACCCCGGCAACTACACCGTGACGCTCGACACCCTGAAGCTTGCCGAGCAGTTCAAGGCAAAGAACAAGTTCGGGCGCGAGCAGGTCCTCCACTCGACTCACCTCCAGTTCCACTCATACGGCGGTGACAACTGGGGCAACTTCGAGTCCAAGAGCAAAGAGGTCATGGACTACGTCAACAAGCAGAAGAACATCACCGTTGACACGGGATGCGTGACGCTTGACGAGACAACCACCATGACCGCGGACGGACCGTTCGAGCACCACCTCACCGAGCTCAACCACCTGAAGTGGGCGAACGTTGACGTGGAGCTCGAGACTGCCGCGGGGATCGTCCCCTACATCTACAGCCCGGACATCAAGGTCTGCGAGATCCAGTGGGCCATCGGCCTTGAGCTGGCGCTCTTCACCAAGGATCACATGCGCACCTTCATCACCACCGACCACCCGAACGCCGGTCCGTTCATCCGTTACCCGCGCATCATCAAGTGGCTGATGAGCGCCGAAGCAAGGAAGCAGCAGATCGACTCGTTCAAGCACGGTGCGAAGATGGTGGAGGCCACCCATATCGCGGGCATCGACGTTGAGCTCTCCCTCTACGAGATCGCCCAGATGACAAGGGCCGGGCCGGCCAAGTCACTCGGCATGGCACACCTCTACGGCGGGCTTAAACCCGGCATGGATGCGGACGTTGTCGTCTATGACTTCAACCCCGAGAAACCACACAAGCCCGACGAGATCGAGAAGGCATTCTCCCGTGCGGCCTACGTGATGAAGACGGGCGTTCCGGTCGTCGTAGACGGCGAGATTGTCAGCAATGGGAACAAGCGCACCATCTGGGTACACGCCAAGGTGAACGAGAACCCGCAGGTGATGCGCGACATCAAGGACAAGTTCCTGCGCTACTACAGCGTCACCCAGGCCAACTACGATGTATCGAAACACTTCGTCCCCAATCCGTACGTGATCGAGGTGGACGCAACCGTGTGAGGTGGAGGAATGGAGACTGTCACATTAACCATAAAAAACCAACCCACCCTCTACCTTGAGGCGGACAACATCTCCCCGGACAAGTTCGCCGGGAAGAAGGCTTCAGAGATCGCCGCCCTCCATGCCTACGAGGGGCGTGACCAGACCACTCTCGGGAAGTATTTCGAGGTCGCGGGAGAAGCCGGATCGACTGCCGCAGACACCCGCATCATCGTCAAGGGCGACGTGAGCAGGGTGAAGTACATCGGCATGAAGATGACTGCAGGAGAAGTGGTGGTGGAGAACAGCCCAGACATGTACACCGGTGCATGGATGCAGGGAGGAAAGCTCCTCGTGAAGGGCAGTGTCGACGCGTTCGCCGGCATCGGGATGAAGGGCGGAGAGTTCGTCATCGAGGGCAACGCAGGCAACTACCTTGGAGCCGCCTACCGCGGTGACTGGAGGGGCATGCAGGGCGGCCTCATCCGCGTCAAGGGAGATGCAGGCAGTGACATCGGGTACTTCATGAACGGCGGCACCATCGTCGTGCACGGGAACACCGACGTCCACGTGGGCACCCACATGGAGGGCGGCAGGATCGTCATCAAGGGTAATTCCCCGAGCAAGGTGGGCGGCCAGATGGTCGGAGGCGAGATCTACGTCTACGGCGCAATCGACGTGATGA
>CAZRCH010000008.1:35247-54955 GCA_964598545.1 uncultured Methanolinea sp. | reverse complement strand
TAATTTAGGTTTGCAGACCAAAATGTCTGTCATGCCTAGCATCATCCGTGAATGCCTTACCAGGCTCCCACCCCACGTGGAGGCGGTCGCCAGGATGGAGGGAATCAACCCCCGGGCGGCAGCCCGCTCCGTTGCGAGGGGAAGGCTGGTGATCCCCTCCAACCCTGGGAGGAGTCACCGGCCATGCGGCATCGGGGAGGGATGCAGGGTGAAGGTCAACGTGAACGTCGGCACATCGGGAGAGCGATGCGACCTGGCACTGGAGGAAGCCAAGGCCCGGGCGGCCCTTCAGAACGGAGCCGACACCCTGATGGATCTCTCTACAGGAGGAGACCTTCCGGCCGTGCGGCGGATGGTCCTCTCGATGGACGCGCCGGTCGGGACCGTCCCGGTCTACGAGGCGGTCCGCAGGGCGGGGAGCGCGGCCGATGTCGATCCCGATCTCCTCTTTTCCGTCATAAGGGATCACTGCCGCGACGGGGTAGACTTCCTCACCCTCCACTGCGGGGTGAACCAGGACGCTCTCGCAGCGCTCCACACCGACCCCCGGGTGATGCCGGTGGTCTCGCGGGGAGGCGCGTTCCACGTGGCAATGATGGTCCAGCGCGGGGAGGAGAACCCACTTTACGCAGAGTATGACTACCTCCTGGAGATCCTCTCTGAGTACGACGTCGTCGCGAGCCTGGGGGACGGGATGCGCCCCGGCTGCATCCAGGACGCCGACAGGCACGCGAAGACCGTTGAGTACCTGACCCTCGGCCGGCTGGCGGGCAGGGCGCTGGATGCAGGTGTCCAGCGGATGATCGAGGGGCCCGGACACATTCCCCTGGGTCAGGTGGGATACAATGTCCAGGTGATCAAGGAGCTCTCGAACGACGCCCCGCTCTACCTCCTCGGCCCGCTTGTGACCGATATCGCGCCAGGTTACGATCACCTGGTCTCTGCGATCGGTGGCGCGGTCGCCGCGATGCACGGCGCCGACTTCCTCTGCATGGTCTCCCCGAGCGAGCACCTTGCGCTCCCGGATGCAAACGACATCGTGGAGGGGACCCGGACGGCAAAGATCGCCGCGCACATCGGGGACATATCAAGGACGAGGGAGGGCTTCAGGCACCCGCGGGAACTCCAGATGGCGAATGCCCGCCGGGACCTCGACTGGGAGACCCAGTTCTCGCTGGCGCTCTTTGGCGATCATGCAAGAATTATCCACACGAGGGATGGCGACCTTGACACGTGCTCCATGTGCGGGGACCTCTGCGCGGTAAAGATGGTGCGGGAGGTCTTCGAGAGGGAGAAGAAGGGGGATTAGTCGCCGAATCTCACCTTTGCCATCAATCCAGGATTTTTTTCTGCTTGTAATCCTGTGACGAATCAGGGGACGGGATCAGCGCACGCTCCTTTGTCGGAGTTCCGCTTCCATCTTGTGCAACACATCCCGCGCTTCTTTTTCGCTCATACCAGGATCCCTGAAGCGGGTGAAACGCTCGCATATCATTTCGGGACACACCCCACAATGGGGCAGCAATCGTTCATTCACGCAGCACTCATATATCGGGCACATCTCGATGCCTGCATAAATGGTCCAGAATGGTTTTCCCCTGGTATTCCCGCACCCATTGCAATCGTTCCCATGATGATCACAGTCACTGCAGGAGTAACCGCATACGGTCTCTATCCCGGTCTTGGTCATGAGCAGGGGATACAGTTGTCGGGAAGAAAAACGATTGTGGTTACGGTGTGAAAGTGAGAGGCTCAATTTTTAACCCTGTTCATTCCGATGCCGAGTTCCACAATATCCCGCCCCGGGGCCGCATCATTTCGGGGTGCGCGTCCTTCCGCGGGCGAAAGAGGCCCAGGTGCCGATGAGGCCAAGGACAAAGAAGACCGAGAACGAGAGGTTCACACTCTCCTGAAGCTGCGGGTAAACGTCCGGGGAGATCTGGACATTTCCAAGCACGAGGGAGAAGACCATCATTGCAATGGCAAGGCTGACCATCTGCCCGATAGCACGCATTGTCGAGACCATTCCTGATGCGACACCCAGGTGGCGGACTCCCACCGAGCTCATGATTGCGTTGGTGTTCGGAGAGGAGAAGAGTCCATACCCGAGGCCAAGGACGATGAGGCCACCGACGATCACGAGGACCGGGGTATCCGTGGCGAGGAGTGCGAGGATACCGAGGCCTGCGGTGGAGAGACCCATTCCTGCCGTAGCAAGGATCCGGGGGTCGATTGAGTCCGAGAGGTGGCCTGCCGCCGGGGATACGAGAGTCTGGACAACCGGTTGCGCCACAAGGAGGATCCCGGCAGTCTGGGGGTCCATGCCGCGGTTGAACTGGAGGTAGAGGGAGAGGAGGAAGCCCACGGCGAAGACCACGGCATAGTTGATCAGGGCGGCGACATTCGAGTACAGGAAGACGGGGTTTTTCGAGAAGAGGGAGGGGTCGAGGACCGGGTGGGATGAACGACGTTCCCACCACCAGAAGACAGAGAGAAGCAGGAGTCCTGCACCCATCCAGAGGATGCCCGAGAGAGAAGGCAGAAGCGTGAGCCCGTAGATGCACCCGATCAGCATCAGTCCATACAGTACAGACCCGGGGAGGTCGAACGCGCGCTCTTCGGCTTCCGCCCACTCCCCAGGAACGCGGAGGAGGGTAAGGGTGATGACGGCGAGACCGAGCGGGACGTTCAGGAGGAAGATGCTCGGCCACCCGGCATGCTGCGTCAGGATCCCGCCGAGGAACGGTCCGAGCGAGAGCCCCGCGTAGACCGTGGCAGTCACGATCCCTATCGCCCGCCCGCGCTCCCCGGGAGAAAAGACTGCCGTGATGATGGCAATCGAGGTGGAGAAGACCATGGCCCCGCCGAGGCCCTGGACGATGCGGGCGGCAATGAGCGCATATCCTGCCCAGGAAACCGCTGCGAAGACAGACCCCGCCACGAAAAGCAGGTTTCCCACAAGGAAGACCCGTTTCCTCCCGTATATATCGGCGATTTTTCCGAACGGGACGATACAGACGGCTGCCGTGAGCATGTACACCGAGGTGACCCACCCCAGGGTGACGGCATCGAGCCCGAATGTGCCCGATATGGCGGGGAGTGCGACGTTCAGGGATGAGACGGTGTAAGGGACGAGGAACGAGGCGAGGGAGGATACTATCAGGAGTGTCCTCTTCTCCCCGGATCCTGTCATGAGAAGAGAGGTTGTGCTGGGAGGAGATGAGGATAGTGCCATCGGGGAAATGGCAGGGAATGGGGACCGTTCTCTTGCAGGAATACGGAATACCCGGGAAAAGGGGGATGTCTTATTGGAGTTGGAGTATCCTCACTGCGAGCAGGGCTGCATTCTCCCCATTGTCAACGCCGACGCAGGCCACCGGCACACCCTTTGGCATCTGCACGATGGAGAGGATCGCATCGAGCCCCCCCATCACTTTCCCGCTCACCGGCACGCCGATGACCGGTTTATCTGTCTTCGATGCGATCACACCCGGCAGGGCTGCGGAGAGACCCGCAATGGCGATATACACTTTGCAGTCACTTGTCCTGATATATTCATCCAGCCTGCCGGGCTCCCGGTGGGCGGAGATGACCCTGGCGTCATATGTGAGATTATGTGCGTCGAGGATTGCCGCGGCCTTCTCCACAATGGCCGCATCTGAGGCCGATCCGCTGAGAATCGCTACGTCGACCATTGGATTCGCCATCCACACTTATATGCCCGGGTTATAAAAATACTATGGGCTGGTAAGAATGGAAAATGAACCTCTCCTGATGCTGCCGGGCCCCGTACCCATGCCAGAGCGGGTCCGGGTGGCGATGATGCGGCAGGCGATCAACCACCGTGGGAAGGAGTTCTCAGGGGTCTATGCTGACTGTGTGCATATCCTGAAGACGGCGTTTGGGACCGGGAACGATCTCTTTGTGATCAGCGGGTCAGGCACCGCGGCAATGGAGGCGGCGGTGGGGAACTTCGGCCGAGGAAGGAAGATTGCCTGCCTTGTGAATGGGAAATTCGGGGAACGGCTCTATAAGATATCGCAGCGCTATGGTGCTGCACAGGAGATCGGATCAGAGTGGGGGACCCCCCTTGACCTTGGAAAACTCGAGGAGGCGCTCTCTTCAGGCGCCGAGATGGTCACTTTAGTCCACAATGAGACGTCTGCGGGGATCAAAAACCCGGCAGAGAAGATAGGAAAGATTGCCCGCAGGCACGATGCCCTGCTGGTGATGGACGCCATCACGTCTGTCGGGGGAGACGAGGTGAGGGCCGACGCGTGGGGTGCAGATGTCGTCGTCGTCGGCTCGCAGAAGTGCCTTGCCGCTCCCGCAGGACTCTCCGCGATCTCGGTCAGCAGCAGGGCCTGGGAGCGGATGACCGAGCCCAGACCCTATTACCTTGACCTTGCTGCATACCGGAAGAGTGCTTCGGCGAAACTGATGGAGACCCCTTACACCCCCGCGGTACCGCTCTTCATGGCACTCCGGGAGGCGTGCCTGATCATTGAGGAGGAGGGGCTTTCGGAACGCATTGCACGGCACCGCCGTATGGCCGACGCAGTCCGCGCAGCAGCCAGAGCGTGGGGTCTCCCCCTCTTCCCGAAGATCGATGCGGATCACGCGTATTCCAACACTGCCACTGCGATCACGCTCCCGCCCGGGGTGGAGGATGCCGGGTTCCGCGGGACTGTGAAGAAGATGGGGATCGAGATTGCCGGGGGCCAGGACCACCTTAAGGGGAAGATCTTCCGCATCGGGAGCATGGGCGCCGTCAACGCCCCCGAGATCCTGGCGACCATCGCGGCAGTCCAGTACTCCCTCAAGGCACACGGGTATCCATTAAAGGGCGATGGCGTGATGGAGGCCGCCGGGGTGCTGGGATGAAGATCGGCGTCGTCGACACCACGTTTGCGCGGGTGAACATGGGAGGCATTGCAGTCGACGAATTAAAGAAGCATGCGAGCGTCAGCATCGAGAGGGTCACCGTCCCGGGTATCAAGGACCTGCCGGTTGCATGCAAGAAGCTGATCGACGAGAGGAGATGCGATATCGTGATGGCGCTCGGGATGCCGGGCGGCAAGGAGAAGGACCGCATGTGCGCCCACGAGTCATCGATGGGCCTGATCACCTGCCAGCTGATGACCAACACGCACATCGTCGAGGTCTTTGTCCACGAGGACGAGGCGAAGGATGACCGGGAACTGGCCTGGCTCGCCGAGTCGCGCACGAGGGAGCACGCGGAGAACGCGATAAAAATGGTGCTCCACCCGAAAGATCTCACCAGGCAGGCGGGGACCGGTCAGCGGCAGGGATTCCCGGATGCCGGCCCTGCCCGGTGAACCGCCTCGGGATATGGTTATGAGCCTGCAGGAAGGAGAATGATTACAGGAGGATATGATGGCAATCAAGCTCGGGTTCGTTGTCTCGGAGTTCAACCGGGACATCACCTACATGATGGAAGTGGAAGGACGGGAGCACGCTGCATTTCTCGGCGCCGAAGTCACGGAATGCACGTACGTGCCCGGGGCATACGACATGCCCCTTGCAATAAAAAGGATGCTGAAGAGAGGGAAGGTCGACGCCGTGGTGACCATCGGGTGCGTCATCGAGGGCGCCACCCAGCACGACGAGATCGTGGTGCAGCACGCGGCGCGGAAGATCATCGACCTCTCGCTTGAGTTCGACAAACCCGTGAGCCTCGGCATCTCGGGTCCCGGTATGACGAGGCTCGAGGCGAACGAGCGGATTGACTATGCCCGCCGTGCAGTCGAGTCAGCAGTCAAGATGGTCCAGCGATCCAAATGAGGGAGCTCTCCCGCAAGGTCGCCGGTATCGCGGCCTCCGCCACCATCGAGATCTCGAACCGTGCGAGGCAGATGGAGAAGCAGGGGATACCGGTGATCAGCCTCTCCATCGGCGAACCCGATTTTGACACCCCTCAGCATATCAAGGATGCCTGCATCGAGGCGCTCAACGCCGGGCAGACCCATTATGCACCGAGCAACGGGATCCCTGAGCTCCTGAATGCCGTCTCTCTGAAGATCAACCGGGAGAACGGCTTTTCCTGCACCCCCGATCAGGTGATCGTCACCTGCGGGGCAAAGGACGCTATCTATGACGCCATGGAGGCGGTTCTCAATCCCGGCGACGAGGTGATCATCCTTGACCCCGCATGGGTCTCGTACGAGCCCTGTGTCCAGGTGGCCGGCGGAAAGCCCGTCCACCATCCTCTCGATACCAGGACTTTCCAGGTGAGAGACAGCATCCTTGACCGAATCACGCCCCGCACCAAGATGGTGGTGGTCAACTCTCCCTCGAATCCATCCGGTGCAATTCTTGACGATGCATCAATGAAGCTCATCTCGGACATGTGCGTGGACTATGATCTCTTCGCGCTTTCGGACGAGATCTACGAGAAGCTTGTCTATGGGAAGATCCCCCGGTCACTTGCCTCGATTGGGGATATGGCGGAACGAACGATCACGGTCAACGGCTTCTCGAAGGCCTATGCCATGACCGGATGGCGACTCGGCTACGCGGTCGCCCCCCTCCCGATCATCCGGCAGATGTCGAAGATCCAGCAGCACTCAATCAGCCATCCGACCACCTTCGCCATGTATGGCGGGGTGGCCGCCCTCACCTGCGACCAGTCCTGCGTAGAGGTGATGCGTAAAGAGTTCAACCGCAGGAGGGACTACCTTGTCCAGGAGCTTCTCCTGATGGGATTCGAGGTCGCCCCGGCTGACGGAGCATTTTATGCCTATGTGAAGGTGGAGGGGGATGACATGGAGATAGCCCGCCGGTGGCTTGAGGAAGCGCACGTCGCAGTCACACCCGGGTCTGCGTTCCATACCCCTGGATGGGAGCGCATCTCCTATGCCACATCCCTGGAAAACCTCAGGGAAGCAGTCATCCGCATACGGCGCTGCCGGTAAGAACCCTTCTCCATTCTTTCTTTACACTCCTGCATGAGGAAAAGGACCCCCGTTATTTGCCATTGGGATGCAGGAGGCCCGCGGTTGACTGAGGGCAGGATCTTGGGCGGGATAAAAAAAGAAACGATAGTCAGGGTGGACGTTCACATTCTCTTCATGGACCAGAATCCAATGGAACTCTTCGTCCGGGAGACCCCCGGAGTGGCCCGGGCACTCGACGGCCTCGTGGATGCCCTTCGCCATGGGGGCTGGATGGACAAGAAGACCGCCCAACTCGTCAATATCGCCATCCAGACGGCAAACCGGAACCCCCGGGGGGTCTTTTTCCATGCCGGGATGGCACGGGAAGCAGGAGCCCGCCGGGAGGAGGTGGTGGGAGCGGTGGTAATGAACCTTCATCTCTCGGGCCTAGCAGCGGTGCTCGATTGCCTGCCTTCCGCGGTGGAAGGATACGGGGGAGAGTGAAATGGTGGTGAAGCGATGCAGGAGAGCATGAGCGACGACCTGCACCACAGGTGGATGGACTTCGCAGTGGAAGAGGCAAGAGCCGGCCTTGCGGAAGGGGGTATTCCCATCGGCTCGGTACTCGTGGAGAGCGGGCAGGTCCTCGGTCGCGGGCACAATCGCCGCGTGCAGCAGGGGAATCCAGTACTTCATGCCGAGATTGACTGCCTCCAGAATGCAGGGCGGATAGGAAAGTACGTGAGCTGTGTGCTGTACTCCACCCTGATGCCCTGCTACCTCTGCGCGGGAGCCGTGGTCCAGTTCGGCATCCCCGTCGTGGTCGCCGGAGAATCAGAGAACTTTCCTGGTGCGAGAGGGTTCCTGGAATCCATGGGGGTCCGGGTAATCGACCTGCACAGGGAGGACTGCATCTCCATGATGAAGGAGTTCATAACCCGCTGCCCCGGACTCTGGAACGAGGATATCGGAAGACTCTGACCCGATCGTTGCAATGTGCGTATCGCTATCTGTCCCGGGAGACAATGGGATCTTGATGAAGAGAATGGCGATGGAGTGCAGAGGACATGTCATCAGAGACCCGACTTCCTGGAGCGTGTGCTGAATGCGCAATAGTGTGGTATTCGCGCTTTGCGCGGTGTGCCTGGCCGCGGGATTTACTGCAGCGTTCCTGCTTGCGGGCACACCCGGGGATGAGATCGACCGGGATGTCATCTACCAGGTGTCCACAATCGATGCCCTTCTCCAGGGATCCAGTGAAGGGGTAATGACCTATGGCGAGTTCAGGAAGCACGGGGATTTCGGCATTGCCACGTTCGACCACCTCGATGGGGAGATGATCGCGCTTGGCGGAGACTTCTATCAGTTAAGGGCAGATGGCCAGGTCGTTGCGGTCACCGATGACATGACAACGCCCTTTGGTACCGTCACCTACTTCTCGCCTGATTTTTCCTTCCCTGTACGGTATGCCGCTAACTTCAGTGACTTTTCCAGTCAGGCAGAGGAGTTCCTGCCCTCCAGGAACCACCTGTATGCAATTCAGATACATGGGGATTTCCCATACGTCAAGGCCCGGAGCATCCCCCGGCAGGAGACGCCGACCACCCGCCTCGTGGATGCTGCAGCCAACCAGTCAACATTCGAATTCCGGCAGACAAGGGGGACAATCGTCGGTTTCTGGACCCCGGATCTTGTCGGGGGCCTGAATGTGCCCGGGTTCCACCTCCATTTCCTCACAGAGGACAGGACAGCCGGGGGGCATGTCCTGGATCTCATTGTCGATGATGCGACAGTGGAGATCGATTCCACTTCCCGGTTTGCGCTGGCGCTCCCGGAAGAGGGGAGTTTTACCACGATCGATCTCTCTGGCGACCTGAGCCACGAACTCGCCGTGGCGGAACAGGGCAGCGCCTAGATACAGCGAAAAATAGCCGGATTATTGCAGTTTCTGGACAGAAGATCGAAAGGTATTTGGCGTATCCGATAAAACGACGGGATCTGGGAATATTCGGACAGTTGGAACAGGTGAAGGAGGCGAGTGCAACAGTCATCCCTGTGCTTCTCCACTATGATTCCTCCAGCAGCCCGGGGATAGGGGGCAGCCATGATAACTATTTACAAAGGCGGGACTGACGGGCTGGAGCGGATCGCGACCTACGAGAGCGAAGCCTGGGTCAACGTCGTGAACCCAACCCCAAAGGAGATCGAAGAACTGGTATCCTGGTTCAATATCCCCTCGGACTTCCTCACCGATCCACTCGATGTCGACGAGCGGGCCCGTATCGAGCGCGAGGAGGGGTGTATCCTCATCCTGCTCCGAAGCCCGAAGCGTGAGTCCCCCGAGGCAGATATCCCCTTCACCACGCTCCCGATTGGCATCATCTTCACCCGGAACGTGCTCATCACCGTTTCACTCAACGAATCGGATGTCATCAAGGAATTTGTGACCGGCAAAGTGAAGCACTTCTCGACAGACCAGCAGACCCGTTTTGTCCTGCTGCTCTTCATGCGAAGCACGCTGGCATTCATACGTTACTTAAAGGAAATCAACAGGATGACCACCAGCGTGGAGAGGGCGCTCTACAAGGCGTTGAAGAACGAGCAGCTTATCCGCCTGCTGATGCTTGAAAAGAGTCTTGTCTTCTTCGTGACCTCCCTGCGGTCGAATGCCCTGATGATGGAGAAGTTCAACACGTCATCCTGTTTGAAGATGAGTGAGGATGACAGGGATCTCTTTGAGGAACTTACCATCGAGAACAAGCAGGCCATCGAGATGGCAAACATCTACAGCAGCATCCTCTCCGATATGATGGACGCCTTCGCCTCGGTCATCTCCAACAATCTAAACGTGGTGATGAAGCTCCTGACAACGGTGACCATCATCCTTATGATCCCAACCCTTGTCGCAAGCATCTACGGGATGAACGTCGAACTGCCCTACCAGCACACACCATATGCCTTCCTCGTCACGGTCGCCATCTCTCTCGCCCTGTCGGCCGTGGGTATCATAATATTCTGGAGGAAGGAGTTCTTCTGATAAGTTCTATGCCTAAACTCCTTACCACACCCCTCCCGTTGCCGATGTGAACATTGTTATCGGGAGGAAATAATTCACAAAGTTCATAATGTACCGAACACACTGAACTACGTATACAATGAACCACAGGGAGAAGGAAGACCTCTTCATCGAAAAATTTTCTCGCCTCTTCCAGGCATACACGATGTTCCCACCCGTGGCCGGCCGGATATTCGGGTATCTTCTCATTTGTGATCCCCCATACAAGACTGCATCCCAGATGGTGGAACGGCTCTCTGTCGCAAAGAGCACAGTGAGCACTATCATGAGACCAATGATGCAGCTGGGATTTATGGAGGAGTTCACCCTGCCGGGGGAGCGATCACGGATGTATCGTATCCGGGAGACCGGATGGGAAGAACTCTTTCTGAAGAAAATGAGCGGGCTCTCGGAGATCAGGGCGCTTCTGGATGAGGGTAGAGAAATCCTGAAAGAGAAACCACGCGCGCTCTCGAAACGTATCGATGAGATGCACGCGATGTATGCGTTCTTCGAGAGAGAGATCCCTCCCCTGGTTGAGAGATGGAATAGAGAGAAGCATGCAGTGATTACACTTGAAAGAAAGGAATCTCATATACCAGACAAGGAAGATGATGTACTATGATCAATCTGCTGGACCTTCTGGTCCACCCGGAACGTTTTTTTTCATCCCTTGAAGGGAAGGAACCGGATCTGAAGATACCGGCCGTCATCGCCCTCGCGGGGGCGATTGTCGCCGCGGCAGCAGGCTATGCGCAATCTTCACTCTTCGCGGAGATGTTCTCGGGAATGGGTGCGGGTGCAGGAGTGGGGGCATTTATGGGTATCATGGCCGCGGTCGGGGCGTTTTTTGGATTCCTCGTAATTTGGTGGGTTGTGATGGCGGGAATCTTCCATGTGATATCCATGATATTCAAGGGGAGCGGGACTTTTTCGCGGACCCTGGCCAACACGGGGTACGGGCTGCTGCCGACAGTGATCGGGAGTGTCATCACTACACTGATACTCCTCACCTACCTCCCACGTATCACAGTTCCCGTCGTTGGGAACCTCCAGGACACTGCAATAGTCCAGAAAGCCATGCAGGAGCTGATGCTCGATCCGGCAATGAAGGAGTTCACCCAGGTATCTATGGCGATCTCCATCCTTTTCCTGGTCTGGAGCGCGAACATCTGGATCTTTGGGGTCAGGCAGGCCCGCGGCATTGCCCTGAAGCAGGCATGCATCACCGTGATCGTCCCTGTGGCCATCTTCATCGTCTATATGGTGTATGTAACGTTCAGCGGTTTTTCGATGCTGGGTGGTGCGTAAAGATGAACCAATCAGGCGTGCTTCTCATCCTTGTTGCCGCGATGGTAGCCTTCATTCCCGTATCCGCAGCGGAGCAGCAGACAGCGGCTGCGCAGGTCATGGTGACGAACGTGACGCTCGACCCCCAGGTCTTCATGACCGACGATACCGGGACGGTCACCGTGGAAGTGATCAACAACGGAGCACAGAGCGTGGCTATCAGCAGGGTAACGATGTACGACGAGAAGATCAGGATACAGTCCAGGGCGTATGACACGACGATGTACCTTGGTGCAGGGAATCGCATGACCTTCACGTTCACTGTCAGTGCCCCCGTCCCGGACGGCATATACTACCCGGTCTTCTCGATGGACTTCCGCGATGCAGGGTATCTTCGGTATCCCGTGAAATTGCAGGTCCAGGACAAGCCGCTGAAGGTCTCCATCCTCTCGAAGCCCGATGTCTTCACCGGAGGAAAGAAAGAGCAGGTGGAAGTGCTGGTAGGAAACCCGAGGGACAACGGAGTGTCGGGGGTCACCGTATACCCCACGGGGGACGAGATCGAGGCAAGCCCGTCGAGCATATTCATTGGGATGATTGCCCCCGACCAGTCCCAAAAAATCACCTTCTCACTCACTCCCAGCCAGTCCACCACCCTCGAGATGCACGTGGACTACATGAACGGGATCAATTCTCATGCTGAGGTGATCCGGCTTCCTGTAGATCTCGGGAAGAGCAAGACAAGGGCTGACCCCATCCTCTCGAATATCCAGATCGAGAGGTCTGGGAACACGTACTCCCTCACGGGTGACGTGAACAATGCAGGCCTCGAAGTGGCCAACGCGGTGGTCATCACCACCGGCGATTCGGTGGTCCCGGTCGACCCCTACCGGAAATACGTAGTCGGAACCCTGCAGCCCGATGACTTCTCCGCCTTTGAGGTCACATTCACGGCAGAAGGCACAGACAGGGTCCCGGTGGAGGTCAGTTACAAGGACAATGACGGCAACCTCTACACCACCACGACGACAATCGATATCCCGCTGACAAAGCCTGGCGCAGAGGGGACTGGAGAGTTACCTATTGTAATCATTGCCGTGATCCTGGCGTGTGCGGCGGTGATAGGGGGCATCGTCTGGTACTCCTGGAGAAAGAGATGATCACGTCGCCGGATGGGGAGGCGATTATACAGTTCCGGGACGTGAGCAAGGTGTACCCTCTTCCCGGCGGCGATGTCGTGGCCCTGGACCGTGTGAGCCTCGAGATCATGCAGGGCGATTTCATCGCGATCATGGGCCCTTCGGGTTCCGGCAAATCCACGCTCCTGAACCTGATGGGGTGCCTAGACACTCCTACCGCCGGGCAGCTCTTCATCAGGGGGAGGGATGTCAGCACCATGAGCGACGACGAGCTGACGGGCCTCCGGAGGGACCACATCGGGTTCATCTTCCAGCAGTTCAATCTCATCCCCCTCCTCTCCGCGCTCGAGAACGTCCAGTATCCCCTTATCCTGAAGACAGGGGAACGCACCTGCACGGACCGTTGCATGGAGGTCCTCAGGTCAATGGACCTCGATGAGCAGTTCTATTCCCACAAGCCGAGCGAGCTCTCCGGCGGCCAGCAGCAGCGGGTGGCGATTGCGCGGGCACTCGTCAACGATCCCGAGATTCTCCTTGCGGACGAGCCGACCGGAAACCTCGACACCAGGACCGGGTCTGCAATCATGGAGCTCCTGAAGGAACTGAACCAGAAGAGGGGCAAGACCATCATCATGGTGACCCATGATCCTAACATCGCCAGCTTTGCTCACCGCACCATCCGGATTGTTGATGGAAAGATCACATGATCTTTTTTGACCTGGCAAAAAGAAACCTGAAGATTCACTGGATTCGTTCATTTCTTGCAATTCTTGGAATAATCATCGGCGTGCTGGCAATCGCCTCCATGGGGATCCTCGGCCACAGCATCAGCCTTCTGGTGGCAAACCTCATCAGCGACGTGGGGGATACTATCATCGTTACGCCGCACGTTGCAGCCGGACAGGGATTTTTCGGGGACCCCCGGGTGGCAGTCATGGCCAGGATTCCCGAGTCGGACGTGGAGGCGATCAGGAAGGTCGCGGGCTCGAGCAGGGTCATTCCCGTCCTCAGGCGTGCAGAGGAGATGACATTTGGCGACGAATCCGGCTACGTGACAATTCTTGGCCTACCCGCAGGAGATATACCCGTGCTTCTCGGGATAAACAGAGGCCTGTACCTCAGGGAAAACACCCCCGGATGCCTGGTGGGACACTACCTTGCAAGGGAATTCGGCATCAGTCCCGGGAACCGGATCGGTATCGGGAACCAGAGCCAGAGGGTATCCGGCGTGCTCGAGGAGAGGGGATTTGCAGCCGACATCAATCCGGATTACGCAATCGTGGTGACTGATCGCTGGTTCTTCGAGATGTACGGTGATAAGAAGGAGTACGACCAGGTGATCGTGAAAGTTGCCGACATATCCCAGATCGACAGGGTCAAGAGGGATATAGACCAGCGCCTCAACAGGAGGGAGAAGGTGGTGGATATTTTCGATTCGAGGGACCTGCTGAGACAGTATGACAGGATTTACGACCAGATCTTACTCTTCCTCCTGGGCATCGGTGCAATCTCTCTCATTGTCGCCGCGGTGAGCATCCTGAACGTGATGATAATCTCTGTCACCGAGCGGATCCATGAGGTGGGGATTCTCCGGAGTATCGGGGCCTCCCGGCGGGACATCCTCCTGATGTTCCTCTACGAAGCGATGATGCTTGGGATGATTGGGAGTATCGTTGGAGGGATCCTGTCGATTGTGGGAGGTTATTTCATCAGCCAGGTGGCGATTCGCGTCATGACAGCCGGGACCACGTTTGGCGAGAGTGCGTCGGTGTTTGGTCCGGACACCTTCTTCTTCATTGCGGGGGGGGTTCTCTTCGGGGTGATCGTCAGCACGCTCTCGGGCCTGTACCCCGCATGGCAGGCCTCGAGAATGACACCGATCGAGGCCCTGCGCTACGAGTGATCCGGGTATGAAGGACATGATCTTCTCCCTGGCGATGCGGAACCTGCAGCGACACTGGGTGCGCTCGCTCCTTGCAGGCCTCGGGATCATGATTGGGGTGTTCGCGATCGCATCACTCGGCCTGCTGGGAAACAGCCTCGTCATCCTCTTCTCAGGGATGGTCACAGATGTCGGTGATACGCTTGTCATCACTCCTCACCTTGCAGCCGCGAGCGGTGACCCGTTCGATCCCCGGTCAGCAGTGGGTGCCGCCATCCCTGAGCGGGACCTCGCCCGCATCACAAAGGCAGCAGGACCAAACCAGGTAATCCCGGTGGTCGAAACAGGCGAGCGTCTTGAGATGAGGGACAGGGGAGGATATGTCATACTGCTGGCATTGAAATCCGAGCATCTCCCGCTCCTCCTCTCGGTGCGCGAGGGGGTATTTCCCAGGGAGACCGGTGTGGGGGTGCTCGTGGGAGCGCTCCTGGCAGAGGAGTACGACATCGCCCCCGGGCATATCATCACCCTTGGAGGCGAGCCTGCACGGGTGGTGGGGGTCCTGGAAGAGAGGGGAATGGCCATCGACATCAATCCGGACTATGCCGTGGTGGTCACATATGGCTGGTATGACGACCGCCACGACGATCCCGGCTATACCCGGGTCCTGGTCAAGGTCAGGGATATCGGGAGCATGGCTGCGGTGAAATCCGACATTAATTCCCAGGTCAACCGGCAGAGGGAGAGGTTCGATATTCTGGACAGCAGGGAGATCCTCGACCTGTTCTATTCCACGTACGATGCCATTACCCTCTTTTTGCTCGGCATCGGCGGAGTGGCACTGCTTGTCTCGGGGGTAAGCATCCTGAACGTGATGATCATCTCCGTCACCGAGAGGACAAAGGAGATTGGAATTCTCAGGAGCATCGGCACCCGGAGAGGGCAGGTGATGCGAATGTTCCTCTACGAAGCGCTCGTGATCGGATCTCTTGGAAGCATGATTGGAGGAGTCCTCTCCATCGCAGGCGGGTACTACCTGAGCACGGTGGTGGCTGCAACGCTCTATTCGTCATTCAGCGCCGTTCCTGATGTGACGGTCTTTGACCTGCGGGGGATCGGGTATATCGTGCTCGGCATCGTCTTCGGTATCCTGGTAAGCTGCATCTCCTGCCTTTACCCTGCGGTGAGGGCGGTCCGCATAAGGCCGATCGAGGCGCTGCGCTATGAATGAGAATGATATAACACGGGAGACATATCATTCATAAGAAAAGGAGATCGGGCAGAAAGCTGGACCGGTGATACAAGGTGCAAAGAAGATTATTTTTTGATTTTGCGGTCAGGAACGTGCGGCTCCACTGGTTCCGGTCACTCCTTGCGGTGATCGGGATCATCATCGGCGTGGTTGCCATCGCGTCCATGGGGATTCTCGGCAACAGCCTCGTGCTCGCAATCTCCGACAGCCTCTCGACGGTGGGAGACAGCATCATCGTCACTCCCCATGCAGGCACCCGCATGGGCCCTTCGATGAGTGGGAGCAGTGAGCTGATCACGGAGCGGAAGGTGGAGCAGATCAGGCGGGCGGTGGTGCCCGATACCACCATCCCGGTCTATTCCGGAACCGCCAGGATGCGGATCGGGACGGAGGACACGGTGGGGGTGGTATATGCGTTAAAACCGGATGACATCCCTATTCTCCTCGAGGTCGAGGAGGGAACATTCCTCCGGGGGAGTTCAGGGGCCATGGCGGGGGCGAAGTTTGCCGCCGACAACAACCTGAAGGTCGGGTCGCGCATCACCATACGTGACAAGGGGTCGCTCCGGGTGGTAGGTATCCTAAAGGAACGGGGGATGGGCTTTGACATCAACCCGGATTACGGCATCGTCGTGGAAGACAGGTGGTACCAGCAGGCCTACGACCAGAAGGACTACGACATGGTCATCGTGAAGGTCAAGGACCTTGCCCGGATCGAGCAGACCAAGGAAGCCATCGAGAAGCAGCTGAACCGCCGGGAGACCGAGGTGGACGTGATCGACACCAAGGCGATCCTCGAGACCATCCTCACGACGTTCGGGCAGATATCCACGTTCACGACTGCAATTGGCGGGATATCCCTCATTGTTGCCGGGGTGAGCATCCTCAACATCATGATGATGTCGGTCACCGAGCGGATCAAGGAGATCGGGGTGTTGCGGAGCATCGGCACATTGCGACAGGAAGTCCGGAGCATGTTCCTCTTCGAGGCATTGATCCTCGGACTCATAGGCAGCGTCATCGGGGGAGTGCTGAGCATCTTCGGAGGGTTGGCGGTGAGCCTCGTGATGCTCCAGACCACCGAGTACCTCTTCGTGCCGTCAAGCCTCGTCTACATCGTATACGGTGTGGCATTCGGGGTGGGGACGAGCCTGCTCTCGGGGTTGTATCCGGCATGGAAAGCCTCGAACCTGAACCCGATTGAGGCATTGCGGCACGAATGACCATCTTTTTCCAAAAAACAGAGGATTCGGCGATAAAAAACTGCTACGCATTCCTGAACGCATCAGATAGCATGTAGAGGGGTCAGTGGCAAGATTGCGGGCTTTTGGCATCCGGTGTCAGAGTGTCGGAGATTGTGACGAACGCGCCCTCGATCTCCTGCAGGGTGGCGTTTCCATCCAGTTGCCACACAATGCACTCTCCGGCTTCCATGACGACCAGTGCAACCGGTGTGCATCTCCCTACACAGCCCCCCGGCCACGTTATCGCGGTCCGCCGAAAGATTGCGAGTGCAATCCTGTCGCCGGTCTTCAAAACCGGCCCAATCCGCAAATCCCGGCTATTGTGCATCATGCAGTGACCACGCTCGTCGTTTGGTGCCTTTTATTCGCCTGGAAGAGAATGTAGAGGCGCGCCAGCCTCGCAACAAGGTTGAAGGGACAGGAGATCCTGGCATCCAGTTCAAGGTGCCCCTCAAGATGCTCTTTTGTGAAATCCGGGACCACTTCCAGGCTGGTTCGCCCATTGCTGCAGAGGAGGGGTTTCACCGCCCAGTAATACCCATAAAGCATTCCTGTCTCCGCGGGGCCTGACAGTCCGACCACTGCCCTGCAGTCCAACCTCCTGAATGAGAGA
Source organism: uncultured Methanolinea sp. (assembly GCA_964598545.1). Lineage (GTDB taxonomy): Archaea > Halobacteriota > Methanomicrobia > Methanomicrobiales > Methanospirillaceae > Methanolinea_A. The sequence goes on along the minus strand of CAZRCH010000008.1, from coordinate 37,584 downwards.
GACCTGAGGGTGGCCCTGGAAAAAGAGATCAGGTCTGGGAGATATGTGACTGCGGATTGAATGTATGACGATGTCGTGGGCGCCTGCGGTTCCTGTAACGCTGTATCTCCCTGCCCCCGGCTACCGGGAGTCTCGCTCCCGGGAGATGCGGGAAGAGGGAGCAGGACATCTCCAAGGAGGAGATGAAATGCGCCTCCCTCGCGGGAGAGCGTGCACCGGACACCCAGGCACAGCCAGCAGACAGAGACGAACGCACTTCTCCTGTCATTCGAACAGTCCGCCCGAAGCCTGATCCGGATGGGGACCGCATACACGCAGAGCTCAAGGGATGCGAGCGCCAGGATGATTCCAGCGACCAGGATCACCGGGGGGAGATCCATGCGGCAGAACCCGCGTCACTCTTCCTTTTTCGCGTCTGTTGACTCCGACATCGCCTTTATTGCTTTTATTACCTGGGGAGCAAGGGACTCGGAGAGGGCATTGATGATCTGGGCAACAGGGTTGTCCCGGTGCAGGGAGAGCACCTGGATTCCGTCAGGGCCTTTCACGTCCTTGTGTACCAGCACAAGGGCAACGGGAGCGATCTTCCCCCCGCACCCGGCACCTTCGCCCTCTCCATCCTTTCCTTTCCCCCCACCCGCTCCCATGCCGAATCCGAATTCCGCGATAGGGATGACGGCCTTGTCGCCAAGGTCGACTGCCTGGCCGACGACGTGGGCCGGCGAGAGAAGCCGGTCCAGTTCATCGGCGGTTATTTTGAGCATCTCTTCTCCTGTCATGAGAGGTTCTCACCGGAAGAGTCATACGGCGGAAGTATATATCAAGACTCCTGTTATGCAGGTGGGGTAAATGGACGGGCGTATCTCTTTTTTGGAAGGGCAGGGCTCCGCGCCTCGCGGCGAAGGTGCAGGCATCAGGCACGCACACCCGTCGCCCTGCATGGGCTGATGGGCCGAAAAATACGGGTGGATCACTGCCATGGCTCTCTCACCCCCCGATGAAGAGTGTCCTTGTGCGGGTGTAGGAGGCAAGCGCCTGCGTTCCATTCTCACGACCGAACCCTGAAGCCTTCACCCCGCCGAAAGGAATTTCGGGTGGCAGAGAGAGGTGATGGTTCACCCAGACCACCCCTGCCCGCACGCGCGAGAAGACTTCCCTTGCAACAGGGAGGTCATGGGTCCATACCGAGGCACCAAGGCCAAACCTTGTGTTGTTCGCATTACGGATTGCGGTTTCAAGGTCAGGCACGGACATCACGGGGAGGACCGGGCCAAACACTTCCCGGGAAAGGAGAGACGATTCCGGGTGGACACCACTGACGATTGTCGGGGCGTAGAAGAATCCGGCATCGTATAGAGGTCCTTTCAGCGGCATTCCACCTGTAAGAATTACCCCCTGGCCCCTGTTTCGCAGGTTTTCGACCATCTTATGGATTCGGTCCCGCTGGGATGCACCGCCCAGAGGTCCCATCTCGACACCGGGAGCGAGTCCGTTTCCCACCTTCAGCGCCTCTACCCGTGCGACGAGACGGCGGACGAACTCATCGCAGATGGCCTGGTGCACGAAGAGGCGTTTTACCGCGGTGCATGTCTGGCCGGCGTTGTAGAACCGTCCACGCACCGCGCCTGCGACGGCCTTTCCGATATCCGCATCCTTCCATACGATCATGGGGTCTGATCCTCCAAGCTCGAGCGTGACGGACTTGAGAGACCCGGATGCAAGCTCACGCACCCGAAGACCAGTCTCTGCATCGCCGGTGAAAGAGATCTTCTCGACACAGGGATGGCGGACCAGCGCCTCACCCACCACCTCGCCGCTACCGGTGACGACGTTCAGCACCCCCGGGGGCAGTCCCGCTTCTTCCAGGATACGGGCAATGTGTAGACTCGTCAGGGGTGTCTGGGATGCGGGCTTGAATACCATCGTGTTTCCCGCAACAAGTGCGGGAGAAAGTTTCCATGACATCAGGAGGGCGGGCATGTTCCAGGGGGCGATCGCCCCGCAGACGCCAAGAGGCTCGGTCGCAACCACGGCATCCCCCGATGTCCCGAGGGGAACATACTCCCCTGTCAGGCTGCCTGAGATCGCCGCGAAATACTCAAGGACATTGGCACAACCCCTCACCTCGTCCACTGCCTCCTTTAGGGGCTTGCCCTGCTCCATGGTGAGGAGCTTCGCAAGGTCTTCATGCCGCTCCCTGACAAGCGCGGCACCGCGGAAGAGCAGGAGGCCTCTCTCCCTCGCGCTTCGTCTCGCCCAGGAAGGAAACGCGGCTTCCGCAGCCTTCACGGCATCATCCACCTCGTAGAGGGTCCCTTCCGGCACCCGGTCTATCTC
>CAZRCH010000008.1:30494-35147 GCA_964598545.1 uncultured Methanolinea sp. | reverse complement strand
CTTCTCGGCCATTGCCCTCACCGGGAGATAGGGGTCTTCTTTGAGGGGTGTGATGGCATTCCCGGCCCCTGAATTTTTCAGGTCCTCTGAAAACCCTGAATCGGCCAGCCGTGAGAGTGCATGGACTGCGTGGAGGCGGATCTTCTCGTCCCTGTCTTTTGCTGCGGTGAGGAGGACCCGTATCCCGCCATGGGACACGAGTGCGGGCGCGGCAGTGTCGGTGGTGAAGAGGAGCACCACCAGGCGGTCGAGGAGCCTCCGCCTGGAAACCCGGTCGTTGCCTGTGATCGCGCGCTCGAGGCCGCAGACGATATCCTTCTCATCCTCCCGTCCGGTCATCCTCTCCAGATGGCGTCCGTGCGAAAATAAGGTTTCCTTTATGTGGTCATACCTGCAGTGAGGATGTGGGGTATGCGAGATGAGGATCGGCATTATAGGAGACACCCATGACCACCTTCTCAACACCGGGCACGCGGTGGAGGCGCTCATTCGGGAGGAGGTTGACATGGTGCTCCATACTGGGGATTACATCGCGCCATTCGTCATCCCTATCCTTGGAAGGATCCCGGTACGGGTGGTCGGGGTGTTCGGGAACAATGACGGGGATCGGGGACTGCTCGCAACACGTTCCCGCGAGCAGCAGAACATAGAGATTGCGGGGGATTTTGCCGACCTCCGGGTTGATGGCGAGCGGGTTGCACTGATGCACGGCCATGACCGTGCACTCCTTGCCGGTTGCGTCGGGAGCGGACTATACGACATCATCGTGTCCGGCCACACACACAAGCCCTCGATATTCCGGGAAGGGAGCACGCTTGGGATAAACCCCGGGGAGATATGCGGCTATCTTACAGGGAATCCCACGTACGCCATCTACCAGACCGGGGAGAGGGTTGCCCGAATAATTCCTCTCTGATCGCAGGTGAGAAGAGAGAGTGTTCAGTACATCTCATTCACCTGCGCCGGGAGATCGGGTTGATAGTCGGAATTGGGGCATTTGTCCTCGTGTTCCTCATCCCCGGCCTTACGATGGTGGTCCTTGGAATTTCAGTCGCCAGGAGTTTCCATTGCCTTTGCATCTTCGCTTGGATTCCTGCTTCCGGGTGGTACTCCCCCAGAATGCCATCGCATACAGGACAGGATACATAAGGACAAGGGACATGATCCGTGCAGGTGTTGCCCTCAATGTCACAGGTGACGTGCCGGTCACTCTGTGGATGTCGAACATCATGCCTGTGGTTCTTGGAATTCCGACAGGCCTCCCCAACTGGGCGGCTCTCAATCCCTGGTGAGCACCAGGAGGAACTCTTCCATGGATTGAAGCACACTCTCCACTGTCCTGGCCGCCAACGGGCCCTCGCAGAAGCTGCACGAGAGCGTAAGGGTGTCCCCGAAAGTGCCGGCAGCGACACCAAAACCCGGGGGATACTCAACCGGGGGGATGACATAGGCCGCCTTCGCCCGGGCATCCGCGAAGTCCGCGCAGGAATGAGGCAGAATTCCGATATTGCTGATGAAAGGATTCTTCGGATAGCCTTCGATCCGGCTGCGGCGTTTTGCCTCGAGGAGATGCTCCCGCACCGAGTCAAATCCTGAAGAAAACGTTTCTTCGAGCCTTATCGCAGATCCCATGCCCACACGGAGGCGTTTCTTCTTCTCCATTGCGCGGTGTGCCTCCATGACCAGATCCCGGGGCCGCCCCGTCATTCCTGCCGGTAGCCATACCTCGAACGCAACAGAGAGGTTCGCGACAGCAGGGCTCACATCGCCACGATGAGCGCGGCGAAGGTCCGTGGAGGTGAGGACAGGGTAATCGTGGTCTTCCTGGTGCGGGATCTCCCTTCCTACCGACGCAAAGAAGGCGGCAAGCAGGATATCATTCACAGTAACCCCAAATGACCGGGAATATGCCTTTGCCGCACCGAAGAGCGGGGGATCGATCGTCCTTACACGGTATGCCGGGCGGCCCCGGGCACCCGGCTCCCATGGCATTCCCCACTCGGCACTCTGCTCATCAGAGCATTCATGTGCCGCCGCGCGCTCCTTCACGGAGAGCGCGGAGATGAGGGGGCGAAAGGACCTGTCACAGGGAGATCTGCCGGAGAAGGAGAATCCGGAATTGCTCCCAAGTGCCCGGTAGGCACGGGCAAAAAGGCTGGATACATGCAGGATGCCGCGGGCATCACAGACGGCGTGGTTCACCGAGAGTATCAGCGTGTCCGTGTCCCCACGAACAAGGACGATATGTGCCTGCGGCCCCGCCCCGGGGTCGATCCTTCCGGTGAGGATGTCCTGGAGTGCCGGTTCGCTGTCCCCGCCGTGCCCGGTGACAGAAAAGACCGATTCGGGACGAAAATGGGGTACCCCTTCCCAGTGTGGGTCCGCGGCCTCGACGAACCTGCAGGCCAGGAGGGGCTCGGCATCCATCACGAGCTCTGCGGCAAGCCGGAGCCTCTCATCGTCAAGCCTCCCCCCGGGTTTGACGACGAGGTGCATCGTCTGGTTCCATATCGTGGAGAGGAGGTAGTTCCACTGGTCGTTGACAGGCGCGGGGAACCGGATGGGCCGGCGGGTGTCTGGGTCCTGCATGGTGCACTCCTGGTGTGAGGAGATCAAATATCAGCTCCTGGGGAAGAGAATATGATCGCACGCGTGATTCCCGGGGCGCACCGGATGAGGCAGGTGATTGCAGTTGGCTGAGATGGAGAACCAGGTATGGCAGCCCCTCCCTGGGGTGAAGGGTGTGTTGATCTATCCGTTCCTCCGCAAGGTGGACATCGTATCCTCGAACTCGTTCCTGGTCGCGGCTCCGGGACTTATCGTCCTGGTCGACCCGGGGGGACTTCCCGGGCAGGCGGACGCTCTCCTTGGAGAGATAAGAACGCTCATCACAGAGAAGCCGCGCCCGGTGCTGGTATGCCTCACGCATGTCCACCTGGATCACTGTCACCAGCTCCTGCACCACCCAGGATTCCGGGCGATTCCCCAGATGTTGGTAGCGGTCCAGGAGTCAGGAGCCAGGGCTCTCGAGGCCCATGACCGCGCGGCCACCATCGCGGACCTGATCCGTCAGGAGGTGGGGACGACAAGGATAGATATCAGGCTCCTGCCACCCGGAGAGGGGGAAGGACACAGGGACGAATTGCTCAACTTCGCGGGGAGCTCTGTGATCACCTGCCTTGACTCCCTTCCGCTGGGAGGAGAACTCACTATCCCGAGGCAGACGCTGCCGCTCGAAGGAGATACGACGATCGAGTTCCTCCCTGCCCCGGGCCACAGCCCCGACAGCATCTGCATCCGGATAGGGGAGACGCTCTTTTTAGGGGACCTCCTCTTCTCCACCGCCCCGGGTGTCGCGGGGCTGAAGGGATGGGATCAGAAAGCGCTCCTCTCCACCCTGGACCGGGTGATCGCGCTCCTGCACAAGGGCGGCATCACACTCTGCCTCCCAGGGCACGGGCGGCCGCTCGATACCGCAACCACCGTGCGCACGCTCCAGGCGATGAAGAAGGAAGCCTCGCGCCTCGAGGGGATCGAGAGCGTGAACCCTGAGTGGGCAAAGGATACGGCGGCATATGCGGGGGAACTCATGGGAGAGGTGGACCGCCTCTTCACGGTCATTGCAGGAAGGCTCGTGTACGTGGCCCACGTACTTGACGAGCTCGAGGAGGTGGGGGAAGCCGAGAGATTCCGGGGCATGATCGACAGCGACCTCGTCGACGAGATTCTCTCTGATTTTAACCGGTTCTCCCTCGATTACCACTCCGGGCAGGTGCTCGAGATACACCTGGCGCTCAAGGCGAACCAGATCTCCCAGAAACTCGAGAAGGTATTCCGGGGAGAGATGCTCGAATCAGTGCTCGATCTCTCGCTCGTCAGCCGCGTGGGCAGGCTTCTCGAGGACTATACGGTCACGTTCCGGGGGTTCCGGCCGCAAATCGATCTCGCCGCGACCGATCTCTCTTCTGCCGTAGGGGAGGTGGTGGCAGCGGTCTCATGCCCCCCGTACGAGGAGGAGGGCATCATCGAGGCCCGGACCGAAGAGGAGTTTGCCCGGGCGCTCGCAGTCAGGATCGCGTACGTCAACCCCTTCGAGCACATTGACATTGAGTTTTCCCCCGGAAGAAACCTGCCGCCTGCGATGATAGACCGGGAACGCTTCGGGGACACGTTGCTGTACATTTTGGAGAAGGTCTCCGTTGGCGGAGCACGCAGCCTGCACATATCGACCGGAGGGACGAAAGACCTCATCTGGGTGAAGCTTCAGTTCCCTGTATCTTCGGCATTCATGGAAGAGAACGTGCGGCGGTTCGCGGCAAGAAGCTGCAGTCTCTCCAACGGGAGATGCAGCGTATCGGCGACGCGGGGGAGCACCACAGTTCTCATTGAATATCCCGTTGCCGGACAGGGCCTGGAGGCAGCAATGGGCGAAGATGCATCAGGGACTGAGGAGACGGTGTCGCCAGGGCACCGTCTCATCGTACCCTGCGGCAGGATCGACGCAGCCTCGGCGCCGGTGCTCGAGGGGGAGCTCTCCCGGGTGATCGATGAAGGGAACAGGAGGATCTTGGTGAACCTCTCATCTGTCGACTATATGAGCAGCGCGGGCCTGAGAGTCCTTCTTGCAGCAATGAAACGGCTGAAAAAGGCGGA
>CAZRCH010000008.1:0-30394 GCA_964598545.1 uncultured Methanolinea sp. | reverse complement strand
GCAGCGCGGGCCTGAGAGTCCTTCTTGCAGCAATGAAACGGCTGAAAAAGGCGGACGGGAACCTGGTCCTCTGCTCCATGAAGCCTTTTGTGCAGGAGGTCTTTGACCTGACAGGTTTCTCGCGGATATTCACCATCTGCGACTCCGAGGAAGAGGCAACCCGCCTCCTCGGCCCCTGAATCATCCATATTCCAGACATTCACCGCCCGGGAGCGTGTGATATACTACCATCAATAAGCATACTTGTACAACAATGTATATATTTATACAAAGCAAATAGTGTGCATGCATACCAAGATCCCTCTTGATGAGGACCAGATGCCAAAGAGCTGGTACAACATACTGCCAGACCTTCCCAGTCCCCTGGACCCCCCGCTGCACCCGGGCACAGGAAAGCCGCTGGTCCCCGATGACCTGACTCCGATCTTCCCCATGGAGCTGATCCTCCAGGAGATGAGTTCGAAGCGCACGATTGACATCCCCGCCGAAGTCCAGGATGTCCTGCGGCTCTGGAGGCCAAGCCCGCTTTACCGGGCCCACCGCCTGGAGAAGCATCTGAAGACTCCCGCGCACATCTATTACAAGTACGAAGGAGTAAGCCCCCCAGGGAGCCACAAGCCCAATACCGCGGTTCCGCAGGCCTATTACAACATGAAAGCAGGGATAGAGCGCATCGCGACTGAGACCGGCGCAGGCCAGTGGGGCTCGGCCCTTGCATTCGCGACCCAGATCTTCGGCCTTGAGTGCACCATCTACATGGTCAGGTCAAGCTACATGCAGAAACCCTACCGCAAGTCAATGATGCAGGTATGGGGAGCGGAGTGCATCCCGAGCCCGAGCACGAAGACGAAATCCGGAACCGCGGTGCTGCAGAAGGACCCGGAGACCACGGGAAGCCTTGGAATCGCGATATCGGAGGCGGTGGAGGATGCCGCCACTCACGGCAATACCAATTACTCCCTTGGGTCCGTGCTGAACCATGTCTGCCTGCACCAGACCGTCGTCGGGCTCGAGTGCAGGGAGCAACTCGCTTCCGTGGACGAATATCCGGACGTGGTGATCGGCTGCGTGGGCGGAGGGTCCAACTTCGCCGGGATCTCGTTCCCCTTTGCCGGTGAGAAACTGAAAGGAACGCATAAGGAGACTGAGATCATCGCGGTGGAACCTGCATCCTGCCCGACTCTCACGAAGGGGCTCTTCACGTACGACTACGGCGACGTGGCCGGCCTGACCCCCCTTTTGAAGATGTTCACCCTTGGCCACGATTTTGTGCCGCCTTCCATCCATGCCGGGGGACTGCGCTACCACGGCGACAACCCGACAATCTCCAGGCTCGTGTATGATGGGGTGATGAAAGCCGTCTCATACCACCAGAGCGAGGTATTCGATGCCGCGCAGACGTTTGCCAGGACCGAGGGAATCATTGTCGCCCCCGAGACCTCTCACGCCGTCAGGGCTACAATCGACGAGGCGCTCAGGTGCAGAAAGAGCGGCGAGACAAAGACGATCCTCTTCAACTGTTCAGGGCACGGCAACTTCGACATGTCCGCCTATGATGCGTTCTATGCCAGGCAGCTCGTGGATTACGAATATCCCGAGCAGCTGATCCGCGAGTCACTGTCCCGCCTTCCCAGGATTCCGGGCACATAGGGGGGCATTTTGGGGATCAACCCCTCATTTTTCCCCGGTTCTCTCAAACCCAACACATATTATCCCTTCCTTCATCACCTATTCTCACGCATGTGCACGCTCGGTTTTCTCGTCAACCCCGTCGCAGGGATGGGCGGTGCTGTCGGCCTGAAAGGAACGGACGGGATGGTCGAGGCTGCCCTGTCAAGGGGAGCGGTCCCCCGTGCCCCGGGAAGGGCGAAAGAGACGGTCTCCCTTCTCGCAGGCCTTGACATTCATTACCTCACCTGTTCGGGGAACATGGGTGAGGAGATCCTTGCAGGAGAGGGAATCTCCGGATACGAGGTGGTGTACCGCCCGGTATCGGAGCGGACTGGTGCACCGGATACGATGGCCGCATGCAGGGCGTTTCTTGAGAGGAAGGCAGATCTCATCCTCTTCTGCGGTGGGGACGGGACTGCCAGGGATATATATTCCGTCGTAGGTGATTCACTCCCGATGCTCGGAATCCCTGCAGGGGTGAAGATGTACTCGGCAGTCTTTGCCATCACACCCGGTGCAGCAGCAGGGATACTGCGTGGGGGATGCACCCGGGAGGGAACATTTCTCCTCCGTGATGCGGAAGTGGTGGACGTGGACGAGGAGGCATACAGAGAAGGATCGCTTCGGACCCGTCTCTTCGGTGTCGCAAAGTGCCCGTACCGGCCAGGCCTCGTGCAGGGGACCAAGCAGGTATTCGAAGATCCCGACGAGGAACGGGCAAAGAATGATATCGCACGGTTTATGCGGGAGGTGATGGAAGGGACGCCGGATATCCTCTATATCCTTGGCCCGGGGAGCACTACTGCTGCCATCGGGAAAGAAATGGGCATCAGAAAGACCCTCCTCGGCTTCGATGCAGTGATGGGAGGAACGCTTGTGGCCACCGACCTGAACGAGGAGGGGCTGCTCGGCCTCCTCAGAGGAGGTACCCGTTCCCGCCTGGTCATCAGCATCATCGGCGCACAGGGCTCGATTCTTGGCAGGGGGACTCAGCAGGTGAGCCCGGCGGTCCTTCGGATCATCGGGAGAGCGAACATTATTGTCGTTGCCACGCCGCACAAGCTCGCCGAGACCCCCCTGATCTTCGTAGATTCGGGGGACAGGGAGCTGGATGAAGGCTTCGGAGATCACATATCCGTGGTATCCGGATACCGGGTTGCACAGAGAAAACGCGTTGGAAGGACGCCTGCGGGAGGGGAATTCACATGACTTGGTGGTGGACCAGTTCCCCCCGCACAGCAGCGGGGTCCCCCTCATATATCCTGCAACACTCCCGCGGTATTATTATGTGAAGAGGGAGTGACTTTCCCTACATCCAGCCCCCCCTCCCCGGACAGTCTCTCTGTCCCACGGTCGCATGCACAGAGGGCGTGATGGACGAAGGTGACCCATCCCGTGATGATCCCGCTGACTCTAGACCAGGGAATTGTCTTCTCCACCCTTGCCATTGCTCTCATACTGTTCGTGTACGGCCGCTGGCGTTACGATATCGTCGCCCTTCTCGCACTCTTCATTGTCACGGTCACCGGCGTGATCGGCTGGGAGGAGGCATTCCTGGGATTTGCGAACCCGGCAGTAATCACGGTTGCAGCCGTCCTTGTTATCAGCCGCGGACTCCAGAATGCGGGGGTGGTGGACGTGATCTCACGATGGCTGACAAGGGCCGGTGAAAGGCCGACCGTGCAGGTATCTGCCCTGACAGGGCTTGTAACCTCGCTCTCTGCCTTTATGAATAACATAGGGGCGCTTGCCCTTCTCCTTCCGGTGAGCATCAGGATGGCGCGAAAGAGCGGGTTGTCTCCTTCCCGGCTTCTCCTTCCCCTCGCGTTCGGTTCCTGTCTCGGGGGGCTCATTACCCTCATCGGAACCCCCCCAAATATCATCATCGCAACTTTCAGGGCCGCGCACAGTGGGGAGCCTTTCACCATGTTCGATTTCACCCCGGTTGGTCTCGGCGTCGCCCTTGCCGGTTTTCTCTTCATCTCCCTCATCGGCTGGCGTCTTGTTCCTGAAAGGACCGGGACCGGCTCCCGCGAAGACCTCTTCGAGGTCAGGGACTACCTGACGGAAGTGCGTGTCACCGAAGAGTCAAGATATGTGGGGAAGTCACTCCGGGCCATTGAGCAGATCACCGAATCGGATGTGACCATCGTGCACCTTGTGAGGGGGGAGTCGGTCAGGCCCGCACCCCACTACTACGAGATCATCAGGCCGGGGGATATCCTGATAATCCGTGCCGATTCGGATGTTCTCCAGGGATTCCTCGATGAATCGAAATTTGAACTGGTAAAGGATGCGGTGGTCAAAGGGGAATCACTCGGTTCCGGGGATGTGATCCTCATGGAGGCGACAGTCAGGCCTGATTCGACCGTCATTGGGAGGAAGGTCCAGGCCATCAATCCCCGCTGGTCATTTGGAGTCAACCTGATCGCGGTCGCCAGGCAGGGTGAACGTCTCAGGGAGAGACTCCGCTGGATCCGGTTGAGGGCCGGGGATGTCCTCCTCCTTCAGGGGACTGCAGGCACACTCCAGGAGGCAGTGAAAGCCCTCGGCCTTCTGCCTCTCGCCGAACGGGGGTTGAAGCTTGGAGAACCGAGGCGCATCTTCCTCTCTTTGGGTATCTTTGGATGTGCAATTGCTGTCGCAGCCTTCAATATCATCCCCATCCAGGTCATCTTCCCAATCGCAGCCGTTGCCATGGTTATCGTGGGACTCATTCCCTTCAGGGAGATTTACGAGAGCATCGACTGGCCGGTGATAATCCTGCTCGGTGCAATGATACCGGTCGGCCAGGCATTCGAGAGCACGGGCGGTGCACAGATGATTGCCTCCGCACTCCTTGGGTTTCAGGCGCACCTCTCTGCGACAGTCCTGCTCATCATACTCCTGGTTGCGACGATGTTTCTCTCTGACCTGATCAACAATGCCGCGTGTGCGGTCCTGATGGCGCCCATTGCCATCAGCCTCGCAAGCGGACTGGGGGTGTCAGCGGATCCCTTCCTTATGGCGGCCGCTATTGGCGCATCGTGCGCGTTCCTCACCCCTATCGGACACCAGTCCAATGCGCTTGTCATGGGCCCTGCAGGACTGCGGTTCGGCGATTACTGGCGGATGGGGCTTCCCCTCGAGATGATCATCGTCGCTGTGGCAGTCCCTACCATCCTGTATTTCTGGCCTCTGTGAGTATACCACGCAGGGAGCAACATGTGGTTTTTCCAAAAAGAGCCGGCATATGACTCCCCGACCCCGCGTGGGCAGTGAGTATGGGGCCACCAGGGTCTGCAGGAAAGTATTTTATCACGGTATCTCCTCTCTCAACGTACCGAAAAACCGGCACCGGCGGAAGAGGATGGATGCAGGAAAAGGGGGAGAAGAGGTGAACGACACAGTACAGGGAAACCGATTCAGTCTGGCACCCGGGGACCACGCGGCGATTCTGTCCCGCCACGAAGGGGAGCTTGAGGAGGTGATGGTATCTCTCCTGGATCACTGCAACCGGGAGGGATGGCGACTCCTCTACATTCCAATATCAACGCAGCAGAATCCAATTGTCGAGCGGTTGAGAAATCTGGGAGGGGATGCGAAAGGGGTTATGATACTGTCGCACGGAGATGCCGAGTTCCACCGCAACTTTGCCAGTGCAATGAGCGCGCACACCTATATCATGCGGCAGGTGGACAGTGCACACTCGGAAGGCTATTCTGCCCTCTGCATCATGCGAGAGGTCCCTCCCATCGCAGCAAGGCGCTCAAGCCAGAAGCTGGTGAGCGACATGGCTGGTCTCGACGCACTCTTTGGGGAAAAGAGCCTCCTCCTCCTCTGCTGCTACCAGATGGACCTCTTTTCGCCAGGGGTGCTCCAGGATGTCCTGCGTACCCATCCCCGCATCATTCTCGGGAACAGGCTGATCGAGAACCTCTTCTACATCCCTGCCACGGATGCCATGCGGTACAACCTCCCATCCCTTGAACTGCAGCACTGGCTGGACACCCTCCTGAAGCTCTCCTCGGCGAAGGAAGAGCTTGCCGAGAGCGAGAGCCGCTTCCAGGACCTTCTCGAGAATGCCAACGACCTCATCCAGAGCGTCGGTCCGGATGGGAAGTTCCTCTATGTCAACCGGGCCTGGCGGGAGACGATGGGGTACGGCCCCGATGAAATACCCTGCCTCAATATCTTCGATATCATCGACCCCACCTCGATGGAGCACTGCAGGGCCATGTTCGCGAGGGTGATGGCAGGGGAGGACACAGGCCGCATCGAGGCCACGTTCCGGTCTAAGTCAGGGAGCAAGGTGTACGTTGAAGGCAGAGTGAACTGCCATATGGTGGACGGAGTGCCGCAGTATACCAGGGCGATATTCCGCGATGTAAGCGACATCAAGAGAGAGGAGATGGCCCGAAGGGAACGCGAGCAGGTGCTCGACGCAGTACTGAACCTCACACCTCACGCCACGGTGGTGACCACTCCCGATGGGATCATGCTGTATGCCAACAAGCCGGCCCGATCGCTCTCGCCGCTGACAGGGAGGGATGGGGTGCATGGCAAGCCACTCTGGTCGCTTCTCTCACCGGGTGGCGAGGAAGAGGTCAGGCGAAGCATGGCCGGGTTGACAACGGCCGGGGAACAGTCTGCGGTATGCCATGTACGGGGATGCGACGGGAGGGACTGGGAGATCGAATGGTCCAGGGCACGGTTTGGCTCAAAGGATCCCTTGTATCTCATGGCGGTACTCAGGAGAGTGGAATAGGAACACAGGGAGATACGAGAAAGGGAATGTCAGAATTCCTGCCCGGGCCTCATCGCACTCCCACAGCCTTGAAGAACGTATAGCAGAAGGTCCCGCCGCCTTCGCTCGTCCGGTAGAGGTCGCGGATCCCCTGGTCGAACTCCTCCTCCGCCAGCATTCCGGTTCCAATCACCTTCTCCCGGACACCTTCCACCATTGCGGTGAACGTCTGCCTGGTGAAGCCTTCTACGAGGCAGGGCTTCGAGTCGTCGACGTATACCTGCCGCGGCGATACGCGGACATCCCGGAATCCCGAGGAGGTGAGGAGGGGGTAGAGCTCGCGGCCGATACGTGGATTTCCCCCGGAATCTCTCTGGAGTCTCTCAAGGGCAAGGATCGCCTCCGTTGCATGCCGGCTCTCGGGGTGGAAGAATGTCGACCCGTGGTCCCCCTCGATGACAGTCAGAGTGCCTCCTGGTTTCAGTACCCTCTGCAGTGACTGGAGGGCACTCATGGGGGCCGGGAGATGCTCGAGGACAAAGCAGACGAAGACATGGTCGAATGATCCCTCCCTGAACGGGAGGGAGTGGAGGTCTCCCCTTGCAAACGTGACCTCTTCCCATCCCCGGGAGGCCGCGCTGTCTTTTGCGCACAAGAGTGAGGAGAGCGAGAGATCGAGCGATACGATGCGGGCCCCCCCGCTCCTCGAATGGAGTATCCCGGTCTGCGCCCCCACGCCGCACCCCGCCTCGAGCACCACGGACCCTGCAGGGTAGGCAGTATCGTGGTGCAGGATCTCCGCAAGCGTGCCTGCCTGGTCCGAGAGACGAACGGCCTCGCGCTCCGAGTGGCCGTGAACATAGCCTGATGGATCTTCCCTGTTCATTCCTCATACTGCATGGAACGCGGGCTGGATGTGCGTTTCGGTATTGGTGCTCACATCTTCCTTGCGCCGACATTCGGTTGCCTGTTGTCGGGTGAAGATACGTGCATAGATTCCGACCCTCGTGGGGGTGAAACCCGCGCACAGGGGCACCTTCGGAAGCGCGACGAGCAACGTTTTGGGATCAGTCATCCAACCCTCACAGATGGAGAACGTGAGGGAAGCATTCGATGCCATTGCTGACCGGTACGATACCCAGCGAAAATACGTGATTCCCCGGATGGAGGATTTCTACGAAGCGGCAGTCTGGGCTGCCGCGGCATGGCCCGGGTCGAGCCCTGCCATCCTCGATATCGGTGCCGGGACAGGTCTCCTCTCGGCCCTCCTCCTGGAGAAGTATCCACGGGCGACCCTCACCCTCATCGACATCTCGGAGAAGATGCTGGAGGTGGCGAGAAAGCGCTTTGCCGGGAACCCGAGGGTCCGGTTCGTGGCGGCTGATTACAGCCGGGAGGAACTGCCCGGGACCTACGACCTGGTCTGCTCGGCCCTCTCCATTCACCACCTGGACCACGAAGACAAGAGGAGGCTCTTTTCGCGCATTTATCGTACACTGAATGCCGGGGGAATCTTCGTGAACGCTGACCAGGCAGATGCGCAGTCCACATGGATGCGCCGCATGAATACCGGGTCCTGGGATGCGTTCGTTTCAAAAAGTCCTGCCCCCCCTGAGGAACTCAGGGCGGCGATGGTCCGGAGGGATACCCTCGATAAGAATGCGACACCCCTCGACCAGATCTCGTGGCTCACGGATGCCGGGTTCTCGGGCGTTGACATCGTGTACAAGAACCGTGTATTCTGTGTCTTCGTGGGGAGGAGGGAAGAGGAGACGTGTGGCCCTGCTCCCTGATTCAGGCAGTTCCGAGCCTGCCGACAAGGGCCTCCCTGACCTCGTCGGCGTGTCCCTTTGGCGAGACTTTCCTCCACACCTCAACCACGTCTCCGTGAGGATCGATGAGGAACGTATCTCTCTGGGTGCCGAGGACTTCCTTCCCAAAGATCTTCTTCGGTTTCCATGAATGATAGGCCTCGATGACCCTGTGGCCGGCATCGGAGAGGAGCAGGATCGAGAGGTTGTGCCGGTCGGCAAATCGCTGATGGCTCTCCGGGGTATCGGTGCTCACGCCGAGAACCTGCGCCCCCATCTCCGCGAATGACTCGAGTGCATTGTTAAACGAGAGAGCCTCGAGGGTGCACCCGGGAGTGTTGTCACGGGGGTAGAAGTAGAGGACCACCCATTTTCCCCGGTATTGTGCGAGACACACCTCGTTTCCCTGTGAATCCGGCAGGCAGAACGGCGGGGCAGTCTGGCCGGATAATGGATCGGATTTCTCTGTAGCCATATGACAGAAGAAGGGAAGCCCTGGCAGGGCTTGAACGTATTGGATCAGGACCCTTCCGCACTCTCCCAGAGGCCAAACCTGTTTCCCTCGGTATCGGTGCAGATGGCGAGAGCGCCATATCCAGGGACCGGGGTGTACGGCATCAGGACACTGCCCCCTTCTTTCTTGACAAGGGCGAGGTACCTTTCCACTGAATCCACTCCGAAGTACACGGTGATATCCTGCCCAGGCTCCCCTCTCTTCCCAAGCCCCCCGCCAACCCCCGGGCGACCCTCCGCATCAGCGGTCTCGATAAGGGAAAAGTCAGGAAATCCCGGGGGACTCGCAAACTTCCATCCAAAGAGTGCGGCATAAAAATTCCTTGCACGTTCGGGAATATCCGCCGGAATATCGAAATGCACGATAGTGACCATTTTTTCTCCCCCTTCCTGGTATGGGGTTCTTGCCCTGCAGGGAGATATGCGTTTCCACACGTATTTTTCATGGGAGCCGGCAGCAGGCGGTGGGAACACTTCGGAACGCTCAACATGAGAACTGTCGAAGAAGCGCGGCAGCCGGAAGGGAGGGATCAGATTTGCATCACTTCCTGAGCGGCACCAGGAAGCTCTGCGTGCAATCAAAAACCTACACTAATGTATATATACAATCAATGTTGTACATAAATAAACATGATAAACGAGCACACACACTCACTGGTGATGCCACTGGACTGGGGATCGCCGCCGGCGAGGCGGCAGGCTCCAACAGAAATGCAGGATTGAACCCTGGAAATTTCCATCCCGCACCATTCCGGGTGTTCCCGGTCACACGGAGCATCCCGGTCCCACTGGCAGACCCATACACACTCTTTCGTGCCATTGGGGGTGCGACCGGATGCATACTTGAGTCGATGGAGGGTGTCCCCCGGAGGGCGGTCAGGTCCATCATCTGCCTCGAACCCCCTCTTGTCTTTACCCTTGATCACAAGATCACCTGCACGGGCGACCCGGCTCTCTCGGCCGTCGTGAACCTGCCAGAGGGTGGCGACCCCGTGGGGCAGATCCGCAGGCTCTGTACCCTTTTTCGATGTGAGGAAGGTCCGGTCGCCGGCTTTTCCGGAGGCTTCGCAGGATACTGCGCGTACGACATGGTGACCCATCTCTCGAGCGGCAAGGTTTTGGCAGGGGGAGAGGGGCCACTGGCACGGTTGATGCTCTGCACCCGCGGGGTCGTATACGACCATGCCCAGGGCACCTGCACCCTTTTTGATGCGCCTCCGCTTATGAAAGGAGAGAGCCGCGATGAGGCACATGAAATGGTGAAGGAGCGGATGGATGCGCTTGAACAGGCAATCAAAGAGGTTCCCGCGGGTGAGCTCGAAGAAGCGGAGCCTGGACCCGGGGACGAACTCACGATCAATGCCTCCATGGACCGCGAGGAGTTCATGGACGCGGTCGGGAAGGCAAAGGAGTACATCAGTGCAGGAGAGATCTTCCAGGTTGTCCTCTCGCGAAGACTCTCATGTCCGTATCCTGGCGATCCCATCCTCCTCTACGGAGCTATCAGGGCCATCAACCCCTCTCCCTACCTCTACTGCCTCCGGTTCGGGGACGAGACTGTTATCGGATCGAGCCCCGAGATGCTGGTGAAGGTCGAAGGAACTGCAGTCCAGACGGTTCCCATCGCAGGGACAAGGCCCCGGGGGAGCGACCCCCGCGAAGACGACCGTCTTGCCGCCGACCTCCTTGCCGATCCAAAAGAACGGGCGGAGCACCTGATGCTCGTTGACCTTGCACGAAACGACATCGGGAGGGTGGCTGCATTCGGATCTGTCCATGTCCCCGAGTTCATGGAGGTGGAGCGGTTCTCTCACGTGCAGCATATCGTCTCGAGGGTATGCGGAACCCTCCGCGAGGGGTGCGACCGCTTTGACGCGCTCGCGGCGTGTTTTCCTGCAGGGACGGTCAGCGGTGCACCAAAGATCCGTGCAATGCAGATCATCGCAGAACTCGAACCGCATCCAAGGGGGCTGTATGCCGGGGCGGTGGGGTATGTGGGGTTCAATGACATCATGGAATTTGCCATCGCCATCCGGACGCTCATCGCAAGGAGAGGAAGGGTGGAATTCTCCACAGGTGCGGGGATTGTTGCGGATTCGGTCCCCCTGCGTGAGTTCGAGGAGACCGGGCACAAGGCGGGTGCCATGATGAAGGCGATCCTGCAGGCGGTGGGGGGAAGATGAGGGTCGTGATCGTGGACTGCTTCGACAGCTTCACGTACAACCTCTACCAGATGGTCGGGATGCTCGGGGCGGTCCCGATCCCGGTCACCTGCGACCGGCCGATCTCCGCGGTCAGGGACGAGTCCCCGGATCGCATCATCCTCTCCCCCGGCCCGGGCACCCCGGAAGACTCCGGGGTATGTCCTGACGTGATACGGGAGTTCGAGGGAAAGGTGCCCATCCTCGGCGTATGCCTTGGCCACCAGACCATCCTGCACTGCCACGGCGGAGCTGTGAGGAGGATGGATGCCCCGGTGCACGGGAAGACGAGCCGGATCGTCCATGTGGGACTGGGACTCTTCGCAGGTCTTCCGAATCCCTTCACTGCGACCCGCTACCACTCCCTTGCGGTGAAAAAAGACGCGGTCCCGGACGAGTTCAAGACCCTGGCGTTCTCTGCTGAAGACGGGTGCGTGATGGGGGTGATGCACCGGACCATGCCGCTGTACGGCCTTCAGTTTCACCCCGAGTCCATCATGACCCCCCAGGGGAGGGCGATCATGGAGAACTTCCTCTTTTTGGGGGGTGCATGATGCAGGCAGCGCTCCACGTGCTCATCGAGGGGAGACCGCTCTCGGGGCACGATGCCTGCGAGGCGATGGAATACATCGCATCCGGGAGAGCCACCGAGGCCCAGGTGGGTGCGTTTCTCGCCGCCCTCCGCGTCAGGGGCGAGAGCGCGGAAGAGATCGCCACGTTTGGACGAGTCCTCCAGCAGCATGCGGTCTCCATCAGGCCGCAGGTTGCAGGGCCCCTCGTCGATACCTGCGGGACAGGCGGTGACGGATGCCGGACCTTCAATATCAGCACCGCTGCGGCGATCGTCGCGGCCGGCGGTGGGGTTCCCATCGTCAAGCACGGAAACAGGAGTGTGAGCAGCTCCTGCGGCTCTGCGGACGTGCTCGAGGCCCTCGGAGTGAAGGTTGACCTCCCTCCCGATCGCGTATGCCGGATCGTGGAGGAGACAGGCATCGGTTTTCTCTTTGCGCCAAATTTCCACCCTGCCTTCAGGAATGCCGCAAGAGCCAGGAGGGATCTTGGATTCCATACCGTCTTCAATGTCCTTGGTCCCCTCCTCAACCCTGCTGGTGCACCATCGCGGCTGATGGGAGTCTACTCCCCATCCATCGTGCGGACCCTTGCAGAGGCGCTCGACCGCCTCGGGGCAAAAAGAGCGATGGTCGTCCATGGTGCAGGTCTTGACGAGATCACCAACACCGGCGAGACGAGGGTTGCGGAACTCTCGCAGGGGGTCATCCACGAATATGCGATAACCCCGGAGGAGTTCGGGCTCCCCAGGTATTCCAGGGACGCACTTATGGGAGGCACTCCCGAAGAGAACGCGGGAGCAATCCTCAGTGTCCTGAGGGGTGAGGAGGGTCCGAGGCACGATGTGGCGGTGATGAATGCAGGGGCGGCCATCTACCTTGGCGGGAAGGCAGGTGACATGGGGGAAGGGATCGAAAAAGCGCAGAAGTCCATAAGGAGCGGCAAAGCTCTCGGGAAACTTGAGGCGCTTATCGATGCAACGGGGGGGATCTCATGATCCTGGAAGAGATTATATCGGCAACCGGGGCCCGGGTCGCGGGGCTCCCTGATCGCTTTCCCGGTGCAGGCCAAGACATCGTGCCGGGAAAGAGCCTTTTTGAGGCGATGGTGCAGAGAGACGGACGAAATGCCATCATATCCGAGATCAAGTTCGCATCGCCGTCCCGGGGGGTCATCCGGGAAGGCGGCGACCCCGTGGGGCTCGCCCGCATGATGGTCTCCGCAGGGTGCTCCGCGCTCTCGGTCATCACCGAGCCGTCGTTTTTCCAGGGACATCCGGGCCTGATACCCGCCATCAGGCCGCACGTCGACATCCCCATCCTTCGCAAGGACTTCATCATCGACGAGAGGCAGATCCAGGAGACAATGGCGCTTGGGGCGGACGCAGTTCTGCTCATCACGACCATCCTGCAGGAAAGGCTTCCTGGCTTTGTAGAAATGGCCTTCCAGCACTCCCTTGAGCCCATTGTCGAGATACACAATGTGGAGGAGGTCGCCACCGCGGTCGATTCCGGTGCACGGCTGATCGGGATCAACAACCGCAACCTCAGGGACTTCAGCATCGATCTCTCGACCACGAAGAGACTTGCCCCGCTGGTCCGGGACGCTGGCTGCAGGGTAGTCTCGGAGAGTGGTTTTGTCTGGCCGTACGATGTCAGGAGTCTCCGGAAGGAGGTGGACGGGTTCCTGATAGGATCCTCGATCATGTCTGCAAAAGACCCGAAAAAGAGACTGGGGGGATTCGTATCCGCGTGAAGATCTGCGGGATCACCAGCCCTGGCGACGCGGTCATGGCAGACGTCGCCGGGGCCGATGCGATCGGGGTGGTGATGTTCTCCGACTCACCGCGGTCGGTGGATTGCGAGACCGCTGAGGAGATATTCGACGCGGTGGGCCCCTACATCGCCAGGGTGTGCGTGTCGCACACGGTATCGCTCGGTTACATCGAGGCAATGCTCGACCTGAATCCCGATGCGATCCAGGTATCGTCGCCCCTCGTCCTGCCCCACCCGTTCCCGGCACGGCTCATCAGGGTCGTCGCAGTGGGAGAGGACTTTCCGATCGATGCGGACGCAATTCTCGTCGACGGGAGCGCGGGGAAGGGGGTGTTGTATGACGAGGAGTATGCGTCCCGGATGGTGAGAGAGAGCAGGGTGCCGGTGATCCTGGCCGGGGGCCTGAACCCCGGGAACGTGGCAGATGCGATACGACGCATCCGCCCCTATGGCGTGGACGTGGCCACGGGAGTCGAGGACGCGCCCGGTGTGAAGAACGAACGGAAGGTGCGGGAATTCGTGAGGATTGCGAAAGGAGCGGTTTATGATTGAATCCACGAGGTTCGGGAAGTATGGGGGTTGTTTTGTCCCGGAGACACTCATGGCAGCACTTGAGGAGCTCGAGGAGGGGTTTCGGACCATCGTGCCGGGTGCAGCCTTCCAGCAGGAGATGGACTATTACCTGCACGAGTACGCGGGGAGGGAGACTCCCCTCACGTTCTGCCGGAACCTCTCACGGGATCTCGGGTGCAGGGTCTACCTGAAGCGCGAAGACCTCCTTCACTCCGGGGCGCATAAACTGAACAACGCCCTCGGCCAGGCGCTCCTTGCAAGGAGCATGGGAAAGAGGCGGATCATCGCAGAAACCGGTGCAGGCCAGCATGGGGTTGCCACTGCAATTGCAGGCGCGGCGCTCGGGATGAAGGTGGAGGTCTTCATGGGGGAAGAGGACATCGCCCGGCAGGCCCTCAACGTGGCCAGGATGAGGATGCTCGGCGCGAGCGTGCTCCCGGTGAGGTCCGGCTCGAGAACCCTCAAGGATGCGATCAACGAGGCCCTTCGCGACTGGGTTGCGAATGTCCGCGACACCCACTACCTGATCGGATCAGTCGTGGGCCCGCACCCATTCCCCACCCTTGTCCGGGATTTCCAGACGGTGATTGGGAGAGAGACGCGGGCGCAGGTCCTAAAAAAGGAAGGGAGGCTCCCTGATGCAATCGTCGCCTGCGTGGGAGGAGGATCCAATGCCATCGGTATATTCACGCCGTTCCTCGATGATGGGACGCGGCTCTTCGGTGCAGAAGCCGGAGGAGAGGGCCATGGAGGTCGGCACGGGGCCACGCTCTGCCAGGGGAGACCGGGGGTGCTTCACGGGACCTACACCTACCTTATCCAGGACGCATTCGGCCAGATCCTGGAATCCCACAGTGTTTCGGCAGGCCTCGACTATCCAGGAGTGGGGCCGGAGCACAGCTACCTGATGGACAAGGGGCGAGTCACTTACCGCGCGGTGACGGACGACGAGGCGGTTGACTCGTTCCTCTACCTCTCCCGGACAGAGGGGATCATCCCCGCGCTCGAATCCGCCCACGCCGTTTCGCTCGCCCGAAGCATCGCACCGGACCTCGGGAAAGAAGACATCCTTATCGTCAACCTATCGGGCCGGGGAGACAAGGACGTCTCGCAGGTGGCGGCACTCGCGGGTGATCGCCTGTGACCACTCGCATCGGGCGTGCATTTTCCGTCCGCACGCGTCCCCTGCTCGTCGCCTGCCTCGTGGCGGGTGACCCGGACTACGGGGAATCGCTCGCGATGATCAGGGAGGTGGAAAGGGCCGGTGCCGACATCATCGAGGTTGTCATGCCGTTCTCTGACCCGGTTGCAGACGGCCCTGTCATGCAGCAGGCCATCCAGCGGGCGCTCTCTGCCGGGATGAATACGGACGCCCTCTTCTCACTGATCAGGGACTTCCGGTCTGAATCTGAGACGCCAATCGCTATCCTCACCTACGCCAACCCCGTGGTGCAGAGGGGGATCGGAGCATTCTATAGGGATGCCGGCGAAGCAGGCGTGGACGGGGTCGCCGTCGCGGACGTTCCACTCGAGGAGGCTGAACCCTTCTGCATGGCTGCCCGGCATGCGGGGATCGATCCCATCCTCTTCGTCAGCCAGACCACATCGGATACACGCCTTGAGGGGATTGTCGAGAGGGCAGGGGGTTTCCTCTACCTGGTGGCAGCCCTGGGCGTGACCGGGGTGAGGGGGGAGGTGGACCCTGCGACTATCGAATCCATCCGGAGAATAAAGGGGAGATCCCCGCTACCAGTGGTCCCGGGCTTTGGGATCAGTTCGTCGTACCAGGTGCAGGCATATTCGCAGGCAGGCGCGGACGGGGTGATTGTAGGTTCCGCGATTGTCAAAGAGGTTGGCGATCGCCTCGGCCGCCCCGGCGAGATGAGGGCTGCGGTCGGGGAGATGGTCCGGGCCCTGCTGGCGGAAAGGGCCTGAAAAAGATTAGGCATCCGCCTTTTTTCCCACCGCGGCGCAGTATATCACGAATTCGTCCATGCCGTCTATCCCGAGGACTTCGGCAGCCTGCTGGTCGTCGAATGCCCCTATGGCGCAGGCACCGCACCCTACCTGTCCGGCGGCAAGGTAGAGGTTCTGGCATGCGTGGCCGGCATCAAGGTGTACCAGCCGCCAGGCCCGCTCTGCATAACGCCACGCCATCCTGTAGACAACGCAGGCCCAGAGGAACGTGACCGCGGAGGCCCGGACGAACGCCTGGCCGAGGCAGGCTGCCATCACGCGGTCGGTAATCCCCGGGGGAGTGTCGACCACGAGCAGGCGATGGGAGAACGAGAGGTAACGATAGAGACCGGGTTTTACCCCTGTGACCCGGTTGACGAGGATATAGGTCTCAAAGGAGTGGCGTCCCCCCGCAGAGGGAACATTCCTCAGCGTAAAATAGGGGTCCTGCACCTGTACGATGCCCTGGGTGCACCAGAGGAGGTAGGAGAGATCCTCGAGCGAGAGGGGTTCGCGGGTATAATGGCGGAGCGATCGCCGCCCTTCGATTGCATCCCGCAGGTCAAGAGGGGCGACCTGCAGGGTGCCGGGATCGGGGAGGGGTATGAAATACCCGTCCCGCGGGAAGGGCTTCTCCAGTGGAGGCGCAAGAAGACCCTGGGACTGGTCCGAAGGGGAGAGGTGCTCGTACCTGGTCATCTCCATGAAAGTAGCGCCGGTTGGATGCATGGTCAATGGGTATGATCCCGAGAATATAAAGGCGGCGGGAGGTCTGTTAAAAATCCCGGGTAAAGAAACAGGTTACGGGAAATGGCAGGGGCGCAATTTACATGGCGCGGGATTTTCGTTCGTACACCGCAATCCATTGCTATACCCATGAGATCAGAGAAAAAAATTGAGTAAATTCAAGGGTTTCCACACGTCTTCTCACTCATTCCCCATCACAGAGCGCCTGCTCCCTTACGATAGCAAAGGCTTCTGCAGGCGATTCGATCCGGGTCACATTTCCTTTTTTCATGATAGAGAAAGACATCCCGATCTGCTCCGCCTCCCACGGGTCATGGGTGATGTAGAGTACAGGAATGTTCATCTCCACCAGCACGCTCTTGAAGAGCGGGAGGATATGCTCTTTCTTGGCCCGGTCCACCTCAGTGATGGGCTCGTCGAGGAGCATTGCCCTGGGCATGGAGGTGAGGGCTCTCGCGAGGGCCACACGGCTCCTGTAACCACCTGAAAGTTCGTCTGGCTTCCTGTTAAGATAAGGTTCCAGCGCCAGGAGCTTCACCATATGGCGGAAGGTCTTCTCAGAACCTCTCCCATGGTGGAGGGAGTAGAGGATGTTCTCCTTCACGGTAAGGTGGGTAAATAATGCCGTGTGCTGGGGAACATACCCGATATGTCGTTCCTCGGGAAGGAGTGTTGTTACATCCCTTCCCCCAATCTGCACCTTTCCCGCGTCCGGTTCGAGGAGTCCTGTCAGTATTTTGAGGAGTGTGGTCTTTCCGCTCCCGTTCAGGCCTATTAAAACCTGCAGTTCCCCGGGGGAAACCTTCATGGAGACCCCGTTGAGCACTTTCTGCTTCCCAAAAGACTTATGTACATCCTTTATTTCGAGCATAGTACTTACCTCGTAATCTGAGTATCACTACCAGGAGCAGCGAGAGGAGAATACAGAAAGCGCTGGCGGTCACAGCCATGCTTATCTCTCCCTCTTCCACCTTGGAGAAGACGTAACTAGCAAGGACCTGGGTCATTCCGGGAACATTTCCTCCAAACATGATCACTGCGGCAAATTCAGAAAGCGACCGGGCGAAACTGAGTACGTACGCAGAGAATATGGCTTCTCCGAGCATGGGGATAACCACACGGCGATATGCATGCGCCGGCGAGTCGCCGAGGGTACGTGCCACTCCGATCAGGTCCATGTCTATCTCGTCGGCACTTGCAGCAATCGTCCGGGCGGCAAGGGGATACGAGACAAAGAACATTGCAAGGGCGACGGCAAGCAGGGTGAATGCAAGTCCCGTCGGGCCCGCAAACCAGAACATCTTCCTCCCGAATGCAAGGAGGAGTGCGAGGCCTGCGACAGTGTGCGGGAGTGCGATCGGGAAGTCGTTCATGAAGTCCGCGATCTTGTAGACAACAGTGCCAGGGTGGAAGAGGTAGAAGTACCCGAACCCGAGCGCCATCAGCACACCAAGGAGTGCGGCGAAGAATGCAGTGATAAGGGTATTTTTCACCGCATCCCAGAAGATGGGATCGGCAAATGTCCTCTCCATGCCCTCGATTGTTACATTCCCCACGATTGCCGCGATCGGGTAGACAATCAGAAGGAAAAAAAGGGGAACGAAGAGGAGTTCCCAGGTACTGACCTTACGCATACGGTTCCCAGCCGTACGCGATGAACTCACCGGCGTTCTGTGTGGAGAAGGCCAGGAATTCCCTGGCGGCTGCTTCGTTTCCACCCTTGATGACGGCTGATCCGAACACTATCTCGCCGGTCTGGTCGTGGCTGAATTTCTCAACCACGTCAAGGTCGTACAGGTTCGCGGTGCTGCTGTAGACAAATCCCACATCGACCTCGTCGGTCTGGACCATGAGGGCAAGCTGGTTGACGGTATTGGGCCTTGTCTTGATGTTGCCCATTGCATTGAGCTGGTCCCAGAGCTCAAGGCTCTTGAGCGCTTTCTCTGCATATGCTCCGACGGGTGCTGCCGGATCTGCAACTGCAATCACTACCCCTTCGCTAGTGAGGTCTGCGGTCGTAGTAATCCCCTTCTCTTTTCCGGTCTTTGAGACCACCATCACAATGTAGTCCTTCAGGAACTTGTGGACCTCGGATGTCCTGCCTTCCCCCTGAAGCTTCTCGATATACATCCAGTCAGCCGAATAGTAGAGGTCGCAAGGCTGCCCCAGGGTTATCTGGGTATAGAGGCCGCCGGAAGGCCCGTAGTTGGGGGTTACGTTCCCCGTCGATCCTCCCTTGTATTTATCTACAATCACGTCCATCGGCTTTTTCATTCCTGCAGCCACGTAGAGGTTGAGGTTGGGCTTCTCGGTAGGTGTTGGGCCGGTGGTGCAGCCAGTGAAAAACACCATTCCCGCGATCAGCGCAATAGCTAGCGCTACATAATGCAAACGATGCAATCTGTCCATGGTCATCACCTTATAAAGGGTAATATCAGTTTTCGGTGAAGCGGATCTTGATATTACAGAAGAGATGGTTAATAAAAAAAATCATATTAATGATTCGGTTTTAACAATCGTAGAAGAAACAGCAACTGAATGCGGAAAATGGAAAATATGCGCGATAATCACTTCGCTATACCAATTGACAAATCTGGTGGTTTAATTCATATGAAATACATGCTCTCGATCCGTTGATCAGGGTCAGAAATATGAAATTCTGCCTGCATTTTTTTGGATTGGGGTTGCACAGGCTGCATATGGCCATTTGATAACGCGCCAATCGGATGCGCTCATCCTTACGGTGTTCACGACTCCAGATCCAAAGGAGACAGGGGTGATTATTCACACCCAGGCCAGTTGCATTCCTTTTCCCTGGCAAGATTGTGATGAAAAAGGACAGGACGCTGTTTTACCATTTCCTCCCTCCTGCCCATCCAAATGCAAGGCAGAGTGAAGCTACGGCACCCATCACCGGGAACGGGGCATTCGCAGGCGACGTGGCCGGAACCGGCGCCTGTGCGGCGGTTGTCGCAACAGGAGATGCAGGGGGAGTCTCAACCCTCCGTGTGACCTGGAAATCCGATCCTGCGACCACCAGTCCCTGTGAGTTCAGCTCCGCCCACTCGAGCACCACAACCGTTCCCCCGGCAGGATCGGGGGGCACTTTCCCATCGACAACGATCCTCACGCTGACGTCGCTGGTGGTGGGATAGGAGAGCAGGAACCCGTTCACGTATACCTGGGGGCCGTCTTTTGGTATTACTGCAGCCTGCCGTCCGTTCACCATCACGACCACGTCCCATCTGGCATCCAGAAGTCCGGTGGAGAGAGAGAGCGTGTGGGTCTCGGCAAAGGTGGTTGCCCCGGAGGGGATGATCTCGATGGAAGCCGAGGCGTTCACGATGGTCCCTGCCGGGACCGACTCCCCGGCAGGCGAGACCTGGACGGTGCCGGGAACAAGGAGTGCGCACGCGGGCCAGACGGCACACAGTGCCAGGAGAATTGCCATGACCAGGAGGCGGGAAAAATGCTGCAGCATGGAAAAGTGAGTGGCAGGCCTGGACATAATACCATCCCCTCCATTTTTCCCCCAGGTGCTGCCATATAGTGACAATGGACATCCGGTTCTGCTGCCGTTACCGGGGGGATGGATCCCCTCCCTCCAACCGCTTCTGCCGGACCTGCAGAAGTGCTGCCTGCGATGCGCTGTGGGAGAAAGTCATCGCCCTCTCCATGTCGGAGGATGGGAGACCGGTGGCGCTCCCGCCTACCAGGGCAGTGGCGCTCCCGCACGATGCAAATACCTGGATGGTCAGGCTGCGGGTCAACGTCACATGGGCCCTCCCGAAGGAGGATTTTCTCCATTTTATCGCCACGGGGAACGCGGGGATGGGGAGGAAGGGTGACCGGCAGAACCCTTGCGCATCCCCGAGCATGACGAGGCAGGAGCCGTACGTCCAGGCAATCGTCGATGCGCTCGGGGGCTGGGAAATCCAGGAGATCCTGCGGGTACGGAAGGTGCAGAGAGGAACGTGATTGTGCCTGGTCCCTTTCCGTGGACCTCCCGGAGGAGATACTAAAAGGAGATTGAGGGGCGTTCGCCTTCAATTGCGCCTCCTGCCTCGCCAGGGGGCAGGAGTCTGCCTCCTTGATTCTGCCCTTGCACCTCCCATCAGACAGCCAAGCATCAGGAACTCTTGTCCTCCGCAACGATTATCACTCATATCACGAAGGGTACACCTGGCAGGCGAGTATGGAGATTTCACCCTCACCCAGCATCCTGATGGAGGTATATATCGACAGGGTCTTCTGCAACGGGTGCGGGATCTGCGAGGAGATGTGTTCCATGGGGGTGTTCCAGGTGAACCACCGCACCCATAAAGCAGAGGCGACCAGGCCGCACCTCTGCATCGGGTGTTTCAAGTGCAGGGAGTTCTGCCCGACCCAGGCGATCGCTCCGCGTTGGATCATGCGGGTATCGTGATATGGGGATGATTGGGGTGATGCACAATCATTTTCTCCCCGCGCAACAGAGTCACCAGGAGATATCCCCCGAAAAACAGGACGAAAAGGCGAAGGAATCCGGCATCATCCCCGACACCTGGTCCAGTTGATTGATCTCCATGGCTCTCATCATAACCCTCGTATTCTTCTGCATGCTTTCTGCATTCATCACGTTCGGCCTCGGGGTGTACGTCTATGCCAGGAACCCCCCCTCCCCAGTAAACCGTCTCTTTGTGATCGTGATGCTTTCTGCCACCTACTGGGCTATCGGTGAGTTTCTCATCTGGCACGTGGCGGGATACGAGAATGTATGGTTCTGGCTGAAGTTCAGTTCGTTCTGGCCGTTTGTCATTGCGTTCACCGCTCATTTCGTCCTTGTGTTCTGCGGGCACCCCCTATCCACGTACAGGAGGCCCTATCTCCTCGCGATCGCGCTCTACCTGCCTGCAGCAATTATCTCTCTCATCGGCCTCTTCTCCGAGAACATCTACACCGTGGGGTACGTGGTTGGCGTGGGGTATACGTACGTCCCGGCCCGTGGGAGCCTCTCGTACGTAGCCGAGGCCACCTACTCACTCGTGGTCATGCTATGGACTGCGCTTGTCGCAGTCTCATCATGGCGTGCCGCGACAGCCGTGAGGGATCGCAGGCAGAACATCCTGGTCAGCGCCGGCCTTCTCACAATCATCGCGTTCGGTACGCTCTCGGGAATAATCCTTCCTGCATGGGGTATATACACGCCGAACCTGGTCTTCATTGGGATTGTCATCTTTACCGTGCTTATCACCTATGCGGTCCTTACCTGGGGCCTCTTCACGCTGAGCCCGGAGACCGCTCTGCCTGACCTGCTCAGGACAATGCCTGACGGGATGGTACTTCTTGACCCCTCTGGAAGAATCATCGCTGCCAACCCGGCGGCTTCAGAAATATTCGACGTACGCGAGGAGGACCTCCGCGGCACGGAAGCCGCCTCACACCTCCCGCAGAAGGAGTATGACCATCTCCAAAACACCCTCCGGGAGAGGGGATTTGTATCTGACTTCGAGGCCGCTGTCGGCGGGGAACCCGCCCGGGAGGTCAGCATCGCAGGAGCGCTCGTAATAGACCCGTCGGGAAATCCTGCGGGATGCGTGCTTGTCATAAGGGATATCACCAGCCGGAAGGCAGCCGAGAAGGCGCTCCGGATTGCCAACAAGAAGATATCGCTGCTCACCACGCTGACCCGCCACGATATCAGCAACCTCGTCACTGCGCTCTCTGCATACCTTGAACTTATGCGTGATGGCGCTGACGAGTCTCTGCGCGATGCGTACCTCGCCTCGAGCATCCAGGTCACAGAGAAGATCGCGGGACACCTCCGGTTTGCACGGGATTACCAGGATTTTGGCTCGAACCAGCCGGCCTGGCAGGACCTCGGGGTGATGGTCTCCCGTGCCATTGAGGATGTCCCACACGAAGGGATCGGTGTGATGCCGAGCGTCGGTCCCGTGGAGATCTACGCAGACCCTCTCACAACCAGGGTCATCTCAAACCTCCTCGACAATGCCGTGAGACATGGCGAACGCGTGAGCAGCATACGGATATGGACAGAGGAGGGTTGCGGGGGATATCTTGTCCTCGTCTTCGAGGATGACGGGACGGGTATCAGCGAGGGAGAAAAAGAGAAGATCTTCCGTTATGGATATGGGAAGCACACGGGCCTTGGGCTCGCGATATCCCGGGACATCCTCTTGATAAGCGGCATCACTATCCGGGAGACCGGGAAGAGTGGCGAAGGGGCGAGGTTTGAGATCCACGTCCCCCCGCGGGCATGGCGGTTCATGGAATAAAAAAGGCGCGGATCCAGCCATTACAGGAGCACTATCTCCACGCAGCCTCTCAATTTTTTCCTGTCAGCGGCCTCCGGCCTCCCCGATACTCATGAGTTCTGGCAACTGGCGTGACCAGGCAGCGATGGCATTCCAGTCCCTGAAGTCTCCAACAGGTACCTTCAGCAGTTTTGTAAGAGACCTTTCCGCGAACGACTGGCGCAACGGATCCAGTTTTCCCGCAAACATCGTCACTGCGACAGGGGTGACCGGTTGCAGCGCAGCCGTCATCAGTCCAATAACCTGCACGGGATCACCAGCCTTTGGGTACACTGGCGCGATCCCCGTGAGGAATGCGGCGACGGGGATCCGCCCGATCTTATCTCCGTGGCGCTGTACAAAGGACGCCACATCCCCAAATAATTTCCCGGTATACACGGGAGCCCCGATGACCAGTCCATCGTACGGATCAAGGGATACGACCGAATCAATCCCAATCACCTCCGTAGCTACGCCGGCACGCTCAAGCTCCCTTGCAACCGCCCCGGCGACCTCCGCGGTTGATCCTCTCTTTGATGCGTATGCGACAAGAATCAGTGGTGGCATGGCACACCCCCAATAGATGAGAAGAGGGGGGAGTATTTAAAACGGGGTCACAACTCATCCATGTGTGGGAGTGCCCGCGCAGCATTTTGGCATGATGGGATCCCCCGGGCAGGTCACTCCTCGGTCACTGTGTAGTCACCCTCGTCGCCGAAGGAAAAGAGCGTGTCTATGGTGGTCCCGAGCGCATTTGCCACCTGGTGAGCGAGCCGGAGAGAGGGGTTGTATTTGCCTGCCTCCAGGAAGACGATCGTCTCCCTCCGCACCCCGACGAGATCAGCGAGTTCGGCCTGGGTCAGGTCTCTCTTCGCACGAAACTCCTTTATCCTGGTCTGCATCGAAACGTCCCCGGTTTCGTCAATCCACGTCTCCCTTCCGGAAGAGGTATGCCTGGAAGCCCTTGGCCGATATGCCCATGAGAAGAATGAGGAGCACCGAAAGCGTCTGCGCGTCAGGTGACCAGAGGTCCAGATAATCTGTCCAGAAGACCCCGAAGAGCACCAGGAATGTGAGGAACCAGGACCAGGAGAGCCCGTACGCGCCGATCCTCCTTGTGCGCTCGTCCTGCATGTACTTCTTCTCACCTTTCCAGAGGCGAAATCCCGACAGGATCGTGAGGACGAAACCGGCGCTGATGAACGATGAGGCAAGGCCAGGAGATTCTTCTCCCTGGAAGAGGACAATGTTCATCATCCCGACCCCGATCAGCACTATCCCGGAGATGAACATCACGGTTATCCAGGCACGCGATTTGAATATGGATGGTCTTGCATCCGGCATTTCTTCACCAAATGTGATTTATTTCTAACTTGTATGAGAATTATAGAACATTATGTTATATAAATCTAACTTATCTGCGCCTGACATCTATCCCCGGATTACGCTTTCCGGAAATGTGTATGGATGCCCGGGGAGACGAAAATACCGTTGCGGCCAATCCGGGTTCCGCCGCAATTCTTTTCCTTTCCGAAGCACACTCTCTCACAATGCCGCTGGAACCCTGCTTCAACCGGCTCTGGTCGGAAGTTCTCCTAAAGAACACCACCCCCCGCCGTGCTGATACCAGGGTGAGAAAGACCTGCAAGGAGTACTACCGTATCATGCCGGGTTTTCTCTTCCGGGGTGTTTCTGTCCTTATCGAGAAACCGATGCTGGTCGGTATCGATGAGGAGGCAGGGAGGATCGTGATGCCGTTTTGCAAGCCATGCTACGGCACATCACTCTATGTCATCGATTCGGACAGCGCAGAGATTGAAGCGCTCCGCAAGGCGCTCAGTGTTGCTGAGCCCAGGGACCCGGGTAAAAAATATTGATGTTGATGCCTCTATCTCCTCGCAACCAGGAGGCAGGCAATCCCGGCCATTACAAAAGCCATGACTACCGCCAATACCCCGGCCGGCGCCTTCGTCGTGGGGGCGGGAGTCTGGATCGGGGACAGTGCTGCGATCACGTGAACGCTCTGTCCGGGGATCACCTGCCCGCTCGACGAGAAGGGGGTATACCCCTCCATCCGTATATCGACCGTGTAGGTCCCGGCTGCAATATCATGGAAAGAGAGAGGGGTGATACCCATGTACATGTTGTTGACAAAGACGTCGGCCCCGGCAGGTGTCGAAGTGATCTCCACGCTCGCAGCGGTCTGCGCAGCTGGCTGGAGCGGCGCAAATACCCGCACCACGCCTCCTTCCTGAACGGTAACACTGGTGGAATACTCCTGGTATCCCGGTTTCCTGACCGCAACGGCATACGTCCCGGGGGAGAGGTCATTGATATCAAGGGAGTCGTCAGCAGGGGTGAATCCCCGGTAATTCCCATCGATGTACACCGAGGCACCCGTAGGGGTGGACGAGACCAGGAGGTCCCCGTGGACAGGGTTGACTTCAGCAACAAGGGCGACGGTCACAGGGACGACCTCTCCTGACCTGACAGTGACACTCCCCTCCCAGGTCACGTATCCAGCCTCGGAGATCACCAGCCGGTGGTGTCCTGCCGCGAGGTTTCCCACCACCTGGTTAGTCTTGCCCATGTACATGTCGTCAACGTATATCGAGGCACCCCTGGGAGTTGAGCTGACGGATATTCCTCCAGGGCTTATGACTGGGGGCAGGGTTACGATCACGTTCTCCGTGGCACCCGCGCTGACCCTGACGGTTGTCGAGTAGGGCTGGAATCCCTGCAGGGAGACCAGCACCTGGTGGATCCCCGGTTCGACACCCCTGAACGTACCGGGAGTGAAGAGCTGTGCATGCCCCCCGTCGAGGATGGCCGATGCACCTGCCGGCGCAGAACTTACATAGATGTTTCCGGTGGTATAGACGCTTCCAGCGCCACCCGTGCCTGCCTGCATGGTTACTTCCGCGGCCACGATCCCGGTCATGGCGAAGGCAAAGAATACTGCGATGAATACGATCGGTGTGCGCTTCATTCTGGAACACCTTTGAGAGAGAATCTTTGTTGGGAATGATAATACCATCAGGTGGAGATCCCCGACCCCTGGTATTTAACTCATCCACGTTGAAGAAAGTAGGGACTATTTACCTACAATATCCGGGGAGACAGAGAAGAAGATGAGCAAGCGGCCACCATGCTGGCAATTTCGGGTGCCGGAAGAGGCACGGAATGACGGTCGGCAGAGGAGCGGGATATGCCCGGGAGCGAGGGTGAAGATCGTGAAGAAGCAGGACCAGGCAACCGGGAGAACCACGGAGGGGAGAGTGAAGGAGGTCCTCACCAGGTCAGCGTTTCACCCCCATGGGATCAAGGTCAGGCTGGATGACGGAACCATTGGAAGGGTCAGGGAGGTCTGCTGAAATCCGATCTCACCCTCACCCGTCGCCTGCAGTCCGGCGCCTCATCATCTAGTATCCGCTTGCGTAATACCATTCCTCCTCTTCCCTGACCCTGACAGGGATGCGGAACAGGTTTCCGATGTGCGCATCGGTCAATACCTCCTCTTTTGGCCCGTCAAGCACGAACCTGCCTTCGCGCATTAGGATAACCCTGCTGATCTCGGGGATGATATCGGCGAGGTTATGCGTGGCCATGATGATCCCCACTCCGGATTGGGCAATGGTGCGGAGGGTCTGCCTGAAGGTGTGAAGTGCATGCAGGTCGAGGCTGTTCGTCGGTTCGTCCAGGATGAGCGCACTTGGATCATGGACAAGGGCCCTTCCGATCAGAAACCGCCGGGCCTCGCCGGATGACATCTCGTCTATCGGGCGGCTTGAAAGATGATCGATCTCCAGGAAACGGAGAACCTGGTCGGCCCGCTCCTCCATTGCGGGTGTGATACGATGGTTGAAGAGGCCGATGCTTGAGAAGAAACCGGAGAGGATGACCTCTCTACCCGTCACACTCCTCGTATAGGTGAACTGGAGGTCAGGGGAGACGATACCAAAGATCGACCTGAGGTCGAATACGTCCCAGACATCCCTCCCGCGGATGCGAAATACCGCCCTCCCGTCAGTGCCGAGGACAGGGTAATATTCCCTGTTGACGGTCCTGATAAACGAGGATTTTCCTGACCCGTTCGGGCCCAGGATGGCGATGTGTTCGCCTTCACGTATGCTGACCGAGAGATTGTCGAGGAGCTTCTTCTCACCCCGCATCACCGTGACATGTGCAAATTCGAGCAATGGAGGTGAGCCACGA
Source organism: uncultured Methanolinea sp. (assembly GCA_964598545.1). GTDB lineage: Archaea > Halobacteriota > Methanomicrobia > Methanomicrobiales > Methanospirillaceae > Methanolinea_A. Next base: position 3,343 of record CAZRCH010000008.1, on the reverse strand, counting down.
GGGCGATCCGTCACGGGAACCCCCTTCTTTTTTTGTGGTTCATTCACGGTCGTTCCTCTGCCATTCGTGCACCAGGCAGTAGCTGTGTTGCACAATTATTGTGCGCGCCCAAAGATGAGCCTGTGGGAACGCTCCTGGAGGACGCCTGCGCACCTGAGGATCGGACGATGATTTGCCTCCTTCGCGTGAGAGGAGGCAAGGGCACCGTGTGCGGGATCTCAATCTTCCGGCCCTCAGTCCCTGGTCCATGACCATGGCTGGGGGCGGGAGTCGACCCTGCGAAAAAAGGAGAATCGTCCCCGGGTTCACCCGTGGTGGGGCTTGTTCGACCACAATCCGTGCAGGTTACAGTATGCCCTTGCCTTGATGTCTGTCGAAGAGATGGGGAATTCTGCTTCCGGTTTCTCTCCCGGTCTCAATCCCTTCACGTAGAGCCACGGACCGGAGATCACCTCGATCCACTGGATGTGATGGGCCTCTTCCATCGGGTGGGGTGCAGAACCTACCTTGACGAGGATGCCCTGTCCGCGTGGTTCCACAACCGGCACGTGCTTCTCAGTGCTGGCATCGACCGTATTCTCTACCTGCCTGACCATGGGCATGCCGCAGCAGGAGAGCTCCCCGCCCCCATCGCTCACGACCATCACAATCTTGCTGCACTTCCCACATTTAAATACCTCAAGCATAGATCCTGTTCACTCCTCTAGCAGAATCTTGTTCCTGGGAGGGATTTAATTGTTCCTGACCCGGTGGCCAGGGTCCCGCGACCTCTCACTCGGGGAGGGAGGGGTACAATGAGAAGGAATCGGCCACCTGGACACCATCCATCGGGCCCTGGGGCGTCCGGGAAAGATGGGAGAGATAATTACGCAACCACCCCCAACATCTCTCACATGCACGACCGCGTACCCGCCAGCGAGCTCCAGGAACGCATGAACCGGTTCCGTGCCAGGATGGACATCGATAACCCGGAATGGGAGATGGCGGCGATCTTCGGAAAGATCAACCTGTACTACTTCACAGGGACGATACAGGACGGAGTACTCCTTATCGAGAGGGACAGAGGTGCGGTCTTCTGGGTCCGCCGGAGCCTTGAACGTGCAATGGGGGAGTCACGCTTTCCTGATATCAGGCCGATGAGGAGTTATCGTGACGCGGCGTCCGAAACGGCTGTCCTCCCTGGCCGTATCTTCATGGAGACAGAGGTCGTGCCACTGGCACTTGCAGAACGGTTCAGGAAGCACTTCCCCTGCACTGATGTCGGGTCAATGGACCTCCAGGCGGCCCGTGTCAGGTCGATCAAGAGCCCGTATGAACTTGCGCTCCTCGAGAAGGCCGGAGAGATCCACAGGGTCGTGCTCGAGGAGGAAGTGCCGGGCATACTGAGGGAGGGGATGAGCGAGGCGGAATTCGGGGCCGCCGTATACTCACTGATGGTCGAGCGTGGTCACCAGGGGATCGTCAGGTTCGGGAGATTCAATACCGAGATCGAGGTGGGACAGATCGGTTTCGGGGAGAGTTCTCTCTATCCCACCTGTTTCGACGGACCAGGCGGGTGTTACGGCGCATGTCCCGGGGCACCCGTACTTGGAAGCCAGAGCCGGAGGCTGCGATGCGGAGACCTTGTGTTCATTGACAACTCCTGCGGCGTCGAGGGGTACCAGACCGACAAGACAATGAACTACATGTTCGGGAGGCCTGTCCCTGATGAGGCGATTGAGGCCCACCGGCGCTGCGTCGAGGTTCTCGATAAGCTTGCGGGACTCTTGATGCCGGGGGCGATACCCTCTGCTATCTATTCGGCCATAATGGAGAGCCTTGAACCGGGCTTCCTGGAACATTTCATGGGATTTGGAGAACGCCGTGCCAGTTTTTTGGGCCACGGCACGGGCCTCTTGGTGGACGAGATACCGGTGATTGCCATGGGCTTTGACGATCCGCTGGAGGAAGGAATGGCGATTGCACTGGAACCAAAGAAAGGGGTCCCGGGCGTGGGGCTCGTGGGAATCGAGAATACGTATGTGGTGACACCAGGAGGCGGAAGGAGCATCACGGGAAGAAGCAGGGGCCTCATACCGGTGTATTGAGGGGGTATCCGTTCCAGGGTCCTTCCCGTGGCCCGGCCATTCATTCACTGATTCCTGACTTGATCAGCGGTGCGGATTTCCGAATTTAGTATGGTTTTTATTACTTAATGTAAGTAATTATTTACACACAATGAAGCTGAACACCTTTTATCTCCTGGTGGGCATCATCGGGCTTATCGAGGTGGGACTCTTCTGGGTATCGGTTCTTATCAGGGAATCGATTCTCATCACGGTCGCATTCGTGGTGGGAATCCTTGTGATATATGTTGCAAGGGGGAGAATCTCGGACAAGAAGGACGATGAACGTTCCGCACTCATCACCCAGAAGGCAGGAGCGAGAACTCTTGAACTATTCTGGATACTCTTCTTTGCCGTAAGCCTTGGCGGCCTGGTGATGGGCTTTGCCACGCCGCTTGGCATCCCTCCTCCTCCAAGGCCGTTTCCCAGGGCACCTCCGGATGAACCCCATATCGGCTACTTCGGGCTGCTCCAGATGGTCCTCCTCTGCGGCATGGCATTCCTGTATATAGGGTTCCGGCTGTATTACGCGAGGAAATACGGAGAATGGGACGACGATGAAGAATAAGATCAAGGTATTCCGGGCCATGCACGACCTCACCCAGGAGACCCTGGCCCAGGAGATGGGTGTCGCACGTCAGACAATACTTGCCATAGAGAAGGGGAAGTATGACCCCTCCCTCGATCTCGCATTCAAACTCGCCCGGCGCTTTGGCGTGAGTGTGGATGAACTGTTCGCCTACTGGGAGGAGTCTCCCGCAGGAAACGAGATCCAGGGAGGTATTCCCGATAACAGGGAAACCCCTCCGGAAGGTCGCACCAGATAGGATCTATGGGAATATTGAGGCATGAAGGTGTATGTGCCCAAGGGGCATTAGTAATATTTAAATAACTTATTGTAAAATATATTTTACGTTAATAGCACCCATGAGTCCTTTTGAGGAAGGGAAGAGTCAGGGACCACACCTGACACGCAAGCTCCCCACCAGGTCTCCAGTCGGGTCTTGGTCATCGTTATCACGGGAAAACCGGTGATCTGCATGCTGCGGTCGGGGACAGAAGAATGGGAATGAATACAGGCGATCTCAGGGAGGAAAAATGGAAGTGGGCGATAGTGCCACCGGATTCGATTTCCGTGACAGGATGCCGGATCGTCTCCCATCCCTCCCCCAATGAACTCCAGATGTGAAGTGAAATATTCGGAATCGGTTCGGTGAGCGTGTAGTACAATGCCACGA
>CAZRCH010000007.1:0-55773 GCA_964598545.1 uncultured Methanolinea sp. | reverse complement strand
AGGAAGGATAACCTTAGGGGACAATGAGGTATCTCCGGTTCCTCCTCCCCATTCTTCTTATCATAGGCTGGGAGGTTGCATCATGGATCGTCAACAATCCGTTCATAGTCCCTTCCCTTGAGACTGTCATACCCATCCTCCTGCACCCGTTCAGCCCTGAGTACACCCTTGGGACCGGCAGCCTTGTGGAGAATGCAACTATCAGCATCCAGCGGGTGGGCCTCGGTTTCCTGGTTGCCGCAGTGGTCGCAATTCCAATCGGCATCCTCATGGGGAGGTCACCCCTGCTCAACGATTTCTTTGACTCAACCATTGAGCTCCTCCGGCCAATCCCTCCACTCGCGTGGGTACCGCTGGCACTTGCATGGTTCAAGATCGGGCTCACCTCAATCGTCTTCATCATCTTCATCGGTGCGTTCTTCCCCATCCTTTTGAACACGGTTGACGGGGTGAGATCGGTCAAGAAGACATGGCTCGAAGTGGCGACCACGCTCGGGGCCAAAGAGCGGCAGATCATGACAAAGGTTGTCCTTCCCGGGGCCGCTCCCACCATCTGGACGGGTCTCCGGGTGGGCTTTGGGATTGCATGGATGTGCGTTGTCGCCGCGGAATGGCTCCCCGGCATCTCAAAGGGGCTCGGCTACCTCATCCTCTACGCATACAACTTCGGCCAGACCAACCTGATCATTGCCGGAATGGTGGTGATCGGCGTCATCGGCCTCCTGATTGACTTTGTCTTCAAGCGGGTCGAGGAGAAGTGGTTCTCATGGAGGGGACTTGAGCGATGAGACAGATCCGGGAAGCCATACAGGGAGGTGACGGCCGTTGACCCTCGTGCTGAAGGGCCTCTCCAAGTCATTTCTGGGAGAAGGGAAGGCCGAGGTGCAGGCCCTCTCCAACATAAACCTGGAAGTGGCGGACGGCGAGTTCGTATCAGTCCTCGGCCCTTCGGGATGCGGGAAGACCACCCTGCTTCGGATCATTGCCGGGCTCGACCACGCGACCGGGGGGGCCATTCTCCTCGACGGGAAAAGGATCGACGGCCCCTGCCCAAGGATGGCCATGATATTCCAGGAATACTCACTCTATCCCTGGAGGACGGTGCTCGACAACATCGCGTTTGGCCTCGAGATGAAGGGGATGGAGAAGCAACGGAGGAGGGAGAAGGCCATCGAGTTTTTGGAAATGGTAGGTCTCGTCGATTTTGCGACGAACTACCCCTTCGAGCTCTCGGGCGGCATGCGCCAGCGGGTAGCCGTTGCGAGGGCGCTTGCGATTGACCCGCAGATCCTTCTGATGGACGAACCGTTCGGTGCCCTGGACGCCCAGACAAGGAACATGCTCCAGCGGGAGTTGCTGGATATCTGGGAGAAGACCAAGAAGACCGTCATTTTTGTCACCCACAGCGTGGACGAGGCAGTATTCCTGTCGGACAGGGCGGTGGTCCTTACTGCACGCCCGGGGACCATCAGGGAGATAGTACCAATCGATCTCCCGCGCCCAAGAGAGAGGACAGGCACGGAATTTGCCAGGATCCGGCGCTATGTCCTGGATCACGTGGAGAAAACAGCCTTTTCCAGTAAGGTTTAAGAAGATACATCCCCATTTTATAACGCACAGACAGGGATCAGGAGTATTCAGTCATGGTACGAAAACCAGGGAAGATGTACAGGAACATCTCAAAGAAAGCCTATACCCGCCGGGAGTACATGGGCGGGGTACCCGGCAGCAAAGTGGTGCAGTTCGACATGGGAAACCTCTCCCAGGAGTTCCCGATGGCCATCAGCATCGCGGTGGAGGAGGCCTGCCAGATCCGCCATACCGCGCTCGAGGCTGCACGCATCACCATCAACCGCCACCTGATAAAGGACCTCGGAAGGATGAACTACCGGTTGAAGCTCCGTGTCTACCCCCACCACGTGCTGCGGGAGAACAAACAGGCCACAGGGGCGGGGGCGGACCGTGTCTCGGAGGGAATGCGGCTCTCGTTTGGAAAAGCGGTCGGGACTGCCGCCCGTGTCGCACCCGGGCAGGAGATCTTTACAGTGTATACCACTGCTCAGTACCTCGCCCAGGTGAAGACTGCACTCAGGTCTGGCGGTCACAAACTCCCCTCCCCATCCTTCATTACCATATCAGAAAAGACGGTTCCCGAATCCCCGGCACCCCAGCAGGCATAATTTTTCAGGATACCATTCTTTTTTTTCCCAATTTCTCCCTGCAGATGTTCATGGGGAGCATGCCCGAAGATTCCTCATGTATGACTCATGCATGAGTTCCGGCAATGATGTGAACCAGGGAATGAGATGTCTTGGTGTCCTGTTGAGGGCATCTCGCTCCAATCACGTCGTATCACAATGTATATTCCAGTCTACTCCAAAATTCATATCAATATGATCCCATCCCCGGACCCCGCACTCCTCGCTGCCATTACCCGTGCTACCTGCGAGGCATTCCGGCAGGCAGAGATCACTCTTCCTCCAGACGTGAAACAGGCCATCCGGACCGCTGAAGAGCACGAGACAAACAAGATTGCCAGGGGAGAACTTGCAAACATCCTTGCCAACCTGGAGATGGCCGAGGCGCTCTCGGTGCCCATCTGCCAGGATACGGGGGTCCCCGTGGTCTACCTCACCATGCCGCCCCATGTCCCGCTGAACAACGGGATATACGAGGCGATCACAGAAGGGGTGAGGAGCGCGACCAGGGAGATACCGCTCCGCCCTAACGTGGTCGACCCTCTCACCAGGGAAAATACCGGGGACAATACCGGGGCAGGGATGCCTGTCGTTCATGTGCGGCCAAGCGACCGTCTCACCATCACGGTTCTGCCCAAGGGTGCAGGGGCAGAGAACATGTCGAGGATCGCGATGATGCTCCCCTCTGAGCGTGGGCTGATCCCGAAGTTCGTGGCTGAGACGATGCTGATCGCTGGGGGCAAGCCCTGCCCGCCGGTCATTCTCGGCGTGGGGATCGGGGGGACATTCGATGGGGCCGCGGCACTTGCCAAGGAAGCACTCCTTGAACCTATCGATACGATGACACCCTACGAGAAGGAGCTTTTGGCAGCGGTAAATGCGCTCGGCATCGGGCCGATGGGTATCGGTGGAAAGACTACTGCACTCGCAGTCAAGGTGAAGACCGCAGGGTGCCACACGGCGTCTCTCCCTGTCGCGGTCAACGTCCAGTGCTGGGCCTGCCGCCGGGCCACGGTGGAGGTCCCATGTTGAGCATCATGGATCTCTGCACCCCTCTCTCCCACGAGGTGCTCATGCTCCGCGCCGGTGACCGAGTCACCCTATCGGGGACGGTGTATACTGCACGGGACGAGGCTCATCTCAGGATAATGGAGGATGGCATCCCGTTTGACCCCCATGGAGCCGTGATCTACCATTGCGGCCCGGTCATCCAGGGGCAGAGGGTGATTGCCGCAGGCCCCACCACCTCTGCCCGCATGAACTCGCTCTCCGGCTTCCTGATTGAGAAGGGTGTCCGAGCCCTCGTGGGAAAGGGAGGGATGGGCCGGCAGGTGGTCGACCAGCTGAAAGGCCGCGGGGTGTACCTGGCATTTACCGGCGGCTGTGCAGCGCTTGCGGCCTCGAGGATGACCCTGAAGGGAGTGTTTTTCGAGGACCTCGGGATGGCAGAAGCCGTGTGGGTCATCGAGCTCGACCGCCTTCCCCTCGTGGTGGGGATCGATGCGGCCGGAAACGACATCTTCGAGGGCGTGCACAGGAATGCGCAGGCAGAGTTCAAAAAGAGGTTCTTGCAGAAGAAGGAGGCGCCGGCATGAGACTCGTGATCGATGAACGGAGGTGCAAGGGATGCAACCTCTGCACCCTGGTATGCCCGTACCGGATTTTTTCACCCGGGAAGCAGCCGAATGCCCGCGGTATCGTGGTCCCCGTCCTTGACCGGCCCGAACGCTGCGCGAACTGCCGCCTGCAGGCGCTTTATGGCAGGACCCTCTGCGGGATGTGCCAGATGATCTGTCCTGATCAGGCGATCTCATGGATCGAGGAGAAACCAGGCGAAGCCCGGAAGGTGGCGATCGAGTTTTGACCAGAATTGACTTCATGCAGGGCAACACGGCCTGTGCGGAGGGTGCGCTTGCCGCCGGGTGCCGCTTCTTCGGAGGCTATCCCATCACCCCGTCGACCGAGGTTGCCGAGCACATGGCTGCAAAACTCCCCAAGGTTGGGGGAGTGTTTATCCAGATGGAAGATGAGATTGCCGGCATTGCCTCGGTGATCGGAGCATCATGGACAGGGGCGAGGGCAATGACCGCGACGAGCGGTCCCGGCTTTTCCCTGATGATGGAGAACATCGGGTTTGCGGTGATGACCGAGACCCCCTGCGTTCTTGTCAACATCCAGCGGGGAGGCCCGTCTACAGGGCAACCTACCATGTCTGCGCAGGCTGACATGCTCCAGTGCCGTTTCGGTTCCCACGGCGACTACAGCATCATCGCCCTCTCCCCTGCGAGCGTGCAGGAGATGTTCGAGCTGACGGTGAAAGCGTTCAACCTCGCGGACCGGTTCCGCGTACCGGCGTTCCTCATGGCCGACGAGATCATCGGGCATATGAGGGAGAGGATCGAGATCCCGGACAGCGTGCCTCGCGAAGAACGAAAGATCCTCCCTATAGGAACACCTCCCTTCCGGGCTGATGAGGACATGATCCCGGGATTCCCTCAGTTCGGAAAGGGGTACGGCGTCCACGTGACGGGCCTCACCCACGATGAGCGGGGCTACCCCTGTGCCACCAGCCCGAGCCTCCACGAGGACCTGGTGAAGCGGCTGGTTGCAAAAGTCGAATCCGCCCGCCACGAGATCGCCGATTACCGGGTCACGAACCCGGGTGCCGAGGTGGTCTTCATCACCTACGGGTCCCCCGCAAGAACGGTGGAGCAGGTGCTTCACGACAATCCCGATGAGCGAACCGGCCACCTCCGGTTCCGCCTGGTCTGGCCGTTCCCCGAGAAGGCACTCGACGAATTCCCGAATGCGAAGGTCTTCCTCGTCCCGGAGCAGAACCTCGGTCAGATGGCGAGGGAGATTGAGCGGCATACCTGCATCCCCGTGGTCCCGCTCCCAAGGTTCGGGGGAGCCCTTCACACCCCCGAAGAGTTGGAGAAGGCTGTGGAGGGATGGCGATGACGTATGCCGACTGGCTCAGGGCGGATCGCCTTCCCCACATCTATTGCGCGGGTTGCGGGAACGGGACCGTGATCAACTGCACCCTCAGTGCCGTTGACCGGATGGGCTGGAAGAAGGAGGAGACGGTCTTTGTCTCGGGGATCGGGTGCTCCTCCCGCGCTCCGGGATACATCATGACCGATTCGCTCCACACCACCCATGGCAGGGCGCTCGCATTCGCCACAGGGATCAAGATGGCGAACCCGGACCTGCATGTGGTCATCTTCACGGGGGACGGGGACCTCGCCGCCATCGGGGGCAACCATTTCATCCATGCCTGCCGGAGGAATATAGATCTCACCGTGGTCTGCATGAACAACCAGATATACGGGATGACCGGCGGGCAGGGGAGCCCGACAACCCCGAGGGGAGCGCTCTCGACCACCACCCCTTATGGATCCCAGGAACCCGCATTCGATCTCTGCGAACTTGCCTCTGCAGCCGGGGCAAATTTTGTCTCGCGATGGACCTCGTACCATGTCAAGGAACTGACGCGGTCCATCCACGAAGGACTTGGTTTACCGGGGTTCTCTTTCATCGAGGCCCTCGTCCAGTGCCCGACCAATTACGGGAGGAGGAACAAGTTCCGCCAGGTGATGGACCAGGTCGAGTATTTCAAGACCCACGGTATCCTGGTGCAGAAGGCACACAGGCTCCGCGATGAGGGACTGCCCATCCCCAGTGACGCGATTCTCCTTGGTGACATGGTCAGGCGCGATCGGCCGGCCATGGGGGTGAGGCGATGAGGCACGAGGTACGGTTCTCGGGATTCGGCGGCCAGGGAATCATCCTCTCGGCAGTGATCCTCGGCAGGGCCGCAGTGATGTACGACGGTAACTACGCGGTCCAGACACAGGTCTACGGCCCTGAAGCGCGTGGCGGGGCGTCCATGAGTGCGGTGATCATCGACGATGAGCCGATCCTCTTCCCGAAAGTGACCGACCCCGACATATTCGTAATCATGTCCCAGGAGGGGTATGAGAAGTATGGTGTCCATGCCGGGACCGACGCGGTGATGGTCCTTGATTCGTCCCTGGTGCACTCACGGCCCGGCTGCCGGTACATCGAGATCCCGGCAACCCGCGAGGCGAAGCAGACCCTGGGGCGTGATATCGTGGCCAACATCATCATGCTGGGGGCGCTTGTGAAAACCACCCGCGTGGTAAGAGAGGAGGCGATCGAGAAGGCTATCCTCGACTCCGTGCCAAAAGGCACCGAATCGCTGAACCTGAAAGCCATGAAGCTTGGATTTGAACTTGCAGAAAAGGGGAAGATACAATGAAACTGCGTGAACATGAGGCCATGAAGATATTCGGGGAGCATGGGATCCCTGTCCCGAAGGGATTCCTCATCCGCTCCCCAGGTGAGCTTGGTCCCCGGATGGGGGACCTTCGCGATCGGTTCGTGCTGAAAGCACAGGTGGACGTCGGTGGGCGTGGAAAATCAGGCGGTATCCTCGTGGCCAATCCCTCGAATGGAGGGCGCCTTGCAGAGGAGCTCTTCAAAAAAGAGATCAAGGGGGTTCCCGTTCGAGAGGTGCTCGCAGTGGAGTATCTCGATATCCAGAAGGAATATTACGCGAGCATCGCCATCGACCGTTCCACGAAACAGGCGCTTATCCTCTTTACCGACCAGGGGGGTGTGGATATTGAGACTCTGGCGAAGGAGAAGCCTGATGCGGTCCGAAAGGCCTCGCTCCCCCTTCTCATGCGGGATATCCCCCCTTTCATGCTCAGGGATCTGCTCGGTTCTTCACCCAAAGAGATCGGAAGCATCATCAACCAGCTCTTCAGGGTATTCTGCGCAAAAGACGCCCTGCTTGCAGAGATCAATCCCCTGGTCGCAACGCCTTCTGGCCTCTTTGCCGCAGATGCAAAACTGATCATCGATGACAATGCCCTGTCCCGCCAGGGTATCACCCTGAACCGGGATCTCACCGAGAGGGAGCGGGAAGCCGAGAAGCACGGGTTCTCTTACGTTGAACTGAAGGGGGATATCGGGGTGATCGGCAACGGCGCCGGCCTCACCATGGCCACACTCGACCTTATCGAGTATTACGATGGAAAGGCCGCGAACTTCCTTGATGTGGGCGGAGGAGCGGACCAGGAGCGGGTGATGCATGCAGTGAAGCTTGTCGCTGCCGATCCATCCGTGAAGGTGATTGTCGTCAACCTTCTCGGGGGGATCACCAGGTGTGACGAGGTTGCGAGGGGGATCATCAGCGCGGGGGTTGTCCAGCCCGTGATCGTGAGGCTGGCCGGGACAAACGAGGCGGAGGGCCGGCAGATTCTCGACGGCAGCGGGTACCGCATGATGGAGAGCATGGAGCAGGCAGTGAAAGCGGCAGTGGAGGCGGTGCAGTGATCTACGGAGACAAGAGCACGGGGGTGATCGTCACCGGCGCAACAGGGAAACAGGGGGCTTTCCATATCGCGCTCATGAATGAATATGCCCGTCAGGTGGGCGGAAAGGGTGTAGTTGCCGGAGTGACACCCGGAAAAGCAGGCCAGGAGGTCGCGGGCGTTCCGGTCTACAACAGCATCCGTGATGCCTTAAGGGAGCACGATGCGGGCGCAAGCGTCCTCTTCGTCCCGGGTTTTGCAGCAGGAGACTCCATCATGGAGGCTGCAAGCGCCGGGCTCTCTCTCGTTGTCGCAATCACCGAGCATATCCCGGTGCACGACACCATGAGGGCTATCTCATACGCAAGGATTCATGGCTGCGACGTGGTCGGCCCAAATTGCCCGGGCCTCCTCTCTCCAGGGGAGATCAAGATGGGGATCATGCCGGTCCACCTCTCTTCGCGCGGGCACATAGGTGTCATCTCAAGGAGCGGCACGCTCACCTACGAGATCGTGGACCAGCTCACACGAGCGGGGCTCGGGCAGAGCACCATTGTCGGTATCGGGGGGGACCCCGTGATAGGCCAGACTTTCCGGGACGTGCTCCGACGCTTCGAGGAGGATGACCAGACAAAGGCGGTGGTGATACTCGGGGAAGTGGGAGGGGCGCTCGAGGAGGAAGGGGCAAGGGCAACCGATCTTCCCATCGCCGCGTACATCGCAGGGGTCTCCGCACCTCCCGAGAAGCGGATGGGGCATGCGGGAGCTATCATTGAGGGTGGCGAGGGTGACGCACGCTCGAAGATCGCAAGGCTCAGGCAGATGGGGGTGCCAGTGGCCTCCCGGCCTTCTGAAGTGCCGCGCCTGATCCGGGAGATTCTCTGATGTCTCCTGCTTTTTGGAGCACGTCACCTGGAAACCATTTAACCCATCACGGAGTACCTCACTAATAACTCTCTTTCGGAGGAAAGATGACCGATCACTCATATCCCGGCTACGATCCCATGACCGGAGAGGAGGAGCCCCAGGGCCCCGAACGATACCTGAGGCCCGGCGAAGAACTCCTTATCTATACCCCAGATATCCAGATAAAGAAGTTCAGGTTCGATGCCTATCTCACGGACACGCGACTCTTTCTTACAGACCAGGCTGAAAAGACCCCTGGCGTCACCGCAAAAGAGATCCCAATCGGGTCAGTGGTTGATACGTATCTTGAACATTCCCCGGCCCAGGAGCCGATCCTTGTGCTCTCCATCCGCACATCCGACGACGATCTCCGCACCATGAAGATGACATTCGTGCACACTGGCGCAGACCGCCTGCCGCAGGCTGAGGAGTGGATGCACCTGATCAGGCATGGCCAGGTACGGGCGAAGCGGGGAAACACCTCATTACCCGGGGCATCCTCTCCCTCCACCCCCCCCATATCGGCAGAGGCCAGGGCGCTCTCTGAGACGATTGTGTACCCCGAAAAGACCACCGTGGAGCCCTTCCCCGCCATGTCCGCGCAAACCGGTATGCAGACGAGGGATGAGGGGAGTGGCGTCGTTCCAACCCCGACCCGGCAGAGGGAACCCGAGCCCCCAGGGAGAGGCTCCTCTGCAGAGGGCGCCGCAATTACCCAGATACAGTTCTGCTACCACTGTGGGCACCGGCTGCCGCCGAATGCAAATTTCTGTCCATATTGCGGAACGCGAATACACCAGGCACAAGCCCAAGGGACACCGCACGTGCCAGTCCATACGAAAAAAATTGTCGAAGAATCCCCGGATGCCATAACCAAGGAGAAGGAGAAGAAGAGGACGCTTGGATGGCTCTTCCGAAGGAAATAGGGACCACATTCTACTCTTTCCTCCAGTAATGAATTCAGTCCTTGAAAAGCAGGGCAGATGGTCCGGGGAAGGTCACATCGGGCTGCCTGTGGCATGGACCTTGTGATCGGGGCGATGTCCGATCGGTGAGGCAGGGAGATGTTTTCGCCCCTTCCTTCCAGTGTATTCATATCCCACCCCCAATCTTCCCCAAGGGGTCCTGGGGGAGGGGCCGGGATTCAAAAGGAATGATTATGTTACCTACCGTCGTTTTATTAATGATTACGCGTCCGATGATCGAGGGATTTCATTGAAGAGGAACATAAAGATCGAAGCACTGCGCCAGATCCCGCTGGAACGCCAGGAGATCGAACTCGTTGAGCGTAAATGCATAGGCCACCCTGACAGCCTTGCCGACGGGATTGCAGAGTCCATCAGCAGGGCGCTCTCGAAAGCATACCTCGAGGAATGCGGGGCAATCCTGCATCACAATACCGACCAGGGAGAGATCGTGGCCGGCGAGTCCCAGCCAAAATACGGGGGTGGGAAGGTCATCCGGCCCATCTACATGCTGATTGACGGCAGGGCAACCAAGCAGTTCGACGGGATTAACATCCCCACCGATGCGATAGCCGTTGAGGCTGCCCGGTCATACCTTCGGGATACCCTGACCAATCTCAACATGGAACGGGATATCATCGTCGACTGTCGGCTGGGAACGGGCTCAACGGACCTGAGGGATGTCTTCAAGCCCTGCCAGAACACCCCGCCACGCGCCAATGACACCTCGTTTGGCGTAGGGCACGCTCCATTCTCCGAGACCGAGACTATCGTCAAGGCCGTGTCTGATTACATCGACCATACCTTCAGACCCATGCACCCCATGGTGGGGCAGGACATCAAGATCATGGGGCTTCGTGACGGAGACACCATCACCCTCACCCTTGGCTGCGCAATGGTTGATCGCTACTGTTCCGGCCTCTCCGAGTATCTCGAATATAAGGAACTCTTAAGGGAGCATGTCCTCAAAGTGGCACGCCAGCACACCGCGAGGACGGCCGTTGCCGCCATCAATACCGCTGACGATATCGACACGGGGAGCGTCTTCCTGACGGTGACGGGGACATCTGCAGAGATGGGCGATGATGGTTCGGTGGGTCGGGGGAACCGTTGCAACGGCCTCATTACTCCGAACCGGCCGATGAGCATGGAAGCAACCAGCGGGAAGAATCCCATAAACCACATCGGAAAGATATACAACATCATCTCCACGCAACTCGCGCAGGAATGTGTTGCAAAAGTCGACGGTATCGAGGAGATTTACATTCGCCTCCTTTCCCAGATTGGAAAACCGATTGATCAGCCCCTTGTAGCAAGCGTGCAGGTTCTCCCTGTGCCAGGAGTCGAGGTAAGTGCAATCAGCCCTGACATCGAGGCAATCATGGACAACGGGCTGGCCGGGATCACCTGTATCACCGAGAAGATCATCCGTGGCGAGATCAAGACGTTCTGATAGGGAAAAGAGTTCTGTCCCGACTTCAGGGACCCAGGCAGTACGCCTGGCGATCCCCAACAAGGGACGGATATCGGGGCCGGTCAACGAGCTGATGGAGAAGAGCGGGCTTCACCTCCTTGACATTGGTGAACGTCGCCTCGTCTCCCGCACTCCCGATCCCCACGTGGAGATCCTCTTCGCAAGGCCGGTGGATATCCCGGAATACGTGGCGAACGGTGCGGCAGATCTCGGGATCACCGGCCATGATATGGTTCTCGAGCGCGAGTCCGATGTATCCGAGGTCCTTGACCTGAAGATCGGATCCGCATCTCTTGTTCTTGCCGTAAGGGATGATGCGGTATTCACATCACCGAAAGATCTCGAGGGCGCAAGGGTGGCCACCGAGTTCCCTGTCATATCAAGGCGATATTTCCAGGAGATGGGCATCCATGTCACACTTGTTCCGGTCGGCGGGGCCTGCGAAGCCACACCGTACCTCGGGATTGCCGAAGCAATCATCGATCTCTCCAGCTCGGGGAACACGCTCCGTTCGAACCACCTCCGGGTCCTTGATACGGTCCTTCAGACGACCACCATGCTGATCGCAAACCGCGGTTCCCTTGCCTCGAAAGGGACAAAGATTGAGGAGATCGTCCTTGCCCTCGAGAGTGTAATCAGGGCCAGGGGGCAGTGCTACCTGATGATGAACGCGAGGCGTGCCTGTGTCGATGAGGTCACCTCTGTCCTCCCTGGTCTCTCCGGGCCAACAGTCATGGAAGTTGCTTCAAGGCAGGACATGGTTGCCATTCACGCGGTTGTTGACGAAGAGAGGGTTTACCAGTTGATACACCTCCTCAAGAGGTCCGGGGCGCGGGATATCCTGGTCATGCCCATAGAGCGGATGATCCCCTGACATGCGTGTATTTCCGGCTGTCGATATCCTCAAAGGAGAATGCGTCCAGCTGATACAGGGAAAGAAGGACTCAGCAACGGTCTTTGGTGACCCGCTGGCCTGTGCACGCCGCTGGCTGGATCTCGGTGCGAGATCCCTGCATGTCGTGAACCTTGACGGGGCGTTTGGAGATTCATCGTCGAATGCGCAGAAGATCAGTGAGCTCGTACGGGAGACCGGCATCGAGGTGCAGCTTGGGGGGGGCATCCGATCGTATGAGGACGCATCGGCGTGGCTCGAGACCGGAGTTGAGAGAATAATCCTCGGAACTCTCGCGACCAGGGATCCCCAGGTCCTGAGGCGGTTGAGTGAAGAGTTCGGAAGCTCCCGGATCATGGCTGGCGTCGATGCGCGAGGAGGGGAGATCACCATAGAGGGCTGGCAGAAGAGCGGGGGAGACTATCTTGTATGGGCAGAGCGTTTTGAGGATATGGGTGCAGGAGCACTCCTCTTCACCAACGTAGATGTTGAAGGGCTGCAGTCCGGAATTGACCCGGAACCCGTTGACCGGTTGCTGCGGCGAACCCGCCTGCCTGTCACGGTTGCCGGCGGGATCACCACGGTAGAGGACATCAGAGTCCTCAAGCACCTCGGGTCTTTTGGTGTGGTGCTGGGGTCTGCACTCTACAGCGGGAGGCTGCACCTGCGAGAGGCCATGGAGGCGGCAGAATGAGACGCGTACATCGAACAAGGAAGACGAAAGAGACGTCAATTGATATCATCCTGGATCTTGATACCCCGCAGGAAGGGGAGATCGCCACCGGAATTGCATTTTTTGACCACATGCTCACCGCAATGGCCACCCACGGGGGTTTTTTCCTCTCCTGCTCGGCGAGGGGCGATCTCGAAGTGGATGTGCACCATACTATCGAGGACACCGGCATTGTCCTGGGCCAGGCTTTCAGGGAAGCGATTGCGGACGGCAGGGGGATCGAGAGGTTTGCCCATGCAATCATCCCCATGGATGAATCCATTGCCACCGCGGCACTTGACTGCGGTGGCAGGGGGTTTTTGGTGTTCAAGGGCACCTTCTTCCATCCCCGCGTGGGGGGAATCGAACGAGAGATATTCGAACATTTCTTCTACAGCCTCTGTATCCATGCCGGGATTACCGCGCACCTGGCCATGGACGGAAAGAACGACCACCACAAGTGTGAGGCACTCTTCAAGGCATTTGGCATTGCGGTCGGCGCTGCAACCCGCCTTGGAGTCAATAACCAGAAGGTGCCAAGCACCAAGGGGATACTCTGATGTTGAGATCAAAAGATGTTGCAAGGGATTGTGGGGATTTCCTCCCACATCTAAGGATTCCTTGACCTCTTCCCTCTCTAAAAAACATGCCGGAATTTCTCTTCAGCGTTGGAATGAAATCCTGGCGAGTGCTTCCTTTGCGGTAATGCGTACGAAACAGTTCTCGTCTGCACACGCGCTGGCGAGCGGCACGATTGCCCGGGGATCGCCGATCATCCCCAGTGCCGATGCACTGATGAACCGGATGTCCCGGTCACGGTCTGCAAGCATTGAAATGAGCGGTTCAACACTACGCCGGTCTCCGATCTCGCCCAGAGCGTGTGCTGCAGCTATCCTGATGCGTTTATCCCCGTCCTGTAAAGCCAGGAGAAGAAAGTCCACGGCAGGCTGACCTTTCTTCCCAAGTTCCACAATTGACTGGACAATGTCAGGACTGGTCTTTTCTGCCACACCCAGCAGATGCCCTGTCATCAATCTCCCCCTGTTGCAAGCCCTCTTTCGAAGGTAAAGAAGGATGGATCAAAGGGGTAAAAATTCTTGTGCCAATCAGTAATGCACAGCATAATTTTATCTATTTGTTCGGTCATGCTCCCGACCGATTTGAATGGCAAAAGCTCTGTATGGTTGCAGAGAAAAGGGTTGATGCCACCTTGATTGTAGTGTTGCTGGCCAGTTTTGAGAGCGGATTTTTTGGAAAAGGTAAGGATTATGCGGACTTTGCCGCAAGCTCCACGTCCTCTTCCTTGATCGTCTTTCTCCCCGCGTGAAGGGCAAGTCTGTTGGCTTCCTTTGTCAGGTTTGCAATGTACTCTTCTGCCTTTGCAACCAGTGCGGCGGCAGCATCACTGCCTACTCTTTCAGCACCATTCTTCTTGGCAATTCTCACAACTGCAGCAATAGGTAAATCTGCCATTGTATTTTACCTCAATTCAAAAAATGTATCAGGAAATATTTAAACATTTCGCGATTTTCGCGCAATTTGTCGCCGATTGCCTTTTTCCGCGTCTCCCTGAAAGGATTGCACCCAGGCGATGCAGAACATGTCATTCTTTCCTTTCCTTCGATAATTTCAGCGTTTTTCTTAAAAATAATCGTAGAAAATGGTTTTTTACCTATCGGACAATAAATTCGCGAGATGGAGTGCATTGACAAAATCCGGCGAGGCGCGCGAGGTATCTACAAAGATTCTGTCGATATTTAAGGCAGGTGCGCCATGTCCGTGACCCTTTCCGAGAAAGGTGAGCGTACGGAAGATCAAATTCCCGGAGATGCCGTCAGGCGCGATGATCACCCCTGATTCATTTACTGCTTCCTCGATGAGGATCTCATAATGGCGTGCCCCCGCAAGCCGTGCGACGAGTTCAGCCTGTGCCATACTCTCGTCCACCCGCGGGTGTCTGCCTGCATCGCCAAGTCTCCCCCCCGAGAGGATGGCCACGCCTTCCCTGAGACCAAGCGTCCGGGCGAGCTTACCCGCTTTCCGGGCCAATGACACCTTCTCCTGGACTGTCCACCCTTCGTCAACTCCCACAGGTGCGAGGATGAACATGATGCCGTCCCCGTTCTCGAGTACCGCGGCTCTCTCGAGGCTGTCAACCCCAGCGGTTCTCTTGAGCACCGAGAGCGTGGAGTTGGAGGGGAGCGTGCCCCTCACGGCTGCGTCGATCGTACCATTGAAGAGGTCGCGGACGAGGGCTTCCCCGGGATTGGGATCTTCCCTGATTTCAAGGCCATCTGCCCTTGTAATCCCTCCCGGACGGCAATAACAGGCAGTGCTCGATGCACAGGAAGACCGAAGTACGCTTGCGACGACTTTCTCGCTCTCTTCGAGGACCCCGATCCCTATCTTCACTTTGGGCATGAGCCATCGTCAGAGAAGAGGCGCATGATGCCATTTTTATCAAAATCAAACACGAGGGACGAGTCGTCCCTGAGCACCAGACAGAGCATCTTGTCGCCGGTGATGTGTCCTACGTTTCTTGCGGTCATTCCGGCCTCCTCAAAGCGCCTGCAGATCTCGGGGACGTTCTGACCCGGTGCGGTGAGGACGAATCCCATACCGGGGTAAATCCTGACCCACTGCTCGAAGGTCATGTGATGAGAAGCAAGGTCCGGCATCGGCAGCCTGTCAAGGGCAATGGAAGCCCCCTTTCCGCTCACCTCGAGGAGCATGCCGAGTGTCCCGATAACCCCCGGGTTGCTGATATCTTTGCCGGCACTGACCAGCCGGTCCCTTCCAAGACCCTCGAGCACTCTCACCTGGGACCTCACCTCTTCGGGGGACTTCATTGTCACCGAGTCCCAGTTAAGGATGCAGGACGGATGGACCCTGCCGTTGAGGTCGACTGCAACAATCACGCAGTCTCCTTCCTTCGCGGTATGGGAATATATCACCGAGTCCTTAGGCGCAGTTCCAAGGATTGCCACATCGATCACGCTGTAGGGTGTATCAGGATGGAGGTGCCCGCCGACTATGGGAACTCCGAACTGGACAGAAGCATCGTGCATCCCTGCGATGACCTGAGTCTGGATGCATGGATCGGAGATTGAAAAGACATCCACCATGGCAAGAGGGCGGCCCCCCATGGCGGCAATATCGTGGATATTGACGAGGACTGCGCAATATCCTGCCCAGTAGGGGTCTGCTTCCATCAGCCGGCTCCAGATGCCGTCTGCAGCGAGGAGAAGGACCTCGTCGCCGTGTGCTATCACCGCAGCATCCTCACCGAACGAGGCCAGCACACCGGGAGACTCGATGCGGAGGGCCTTTACCATCTCGCCGATGGCATGCTTTCGCCTGACACCTTCGTATTCCCTCACCACCGATGCAATCTTTGCCACAGATACGCCGTTTAATTCCATAGAGACAACAGAGCCGGTTTGTTATAACTCATTGGAGCATCATCAGTGATAATTTATTTGATACAGGGTCGAAACAAGAGGCATGGACTGGGCGGAGAAATATCGGCCTGCACACCTTGATGAAGTGGTGGGAAACAGCACCGCGCTGCGCCAGATGCTGGAATGGGCCAGGACGT
Organism: uncultured Methanolinea sp.; assembly: GCA_964598545.1. Classification (GTDB taxonomy): domain Archaea; phylum Halobacteriota; class Methanomicrobia; order Methanomicrobiales; family Methanospirillaceae; genus Methanolinea_A. The sequence continues at coordinate 39,686 of CAZRCH010000007.1, read as the reverse complement.
GGAGCCGGGACAAAAAGCCGCTCATCCTCTATGGAAAACCCGGAACCGGCAAGACCTCGAGTGCGCATGCCCTTGCAGCCGATATGGGCTGGGAAGTGATCGAGCTCAATGCAAGCGACCAGCGGACCAGGGCAGCCATCGAAAGAACCGCAGTGAGCGGGAGCACGACCGCAAGCCTCACCGGTGCACAGAGAAAGCTGATCATCATTGACGAGGCTGATAATCTTCACGGGACAGCCGACCGTGGAGGGGCTCGTGCCATCCTCGATCTGATCAGAGGGTCCCGCCAGCCGGTCCTCCTCATTGCAAACGATCTCTATGCGATCCCCGGAGAGATCCGTAGCAGGTGTGAGGGTGTCCAGTTCAAGGCTCTCCAGGCACGTTCCATCGCACCACGGCTCAGGTATATCTGTGCAGCGGAGAAGATATCGTGCAGTGAGCAGGCACTTCACCAGATCGCGGAAGCGGCCCATGGCGACATGAGAGCGGCAGTGAACATGCTTTATGCATCGGCCTCCGGAAGGGAGAGGCTGTCGGAGGAGATCCTCCCGTCAAGGAAAGACGATCGATCATCGGTCTTTGACCTTATCGTGGCCATTTATGGGAACACAGCTGCCGACTCACTCCTGAAAATTGCCTACGAGGTTGACGAGACTCCGGACACTCTCATCCAGTGGATCGAAGCAAATATTGCCGGCATCTCCGAGATCGACGACCTTGCCGCGACATATGCCTGCCTCTCCCGCGCTGATGAATATTTGGGCTACACATACCGCCAGCAGTACCATACCCTCTGGAGGTACGCGACTTCGCTTATGGTGCTTGGAGTGGGAAGTGTTGCGGGCAAAAGAGGGCTCCATGCCAGGATAACCCCGCCCGAGCGTTGGAAGAGGATGTCTTCTTACCAGAAGCAGAAAGTGGTGCGGTCATCCATGCTCAGGAAAGTCTCCTCTTCGCTTCACATGCCGCAGAGAACATTTCTTGAGACCTACATGTCCCCGCTCGCCATGGTCATCGACCGAGACCCTCTCACTTATGCGAGGGAGTTCTCACTCGATGCCGAGGAACTTGATCTCTTCATCCATGACCGGGCCAGGGCCGCCTCGGTCACCAGGGCCCTTGCTGCAGAAGAGAAGGCAGAGGAAACAAAGAAAGAGAGAGAAACGGGAACCCGGAGGAAGCGGGGAGAAGGGGGACCCCTGAGACAGAAAGAACTCCCTGCCGGGAGAGAAGAAACCTCTTCGCCTGAACCACCGGCGGAGCGGTCTTCCCAGAAGAATCAAAAGACTCTCTTCGAAGGGTTCTGAGACCGGTAGTACCGGTGGATGACGACCCCGCAGTCCACCAGTTCGCCGCCATCCCGGAACCCTTCGAACCCGAGGTGATACACCAGGAGGTCGCAGTCCACCGCCTGTGCGAGGGCGAGCAGGCCCGGCATCATCTCCTCATGAGGCCGGACTGAATAGATCAGGTCAAGGTCCCTGTACAGCGCCATGTCCGGTGCGAAGATGTCGTCGCACACGACACGGACTCCGGGAATTTCGGGGACTGGTCGTATTTCCGTGCAGAAGACCCTGACTCCACGATCGCGTAAGATCAATGCGGTTTCCGGGTTCCTGCCAACACCTATTTCCGCCACATTACGGTAATGTTTTGCAATGTAAGACGCGATACTTCGCTCAATATGTTTAAGCCCCGCCATACCCAATTATAGTTAAGAGATGGATTTGCTTATTTTTTGGGATGCCCGGGCCCCTTCCGGAATCCAGGCAGCGCTTTCAAGGGAGCTGGAATGCCTTCTTCCTCTCGACCCGAAGGTCTGCGAGAGCCATTTCGTGGTGGCCGGATACATCCCGGCAAGACGGCAGACCAATGCCACCGCGCTCCTTGATTCCCTTGACCTCTACAAGAAGCGTTCCGGTGTCAATGGTCCTATCCTGCTCGTCATCTCCGAGGACCTTTGCAGAGAGGGCGACGAGTACCTCTTCGGGCTCTCACGGTATTCCACGGGCAATGCGGTGGTCTCCACAGCCCGCCTCGGAAACGAATATTACGGGTATCAGCCAGATGACGGTGATCTCATCGACCGCCTGGCAAAGGAGTCAGCCCACGAAGTAGGACACCTCCTTGGCCTCGCGCACTGCCCTTCTCCGGAATGTATAATGCACAATCCCCTCCTCCTGGAGGATATCACGAGGCAGAAACGGGCATTCTGTCCCGCCTGCCAGGCGCAGCTTCAGCGCCTTATATGAGAGAAGTATATCCCAGGCCTGCTGCCTGTTCAGGAAATCCAAACCTTTTATTGGGAAACAGTCACCATCATTCCCCGAAGCGTGGGTGAGAGGAGTTACTCATGGCAAAGAGAGATGCCCATACGTCGGAGGAGACCCCGGGTCACAATGGGAAGAGTGCAGGGGGAGGTATCGACCAGATCGCGATCTCGAATCTGATGACCCGTGACTTCGAAAGGATCCTCCCCGATACTCCGATCGCCCATTGTATCACCCATTTTTCGCAGAAGGGCTGCAGGGATCTGGTGGTCGTTGACCACGAAGACCGTTTTCTCGGGATAGTCACCCCTGTTGACCTTCTCACCCAGCTCAGTCCTGCGATCGGCGTGCGAAGCAGGAAGAAGTCGGGGTGCATCGAGTGCATCATCAGGGGCGACGCATCGACTGCAGATGATATCATGTCCAGGAAGCATATCACCGTGCATGAGGATACCCCTGTCGCTGAGGCGCTGAGGCTCCTCGAGAAGTACCACCACCCTGACCTGGTGGTGGTTGACAGCGGTGGTGTTGTCATCGGCGTGGTGGAGATCTGCACCATCATTTCCCACCTGCGGGTGAGCGGGAGGATTTAGTCTCGCCCGAGCGAGGAAAATCCTTTCACCATCAGGAATGGTGCGGCGAATACTGTGATGACGACCATGATGGTCACGGCCGAGAAGAGTGAAGCGGTAATAATCCCCGCGGAAAGGGAGACCTTTCCGGCTACCAGTGCCATCTCACCCCTGGGAACCAGCCCATAGCCCACTACGAGTGATCTCCGCCAATTACGGAGAGTCCAAAAAGCCCCGATGAATCCTCCCAGGATCTTGGAGATGAATGCCACGACAATCAGCGCTGCAAGGAAGAGAAGCGGCACATCGCCAAATGAAGGCGGGAAGAGGAGCCCGATGTAGGCAAAGAAGATCGTGACAAAGAACCCGAACGCAATGTCGGAAAGACTGTCGTAGAGCGACCGGTCGCTTCGGATGCTGTCGCCGAGTATGAGCCCGGCGATGAACGCACCTATTGCATAATGGAGGCCTGCCTCGTTGGCCGCAAGGGCACAGAGGAGACCGCATATGAGGGCGACGGAATAGGGCATCTCGTGGGTATGCGCCTTGTGTGATTCCTGGAATACCCACACGAGCACCCGCTTTCCTGCAGTTAGCACCACCACCAGGAAGAGTATGGCGAGAACAATCGTGACGAGGACCCCCGCACCATAGCCTTCTCCTGTGACAAGTGCTGCGAGTATCCCGAGCATCATGATGCCAATCACGTCGTCGATTACCGCGGAACTGACCACCAGGAGCCCTATATCAGATTTGAGCTGCCGCAGGTCTATGAGCGTGCGGACCGAGATTCCAATGGAAGTGATCGAGAGCGCAATACCGATGAAGAGGGAATGGATCATGTCGAACCCTGATGCGAGCCCGAGGACAATTCCGGCGAAGAGGGGGATTGCAACACCCGCGACCGCAACTATTGCACCTGCCTTTCCAGACTTCGCAAATGTCCTCAGATTCAATTGCACCCCACTCATGAAAAGGAGGACAATGAGCCCGATATCCGCAAAGATCTCGATTGGCTCCCCGGGCCTGATGAGCCCGAGCACCGCGGGGCCCAGGATGGCCCCTGCAGCAATCTCCCCGATTAATGAGGGAAAACCCGCCCTTTCAAGCAGTTCCCCGAGGCCTTTTGCAGTCACGAGGAGGAGGAGGATGACAGCGACCGGGCTCATCAGAGTGATGATATGAGGAGATCGGATATCAATAAGGTGGTTGGTGAAAGGAACCGCCGTGGCTGGCACGGTCGTGATTCATACAAGAAATGCAGGACTGTTCCTGCGGTTGGGTCCTGTGCGTGACTGGAAAAAAAGGATGGTTCAGCCGAACAGGGCTCCAAGCCCTGCCATGCCGCTCTCTTCCTCTTCTTTCTTATCTTCCTTGGCCGGCTCTTCGGCAGCGGCAGGTGCGGCAGCGGCTGCAGCAGGTGCAGCTGCGGCTACTGCGACAGGTGCGGCTGCAGCCTTGCTGATGGCATCCTCGATGTTGATCCCCTCGAGGGCTGCGACCATGGCCTTCACCCGGGCGTCGTCTACAGCGATACCGACAGCAGTCAGGACTGCCTTTACGTTCTCTTCCTTGACCTCTTTTCCTGCCTTGTGCAGGAGGAGGGCTGCATAGATATACTCCATCTCAATTACCTCTGATTTCTCTCATTTCCCGCCTACCATGCTCTGGAGGGCGGCACTCTCTCGATAGGCTTTTCCAATAATCGCATCAATGACGTCTTTTGCATAGACATCGGCTTCGATTGCCAGTCCACGGGCCTCCCGTGCAGCCTTCTCCACCAGCGGGACTGCAGTCTCCCTGGTAAAGATCACCGCGTTCACCGAGAGGTTGAAGGCCTGCGACGCTGCCAGTGTCAGCTGGCGGTATATCAGGTCCTCATCGATGGACAGCACCGACGGTTCGTACACGTCACCTTCGAAGAGAGCGGCCTGCAGGATCAGTCCCACGTCCATGGGCTTGATGTCCAGTTTCGCAAGGACATCTGCAAGCTTGGGGCTGATGACCTCTCCCTTCTTCACGACGGTCCGCGTCTCCCTTATCTTGACCTTCCCGGCCTCGATGGCGGCAGGAATGCCTGCCTGCTGCAGTTCGCCGACGATCGGACCCGGCTTGAAGCTCGTTGGGCCTTTCTCCACCACGATGTCTTCCGGAGCAGTCTCGCCAGCCTTTGCAGCCATCTTGGTCTTGGTCTTCTCCAATGTCTTATAAAGCCTGAACGGGTTTTCATTGGTGAAGATGAGGGCTGACTGCCCCGAGAGGTGACCGGAAAGTGCCGCGACCGGCTCGCCCATCTCGTCAAATGCGTGACGGATAAGCGTGTTCCGTGTCATCTTGATCTTTGCGGTGGACTTCAGGTTCCGCCGGATCTGCTGGAGCTGGCTTGCGGGGATGCCGTACATGTCGACAAGGCCTACCAGGATGTACTTCCCGGCATCTGCCTTGATCTCCTCTACCTCTCTCCTCTTCCACGCGGGAAGGTGATGAGTATACAGGGCCATCTAAACCAGCCTCTCAGCAGGCCCCATGGTCGTCTTGACATAGACCGACCTGATGTTCATGGAGCCCTGTTCCAGTACGGATTCGACCCTCCGCAGGACCGCATCGATGTTCTCGGCGATCTGCTCGGGCGGCATCCCGGTGGATCCCACCTTGACGTGGAACGTCTTCTTGTCCTTCGTGCGAATCTTCACCGAATTGCGGAGACGTTCCACCATGGGCCTGATATCGGTCCCGGCTGGAATCGGTGTGGGCATCCTCCCGCGTGGCCCCAGGCGGGGACCGAGAAACCGTCCCACCTGCGGCATGACGCTGGTCTCGGCCAAAAAGAAGCGATATGCACTTGCAACGCTGCGGGCCTCCCTTGGAGCCCCGCCCAGCCGCTCTACCTCTTCTGGTCCGATCACCAGGTCCACGCCCGCATCCTTGGCCTGGGTGGTGATGTCACCTTTGCCAATGACCGCGATGCCGACCTTCCTTCCGGTACCATGGGGGAGGAGTATCGTCTCATCAATACGATTTTTGGGCTGCGCCATATCAATATTCTTGAGATTGACGGTAATATCTACGCTCTCAGAGAATTTTCTTTCAGGCGCCTTTTCGATGGCCGTCTTCACGGCATCTACAATTTTTGCCCTTTCAACCATTCATTTCCTCCATAGTGCGCGACCATACTGATCTTCTATGGTTCTCTCTCGTCTATTCCACGAGGATCTTGTCATAGGTGCCAGCGTCGATGGCTGAGAGTGCCTCTTTCGGCTTCTTTCCATCGACGGTGATACCCATACTTACGCAGGTACCAACGACCTCCTTGACCCCGTGCTTGAGGTCATAGGAGAGCATGTCGCCCTGCTTCATACGGGCAATCCTGACAGCGGCCTCGATAGGCAGGTCACCAACAATCTTGATGTTGGGTTCCGGAGATCCCTTCTCGACATTGACCTCCTTCTTGATGAGGGCGGTGGTGGGCGGGATGCCCACGCTAACCGTGAAGTTCTTCTTGTCGTCGACCTCGACCTGCACCGGGACCTGCATGCCGTTGAAGCTTGCGGTCTTCGCGTTGATCTCGTCGACAACTGCCTTCACGTTGATGCCGAGCGGCCCAAGGGCCGGCCCCAGGGGGGGACCTGCGGTTGCCTTGCCTCCAGGTACTAATACCTCGACCACTTCTGCCATGTCTGTACCACCATGCTGTCCCGGATGGGACCAAGCGTGGGTAAGAAAGGTTGACCCCAGCAGACTTAAATGTATACCAGGAATGGAAGGAGATTTCGGGTCCTAATTCCCATCTCCCTTGTCCACCACGCGCACATTGTCGCCCCTGACAGTGATGGGAATGGGGAGCACGCTCTCGTAGAGCTCAACGGTGATCTCCTCTTTTCCGGTGTCGATCCGCTTAACGACGGCCTTTTCTCCCTTGAAAGGTCCGGCGATAAGCTCAACGATGGTCCCCTCCGAGATGCCGCTGACAACAGGTTTTGGCACCAGGAAGTGAGCGACCTCGGAGAGGGTGGTCTCACCCCTGACAACTGTGCGCGCGTGGGCGACCTTCTCTGCCAGCTGCTCGATGCGGGGAAGGCTCTCGGGAGTTTCCACGAGGACGTAGCCTTTCAGCTCGTCCGGTACGATTATCGCGACCACGTTGATATCTGTGGCACCAGTCTCAATCGCCTTCTTGATGTTGTCGGCAACTGTCCTCTCCTGCTTTGAGGTCGTCTTGATGGCAAAAATACGGTTGGGGAACTCTTCCATATTCATCAGGGGAGTAGGAGCATCAGCTCGTAGATCACAAATCCGATGAGGCCCACGATGAGGATGCCGACCGCGGCGACGAGCGCGATCTTCTGGAACTCCTCGCGCTTCGGGGTCCTCGCAAGTTTGAGGATCCTCCAGTATTTCCTGAAAAGCTCCTCGTTGATATTGAATTTCACATCCGGCTTGGCAATTTCCATAGCACTCACTTCAAAAAGTCAATCTCGAATTGCTTCTGAACTTTTGGGGTAATTTTTTCATTCCTACCATATATTTGTGGCGACCGAACCCCTGTCACGACCAGCATCGTCCGCATTTTATTCTGCATATTGGGGTCCACCTGCGCACCCCAGATGATCCGCGCATCAGGGGCGATGCGGTTGTAGACCTCCTGGAGCACCCCCTCCGCCTCCTCCATGGTCATGTCCGGGCCTCCTATGACATTAACGAGGGCGGCGGTTGCACCCGAGATATCCACGTCAAGCAGCGGCGAACGGATTGCTTTCTTCACCGAGTCGGCGGCTTTCTCTTCGCTCTCGCTCTCTCCCACCCCGATCATTGCGACTCCTCCACGCTCCATAACGGTACGGACATCTGCAAAGTCAAGGTTCACGAGTCCAGGCAGGGTGATCAGCTCGGTGATCCCCTTGACTGCCCGCATCAGCACCTCGTCGGCAACCTTGAATGCGGCATACAGGGGGAGTTTTGGGACTACTTCGAGGAGCCGGTCGTTTGGGACCACGATGACAGTGTCTGCCACGTCGCGGAGACGCTCGAGCCCGGCCTCTGCATTCTCCATACGGATCACGCCTTCTGCGGTGAAGGGAAGCGTGACCACGCCAATGGTAAGGGCCCCTTCCTCTCGCGCGGACTTGGCAACGATGGGCGCCGCGCCGGTGCCGGTCCCCCCGCCGAGGCCCACCGTGATGAATACCATGTCGCAGCCGCTGACCGCCCGCTTGATCTCCTCCTCGTTCTCGAGTGCAGCCTCTTCGCCGATCTGGGGGATGGAGCCGGCTCCGAGACCCCGGGTGCGCTGCCTGCCTATGAGGATGCGGTGATCCGCTATCGTGCGGGAGAGGTGCTGGGCATCGGTGTTGATGGCGACGAGGCGTGCGCCGTGGATCCCCTCCTCCTTCATGCGGGTGATGGTGTTGGAGCCGCTTCCACCGCAGCCGATCACGGCGATCTCTGTCCGCAACTCCTTGAGGATCTGGTCGAGATCCTCGTTGTTCTTCGAGATATCCGGTGAGTCCTCCCTCACCCTGGTCAGCGCTTCTTCGACAATAGACCTCATAGGAATTTCTCCAGTCCCGGGATGTGGATTCTCTTTTCGCTGCGGGTCCGGACCATCTCGGGGGTGATCTCCCGGCCTCCGATCCGCACCGGGCAGCCGCTCATCAGCTGTCCGAACAGCGGGCCGGGAGGTATTCCCAGGTCGCGTGCCCGGTCGGGGTCGAACCTGTGCCTGCAGATGGTCAGGTGGTCACCTGCAACGAACGTAATTTCCCCTCTACGTATGATGTTTACGCATAAGCTTATTAAATCATGCAGTACAATCCCGTGATTTTCACCGATGGTGATGAAAGAAGGCCATACCGGCTTTTTCTGGGTCGAGAGACGGACCAGCGGGAGCGTATCCAGCCCATCGAGAAATTCTTTCTGGCTGCACCTCCAAGCCTCTTCAAGGAGCACGGGGTCCGGGTCAATTCTCACCGGTTCGCCACCGGGGCATTGCCCGTGAAAGGTGACTCGGCATCCCGGGACGATCTGTTCGGCGAGGGATAGGACTTTCATGTAGGTCTCCCATGAGAGGTCCCCGAAGTGCATGAGTTCACCCTCCGAGAGGATTTTCACCCTGCGTTCAGCAAGAAGGTCCTCCAGCCTGGCGAGGTCTCTTCCTGGAATCGCTTTCCTGTCGATGTAGGCAGCTACGGCCCTCGTCTTCTCCCGCATCTGGTCGATCATGGCGGCATCAAGGGATGGAACCTCCCTTGTATGGGCGATATGCCCGAACGCCCCGCGTGTGTTCAGGGCAATATGGGTCTGCCGGGCTGCGTAATGCGTCCCGCCAAACCCGATCAGGGGGATACAGTCTGCAGGATCTGCAGAAAGCACGCTTCTTGCGACAGCCATCCCGGCCGCGCTGTCCCGCCACTCCTTCTCGGAGCTCCCCACCTCCGCAAAGAGCGAGGGGGTAGAGAGTTCTGACGGGCCGTGGTGGGTGACCTCGTACGCGACACGGTACCCTGGGGGTGCGTTCCCTGACAATCCTCTCAATACGGCATGCATCCATGCAGGGGACGACAGGGCCAGGGAGCGCTCTCTTCCACCGAAGTCCGCGTTCGTGATGTTCCCGGTGACGTGCACGGTCAGGACCGGCACCGGGTTGACCGAGGAGTGCCGGGAGAGAAAGATGATGAGATCAGCGTCCATGTCCCGGTCGAGATAGTCCTGGTAGATCAGCCGTTCCCTGACCCTGTGGTGGGAGAGTTCGTGCCGTTCCAGGGGATATGGCTCATGGGCCGTGGCAAGGAGCGAGAGGAGCGCCTCGTGGATGGTACAGCCGCCGGGATCTGCAAGGGAGCTGACAAGCGCGATCTTCATTGGTTACTTCCCATTCTATGCCTTTCAATTTCTATAAAGGGACGCGATCCGGGATGTATGATCATGGCAATCCAGCAATGGGCCCTCACAGGGAATAGGCCCGAGATGTCAGGCCCGATCCGGATGACGGGTACTTGTATCTCCGGAATGCTCCTCCGCGGGAAAGAGGTCAGGTTCATAACTCAGAAAGTGAGGGGGTCCGATTGCCGTCTCCTTGTTGGAATTCACCCATGAACAAGGCAGGAACCCATGAAAGCGGATGGACGCGGCGAGGTATCCATGGTTTTGGGATACTTTATATAGCCAGGACTGTATCTCACTTGTAAAAAGAAAGGTGGCACATGGGTATGAAGGCTGTTTCGTTACTCGTAAAGTTTCTTCTTCTATCTGCGATCTGCATCACTGTCGTAGGCATTAGCATCACCGATGAACCTGGGTGGACTCCGATCACGGGTCCCATTGAGATTTCGGAACCGGGTTCTTACTACCTGGCTGGAGACATCCTCGAATGCGGAGAACCCGTATGCATCAACATCACCTGCAGCGATGTGGCGCTCGACGGGAGAACGCACCTGATCTCGGGAGTCTTTGACGAGGACACGACAGGTGTCTTTGCCCAGGCCCCCATCGGGGATTTCCTTGAAAATGTCTCGGTGACGAACATTTCTGTCAGCGGTTTTGAGGACGGCGTCTCTTTCATGCGGATTTACGGGGGAGCCATCAGTAGGAATATGCTGACAAAAAATGCCCGGGCAATCGCTCTTCTTGAGACTGAGGACCTGCTAGTAAATGGAAACAACGCGAGCGGCCAGATCATGTACGGGATGATGAACGGAGCCGGGCTCGTCATCGCGCAGAGTCATCGGAACACATTCACACACAATACCCTGGATTATAATGGTTTAGGGGGCGAATCTGAATTCGGAGGGCATGGGATCCTTGCGGGGGATTTCAGTTCTGCAAATGTGTTCAGCAACAACACTATATATGGGAACCAGGAGTGCGGCATCAAACTCGAGATGTCCTGCACAGGCAACCACATCTCCGAAAACAGCATTGAAGGGAACCAGGATGGAATTCTCCTCCTGACCGGCTCCGACAACAATGAAGTTCAGGAGAATGGTATCTGGGACAACAAGGGGTTCGGATTAGTCCTTGCCCAAACCACCGGGAACCTCCTGCGGACAAACACCATTGGAGGAAATCATTATAATTTCTATGTAGACGGATTGAGCAAGAACCAGTACCTGCACGATGTGGACTTGTCGAATACCGTTGACGGGAAGCCGGTGTATTATATCGTTGAGGAAACCGGCAGGGTGATAGGGCTGACCGAGGATGCGGGGACTGTCTACATAATCGACTGCGAAGATATTCGAATAAAGGATTTGACCCTGGAGAAGAACGGTGTAGGCGCGTTCTTCTTGGGGTCATCTCATCTTGTCCTGGAGAACGTAACCTGCCGGGAGAACGGCGTGGGTATCAATTTGGGGAACGAATGCGATTCAGTTCTCCTCTCCCGGGTACACTGCAATGAAAACGATGGCATGGGAATTTTCATCTCAAATGGCAGAAATGTGACAATCGAAGACAGCAGTGCGAGCTTCAATACGATAAAAGGGCTGCTCATTTATGAGAGCAGTGATGTCTTCATCACAAATACCAGCGCAAGCCATAATGAAGGCCCGGGGATCCTGCAGGGGACAGGTATCGACATTGGGGGTGGCCGGGATATATCCCTTGTGATGACCAGGACATCCCACAACCGCCATCATGGTGTCTGGTTCAATGGTATCGAAAACCTGGTCATCAGGGATGGGGTATCAGATGAGAACAACGAGCTTGGCATTGTTGGGATACACAGCGAGGATATTCTCGTTCATGGAATGCGGATTGCCGGGAACGGGGAAGCCGGGATTGGCATTATGGGTATGAATGACTGCACCATCGTCAACAATTATTTCAACAATACCCTGAACGTCGACATGGCCGATCCGGGAGCGACAGCCACATCCTGGAATATGTCAAAGACCGTCGGCACCAACATCGTCGGCGGGCCGTTCCTAGGCGGGAACTACTGGGCCACACCCGATGGCACCGGGTGGTCGGAGGTGACCCCTGATCGCGGTGACGGGTTCTGCAACGCACCGTTTGTGATCGATGACGACAACATTGACAGCCTCCCGCTGCACATCAGGACCGAACCACCCTTCTATGCGGATTTCACCGCAAATCCTGTCTCCGGCAATCCGCCTCTCACCGTGCAGTTCATCGATGCCTCTGACGGGAACATCATGCGTTATCTCTACAGGTTTGGAGACGGCTTCTCATCGATGAGTCCCAACCCCACCTATACGTACCGGCGGCCAGGCAACTACACCGTGAGCCTGACTATCTGGCAGATGGACGGGCGAACGCTGTCCTCGAAAACCATGGTGAATGAGAATTACATCCGGGTGGAAGGGGCACCGGGACCTGATGTCAGGACGAATTTTTCGGCTACCCCGATCTCAGGCACTGCCCCCCTTCAGGTGGCCTTCACCGGGACTTCGACAGGAAGCCCGATTCTCTGGAAATACAGTTTCGGCGATGGGTTCATGTCTACCCAGCAGAACCCGACCCATACCTACCGGAGACCGGGGGCCTACACGGTGAAACTCACGGTCTGGACGATTGGCCCTGAAAGGAGACTTGCCACTGAAACAATCGAGCGGGTGAATTATATCACGGTAATATGAATTCCATCCTATTCCTGTTTTTTTAGAAAAAGTCAGTTTATTGCATCCTGGGGATTTCTCACTGAGATTCAGCCCCTGTCCTGTGTCCCACCGATGGAATCCATTTTAAATGAATGGATCGAATACTGCCGTGGTAATACGAAAGGTGATGATGATGAAGATCTCTTTACGTGTTCTCCTGTTATTCATTGTTACAGGATGCTGTATAGCTCTCCTGCCGGCAGGCGCCCAGGCACCCATCGGCGGCGACCGGGCCTGGTATGCAGTGCACTGCAACGTCGATGGCGCGAGCGTCTTCTTCGACGGCGATTACAAGGGCGACATCCAGGGTGGGGTCCTGTATGTCGAGGCATATACTACCGGGACACCCTACCGCACTTATTCTGTCCAGAAGGAAGGCTATACCACCTTCAGCGACTCTATCAACGGAGTACCAGGGAAAGGGGAGACCTTCGACCTGTATGCGACCCTCAACCCCACCCAGCCCACACAACCCCCCGTCATCGGCGGTGACATAGGGTGGTATACCGTCCACGCCAATGTGAATGGCGCAAGCGTCATGTTCGACAACACCTACCAGGGTGTCATCACGAACGGCATCCTCACGGTCCAGGTCTACACTACCGGGACGCCGTACAGCACCTACACGGTCACCATGGATGGATACCTGCCCTATACCGCGCCAATTACCAGCTTCCCGGCCAAGGGGCAGACCGTTGACCTGTATGCAACCCTGAACCCTGCTCCCACTCCGACCCCCACCAAATCCCCTGTCTATCCAGGTATTGCACTCATTGCCCTTGCAGCTGTCGGGTTCCTTGCACTGGCAAGGAAGGAATAACTCTCTCTTCTTTTCGGACCAGGTAAACACCCTGGAAATCACGCGATAAACTAAAGGCCACGCCCTGCCCTGATCCAACCCGCCAGCTTAACAACAAGGGTGAAGTCAACTCATTTAATACCCTCACCGCGCATACCATCTGGTATGGACGAAGAGAAGATCCGCAATGCATTCGAGGTTGAAGGCATCACGAAGGATATAAAGTGCCCGCAGGCGTTTGCCATCTCAGAAAAATACGGGATTGCCAAGATGGATATTGCCAGGTACTGCAATACCCACGGGGTAAAGATCAGATCCTGCCAGCTCGGCTGCTTCAAATGAGCATATTTTTGCGCACGGTCCCGGTCGAAGAAGCGATACGTGCTGCAACAGGGATAGCGCTTCATCCCGGGAGAGAAGAGGTCCCGCTCGAAGAAGCGGGCGGAAGGGTACTCGCAGAGGCCGTTGCTGCAGATGTCGATATCCCGGCTTTTGACCGGTCTGTCGTTGACGGGTATGCAGTGAGAGCTTCGGATACCACCGGTGCCGGAGAGTCAATCCCCTCGCTGCTCACCCTTTCGGGGACAGTGAGGATGGGGCAGGCCCCGGATCTCATGGTCAGGACTGGGGAATGCGCATATATTCCCACAGGAGGAGCGCTCCCCACAGGAGCTGACGCAGTGGTGATGATCGAGCATTCCGAGATTATCGACGACCAGGTGCTGGTGAAGCGACCGGTCGCTGCAGGGGAGAACCTCATCCGGAAGGGGGAGGACTTCGCCCGCGGAATCCCGGTGCTGCTTCAGGGATGCCGCCTCACTCCCCCAGATATTGGTGTGCTTGCAGCAGTGGGATCCCACACGGTGCCGGTCTTCACCTGCCCCTCCATTGGCGTGATCTCCACGGGGAATGAGCTTATTCCGGTATGCGAAATCCCAACAGGGAGCCAGATCAGGGACAGCAACAGTGTGATGATCGGGGCATACCTGCGGCTTGCCGGCTGCAGAGCCACGCTCTACGGAGTGATCCCCGATGATCACCGATCACTGCAGGATGCACTTGAGAAGGCCCTTTCCCGGAATGACGCGGTCGTTCTCTCGGGTGGAAGCTCAAAGGACGACCGTGATCTCTGCGCGGACATTATCGGACAGATGGGTGAGGTGCTCGTCCACGGGGTGGCGATCGCACCAGGAAAACCTACGATCATTGGGCGGTGTCACGGAAAACCGGTGCTCGGTCTCCCTGGTCACCCGGCATCCGCGCTGGTCGTGCTGGACAGGATTGGCAGGCCGCTCCTTGCAGCAATGACCGGCGAGAAGGCTCGAATGGAATATACCCGGCACGCACAGCTTGTACAGAATATTCCCTCGGTGCGCGGCCGGGAGGACTATGTCAGGGTAAGGCTGGAAGGTGGCAGGGCGTTCCCTCTCTTTGGCAAGTCAGGCCTCCTGAACACCCTTGTCCAGAGCGATGGGCTGGTCCGCATCCCTGCGGGGAGAGAGGGGCTCGAGGAGGGGGAGACCGTCGAGGTGATCCTGTGGTGAAGCGGTACCTCTCTGTTATTTCGCTTGAGCAGGTGCTCTCTGTTCTTCAGACGGTTCCTGTTCCTCTCACTCCCGACACGATCCCGCTGGAAGTATCAGCGGGGAGGATCACCGCTCGGCCGGTATTTGCCACCTACTCGGTGCCTGAAGTGCACCTTGCCGCGATGGACGGGATCGCGGTCCGGAGTATCGACACAACCGGCGCGAGCGAGCAGTCACCGGTCACGCTTCCCGCGGCACGCCGTGTAAATACAGGGAACGTGGTGCCTGCAGAGTATGACGCGGTGGTCATGATCGAGGACGTATGGGCAGAGGGGGACCGGTTCACTATCAGAAAGCCTGCGAGCCCCTGGCAGCATGTCCGGCCGGCGGGAGAAGACATCGCGGAGTCAGAGATGGTCGTTCCATCGCACCACCGCATCAGACCCTCGGATATCGGTGCGCTTGCCGCATATGGCATCGTCTCCATCGAAGTCCTTGGGTTCAGGGCCGGGCTCATCCCCACCGGAAGTGAGCTCGTCCCGCCAGGTACGAGACCCGGACCCGGACAGGTGGTCGAGAGCAATACCCGCATGGCTGCGGCCTGGCTCTCGGATCTCGGGGGAATGTGCACGCGATACCCGCCCACCCCCGACGATCCGGGACGGATACGTGACGCGATATCAAGGGCGGCGCGCGAGAACGACCTGGTCATTGTTTCGGCCGGGTCCTCTGCCGGGACCAGGGACTATACTGCCGATACAATCGCAGGTCTTGGGGAGGTGCTCGTCCATGGCGTCGCAATCAAGCCTGGAAAACCGGTCATCATCGGAAAAATTCAGAACATACCGGTGATTGGCATGCCAGGATACCCACTCTCCGCGCTGACCGTGCTCCGTGAGATCGTCACACCACTCATCCGCCTCTCGGGGATTCCTGTGCCTGAACCCGCCATCATTCCTGCAAGGCTCACCGCGACCCTCCACTCCGAGACCGGGAGTGACGAGTTTGTTCTCCTTGCCGCGGGGCGCATCGGATCCTCGTGGGTGGCGACACCCCTGTCACGGGGTTCCGGAGTACAGATGAGTGCAGTCCGATCCAATGCATACCTCCAGGTCATCTCTTCACTCGAGGGGTATGAAGCAGGAGAGGTGGTCCCGGTCAGCCTGACGGTCAGCCCCGCAGAAGCAGAGGAGGCGGTCCTCATTACCGGCAGCCACGACCCGGTGCTTGATCACCTCGCGGAACTGGCAAAGAAGGATCATGTCGAGATCCATTCGAACCATGTGGGCAGCATGGGCGGAATTATTGCAATGAAGAGGAACGACTGCCACGCGGCCCCCATTCACCTGTTGGCGCCCGATGGAGACTATAATGTTCCTTACCTGGCGAAGTACCTTCCTCGCGAGGAGATAGACCTCGTGGGCCTTGCTTTAAGGGAGCAGGGGATAGTGTCCCGGAGCGGCATCTCGATCGATGACCTTCCGGGAACCCCCTTCATCAACCGGCAGAAGGGATCGGGGACACGCATGCTACTCGATCACGAGCTCCGTTCCATGGGTATATCCCCGGATGATATCCCGGGTTACGACCGGGAAGCGACCACGCATATTGGCGTGGCACTTGCAGTGAAGACTGGCGAAGCAGAGGCAGGGATGTGCGTCTATTCGGCAGCAAAGGCACTCGGGCTCTCATTTGTCCCGGTTGCAAGTGAGCGATACGAACTCGCCGTCCGAAGGGAATTCAACGAGGATCCCCGGATACGGGCGCTCTTACACGCCATCCGTTCACCGCGTTTCAGGGAGATCCTGCGCATGCTGGGAGGCTACGATGACTCCATCACGGGCGTGCTGCGGAGAGTGCCTTAAGCGCCGCTTCTTCCGGCAGAGTGCAGGGTTCCACACCCTCTATATCCCAGGTGTTCAGGCCGAATACAGGCTTGCCCTGCCTTAACGCAATGGCGATCTCCGAGAGGGTCCCATAGGCTCCGCCCACCGCCACAATCGAATCTGCACTCTCCACCACCAGGAAATTTCTCGTATGCGAGAGGCCGGTGCGGACCGCAACCGAGAGGTACGGGTTTCCCTCGCCGTGCCCGGGGAGGATCCCCACGACGAGACCCCCCTTCTCCATCGCTCCCCGGGACGAAGCTTCCATCACGCCTCCGAGACCCCCCGAGATGAGGGTGGCGCCATGGACCGCAAGCACACCCCCGATCTCATCTGCGGCCGCGGCCTCCTCTTTGGTGCACTCAGAGGGACCGATGACCGCGACCTGGATGGCACGCCCCCGGTTCATTTGTCTTTACCGCCTGCCGGGTTGAAGGCGAGGACTCTTGGTACTGTCATCTCCTCGATGGCATACTTCGGCCCTTCCCTTCCGAGGCCAGACCCCTTCACGCCCCCATATGGCATGTGATCCACGCGGAACGTGGGGATGTCATTGACCTGGACGCCCCCGTACTCTGCCAGAGAATGGACTTTGAGTATCCGCTGAATGTTCTGAGTGAAGATACCCATCTGAAGCCCGTATGGGACCTGGTTGGCGAGAGCGATCGCCTGGTCCAGCGTGTCATAGGGAGTGAGCGTGATTACCGGGGCGAAGATCTCGCGGGAGTTTACCCCCATTTCGGGTGTTGTGCCGGCAATCACGGTCGGGTAAAATAGTGTTCCCTCTGTATGTCCACCAGCAAGGACACATGCACCTTGGGCTTGCGCTTCATGTACTGCCGCAAGCGCACGATCTGCCGCATCCTTCGAGATCATGGGCCCGACCGCGGTCCCGGGATGCCTGGGATCGCCGGTAACGATTTCTGCCGCACCCTCGCAGATCATGCGGCATCCTACATCGTATATTGCATGGTGCAGGTATACGCGCTGCACCGAGATACAGACCTGCCCCGCATTCGTGAACCCTCCGGCGAGGATGCGTGTGACTGCGTAGGGGAGATCTGCATCCTCGTGGACGATGACCGGTGCGATGCCGCCAAGCTCGAGCGAGACCGGTTTTCTCCCCGCGCCCTGCCGAAGACCCCATCCGACTTCGGGGCTCCCGGTGAACGAGACGAAGGCGACCCTGGGATCTGCTGCAAGCGCACCGGCGCGTCTGCCGGGACAGGGGATTACGCTGATCGCCCTCTCCGGGAAACCGGCCGAAACGAGCATCTCCCCAAGGAGAAGCGCCGATACGGGCGTTGCGGAGGCCGGTTTCAGCACCAGGGAGTTCCCGGCGGCTACCGCGGGCCCCGCTTTATGGCAGGACAGGTTGAGCGGGAAGTTGAAGGGGACGATCCCGAGCACCACGCCGACTGGCATGCGCCGGGTGATGGCAAACCTCCCTTCGTTTCCGGCAGTCCAGTCAAGGGCAATAACCTCCCCGCCAAGTCGCTTCGCCTCTTCTGCCGATATCCGCAGGGTCTCTGCCGCCCGCTGCACCTCAGCCCTTGCAAAGGAGATGGTCTTTCCACCCTCCATGACCATCATGTCCGCAAGCTCCCCTGCCCGCGACTCCACCAGCCCCGCAAGACGGGAAAGGATGCGGTACCGGTCGCCGGAAGAAAGCGCCCTTGTATTCTCAAACCCCTCCGTTGCGAAAACCAGGGCGTCCTCGAGGTCATTTGGGGTTGCCTGGTGAACCCTTGCGACAAGATCCCCGTTGTAGGGGAACCTGACCTCGAGGACCTCGCCTGAGAACCTCTCCTCTCCCCCGATAATGCAACCGTACTCCGGGACTCCGTCCCTCCCATGTGCTGGCATGCTTCTGCTCCTGACAGAATGGTGCACCCCGGCTGGAGAAAAAGATCCCGCATCAGTTTACGGGGATGGCAGATACATCTCGCACTTTTTTATACCATCCTCTCCCACCTTTACCTGCGTGATGGGATATTCCATGACAGATCGTTTTATTCTCTGAACGTGCGTGCAGCATGGCCCCCTGTGGCCCAATCACAGGACGGCCGACGAGGCGAAAACAGGACGAGGGGACGTACGCGCCAGGTCGTGCGTATCCGGGTGATTCCCCAAACTACTTTGGAAGGTACAGCCCATATTACAGGACTGTCTATCTCTTTCCCTGCAGAAACGACAGGAACGGGGGATGTTAAGTGAAAGAAGTGAGCAGCAGTTATCAGGCCCAGGAGATCGAGGACTCGGTACAGGCATACTGGAGAGGGGAGAACACCTACGAAAAAGTCAAGGTATTGCATGAGGGGGGGAAGGATTTCTTCTTCGTGGACGGCCCCCCTTACACCACCGGACACATTCACCTCGGTACCGCCTGGAACAAGATCATCAAGGACTGCCTGCTCCGCTACCACCGCATGTGCGGAAGAAACGTGATCGCAAGGGCCGGTTATGACATGCATGGACTCCCCATCGAGGTCCGTGTCGAACAGACGCTCGGTTTCTCCTCGAAGAAGGATATCGAGCGTTTCGGGATAGGGGAATTCATCGATCAGTGCAGGACATTTGCCGCCAGGAACAAGGACATCATGAGCGAACAGTTCATGCGTCTCGGCGTCTGGCTGGATTTCGATGATCCCTACCAGACGATGCACCCCGGGTATATCGAGGCTGCATGGTGGACGCTGAAGCGGGCGGATGAAGAGGGGATGCTCGAACGCGGCTTCCGGGTGGTGAACTGGTGTCCACGGTGCGCTACTGCGATCGCAGATGCCGAGGTCGAATACTGGGACGAGCGCGATCCCTCGATCTTTGTGAAGTTCCCCGTTGAAGGAACGCAGGGAGAGTTCCTCGTTATCTGGACCACCACGCCCTGGACACTGCCTGCAAACGTCGCCGTTGCGGTTCACCCTGACTTTTCCTATGCCCGGGTGGAGGCGGTCAGGGGAGGAATGAAGGAGGTGCTATGGATCGCAGAAGACCTTGTAGAGCCGGTCCTCCGGAAGGGCAGGTACCAGGACTACACGATCACGGGGACACGTCTCGGGAAAGAGATGTGCAGCATGACGTACCACTCCCCCCTCCGTGAACATGTGCCGCTCCAGGAAACGGTCTCACACCGGGTGGTAACCGCGGACTTCGTTGCCATGGAGAACACGGGGATGGTGCACATCGCTCCAGGCCACGGCTGGGACGACTACCTCCTCGGATGCAGAGAGGACCTCCCCATCATCTGCCCTGTCGATGCGCAGGGGCACTTCTTCGGCGACGTGGGGGTGCTCACTGCAATGTTCATAAAGGACGCTGACCCCGCCGTCCTCCAGGCGCTCGGAGACCACCTGCTCGCAAGCGACCATGTTGTCCACCGGTATGGACACTGCTGGCGTTGCAAGACGCCGATCATCTTCAGGGCAACCTCACAGTGGTTCCTGAAAGCCTCGCTCCTGAAGGATCGCATGCTCAAGGAGGTCGGGGAGGTCTCCTGGTACCCGGAGTGGGCGGGGAGCGCACGCTTCTACGACTGGATCAAGGAGGCAAGAGACTGGTGCATCTCGCGCCAGCGCTACTGGGGGATTCCTATCCCAATCTGGACATGCGGGTCCTGTGGAGCGCACCGGGTCATTGGCACCATCGCCGAACTCGAAGAGGCGAGTGGTTCACCAGTCCCCGATCCCCACCGGCCGTGGGTAGACAAGCTCGAGATCACCTGCGCGTGCGGTGGAACCATGCGCAGGGTTGAGGATATCTTCGATGTATGGTTCGACTCGGCCGTGGCTTCCTGGGCCACTCTCGGGTTCCCAGCTGAGAAGGAGGCTCTCCAGAGACTCTGGCCGGCCGACTTTATCACTGAGGGTCAGGACCAGACAAGGGGATGGTTCTACAGCCAGCTCGGGGCGAGCACCATCGCGTTCGGCCGGGCGCCCTACAGGAGTGTTTTGATGCACGGCTTTGCCCTCGATGCAGAGGGCCGGAAGATGTCCAAGAGCCTTGGAAACGTCGTCACCCCCGAGGAGGTTATCCAGAGCCAGGGTGTGGACGTCCTGCGCCTCTATGTACTCTCCCAGAACGCTCCATGGGATGACCTCCGGTTCAACTGGGACGGGGTGAAGAACGTCTCGCGTGCGATGAACATCCTCTGGAACGTCTACCGGTTCCCGCTCCCCTACATGATCATGGACGGGTTTTTGCCGGAGTCACCTGGTGGGAGGTGGGAAGACGGGTTCATAAGGCGAAATTTCGCAACGCTCGCGCCCGAGGACCAATGGATCGTCTCACGTGTCAACTCCCTTGCACGCCAGGTGAATGCAGAGCTCTCGGTGTGCCAGCTCCACCGGGCATCACGTGCAGTCATCGCGTTCATCCTGGAAGACCTCTCGCGCTGGTATGTGCAGCTGGTCAGGCCGAGGATGTGGCTCGAGGGAGAAGCCCCGGAAAAGAGCCGTGCATACGAGACCATTTACTACGCTGTGCGAACCCTCCTTACCGTCGCGTCCCCCTTCATTCCACACATCACCGAAGCGGTGTACCGGAATCTCCGGCTCGAGGGGGATCCTGAGAGCGTGCACATGGTGGACTGGTTCCCGGGAGATGATGCGCTCAGGGACGAGTCGCTGGAGCGAGCGATGGATACGGTCAGGTCATTTGACGAGGCACAGGCAAATGCCCGCCAGGCAGGGAAGCGAAAGCTCCGCTGGCCGGTCCGCGAGTGCGTGGTCGTGGCGGATTCCGGGGAGATCGCAGATGCCATCTCATCCCTGAACGATATCTGCCGGGACAGGGCCAATGCAAAGGTGGTCCGCGCAATATGCGGAACATGGGATCGTATCGGGTGGAAGGCCGAGCCAGTCATGAAGGCGCTTGGGCCTGCATTCGGGAAACAGGCCCCCCGCGTAAAGGACCTCATCATGAGTGCCGATGGAAATGCAATGAAATCTTCTATTGACGCGGGGGAGGCATTCGCGCTGGTTCAGGAAGGGGATCGCTTCGAGATCGTCCCAGGCCAGGTCACGTTCGTGCAACAGCTCCCGGAGGGAGTCTTCTCGGCACCCATGCAGGGAGGGACCGTGTATGTGGACATCAGACTTGACTCCGAAATCGAAGCCGAAGGGTACTCCCGGGAGATTATCCGGCGATTCCAGGAGATGCGAAGGCAGCTGGACCTCAGGGTCGAGGATTTCATCACTGCCCATGCATGCATTGCGGATCCCCGGATCTGCCGGATAGTTGCCGAGTCATGGAAGGATGGTATCAGGGACGAGATCAGGGCTGCCTCTTTCGAGGTCTCTGGTCACGACTGCCCTGCAGGCATATCGTACGAGATATCGAAAGAATGGGACGTGGAGGGTGTGAGAATGACCCTCTCCCTGTCACGGGCTCCGGAGCAGTGAGGTGAGCAGGGCCCGGCCTTCAGGTGAGGCGAACACGGGGAGATCGCGGCCCGTGATCACTTCGCTTCGCACGCTCTCTGCCATCTTTCCCAACTTTGGATTGAATCCCCTGACCATGTAGGTTCTCTTCTGCACGAGGATCCCCCGCCTCTGCCATGCCGGCGTTTGAGCGAGGTTGATACCCCGAGCGAAAGCCAGCTCGTGCATCTCCCGCGATGGACGCCCCTTCAGGAACGATGCCGCCTCCTTCCTGCCCATTCCATCCTTCATCAGGGCATACTGGCAGTAGGCGTTCAGGTGGTTCCTCCAGGCCTCCCCCTGCCTCTGGATCAAGTACTCCGGGGCCATTTCGGGGATGACGTGGATGATGCGGGCATCAAAAGAGATCGGCTCGGGGCTCTCCATCTCGATGGAAAGGGCGCTAGCGGTAAACGATGCGCAGACAGAGTCGAGTTTCTCCACACGTCCATTGAAGGGGAGACGGGAGAAGTAGAGGTTTATCTCGTCAGAGAAAGTGTACGCGATATCAGGGGAGAGCCCGCTGTCGGAGATGAGCCGGGCGCAGACGCGGGCCATGGCATCGGCAAACCGGGCATCAAAGGGCCGCTCGAGGTGCCAGGTCTCCGCGATCCGATGGAAGGTCCGGCCGTCGAGGCGCAGGAAAATGGGAGGGAGGGCCACCAGATTGCTGAAAAGCTCTCTATGTTTCATGAAAAAATCAAAAAAATCCCGGGTTGCAGGAAAACCCTGCCAGGAAAACCGGCCGCTACTTTCCAGCCTCTCCAAAGTCACCCGACTTGAAGGCGCCGGGAAGGTGCCGAATGATGACAATATCCCCGATGCTGCGGATGATGCGGAAGGGTACTTTCAATCCCTTGTAATTCTTGATATCCACCAGCTCCTGGTTGAGCTTGCCGACCACGAGGGACTCTATCTTCTTTCCCTCGATATCGAGGATTACGTCTTCAACCTCGCCAACGAACACGCTCTTCTCCGTGTAAATATTCAGCCCGAAAAGTTCCGTTATCTGCGTTCTCATCCTAATCATGGAAGATATATACCATGATGGTTAAAAAGATACTCTTTGAATGAACGGGTCCTTCAAAATCGGTTCCATATTCGGCATTCCCATTCAGCTGCACTGGACCTTCCTCGTGATAATCCCCCTCTTTGCATGGATCATAGGGAGCCAGATCGTCCTCACCGCAGAGCTCCTTTCGGAACTCTTCCGTGTCGCGATAGACCTGACCTACCTCGTATCCGGGTACAACCCCTATATCCTGGGAATATTCGTCGCGCTCGGGCTCTTTGGAGGCGTCCTCGTTCACGAGATCGCTCACTGCCTGGTAGCAAAAAGGATGGGAGTCCCCATCAACAGCATCACGCTCCTCATCTTCGGGGGTGTCTCCTCCATGGAGGAGAGTACACCTGATCCAAAAGTGGAACTTCCCATGGCACTCGTGGGACCGCTCACCAGTCTCGCGGTGGGGCTCATCTGTACAGTCCTGCTTTATATAACCGCAGCGACGCTCACGGACCCCCCTCTTGCAGGCCTGCTCGTCTTCATCTTTGCATACCTGGGACTTCTCAACATCTTCCTGTTCGCCTTCAACCTCCTGCCCGCCTTCCCTATGGACGGGGGAAGGGTGCTTCGGGCATATCTTGCAAGGAGGATGCCCCTTCACCGCGCAACCCGCATCGCGGCCGATGTCGGGAAAGTGTTTGCGGTAATATTTGGCATATTCGGCGTTATCTTCTTCTCACCGATCCTGATCCTGATCGCGTTTTTCATCTACATTGGAGCAGGGCAGGAGTCAACGGCGATTAAATACAACTTCCTTTTAAAAGACGTGAACGTGGAGGATATCATGGCCAGGTCTGTAATGACCGTTCCGCCCACCATGCCGATTCGGGAAGTGATCGATCTCATGTACTCCACCAAGCACCTCGGGTTCCCGGTGATAGACCGCGGTTTCGTGGTGGGGATGATAACCCTCGCCGACGTGCACAGGATCCCGCCGCTTGACAGGGAGGCGATGCAGGTCCGGGACATCATGACCCGTGAGGTGATCGCGCTGGCCCCTCGATCACCGGTCATCGACGGATTGCGGCTGATGTCGCGTTACAATATCGGTCGGATCCCCGTCATGGACAACGATACGCTCGTCGGTATCATCACCCGGACAGATATCCTGAAGGTCATCGAATTAAAGGAGATTTAGAGAACGAGAGCCAGGCATCTACGGGAGTCGGCCCGACAAGGGCCTGGAATTCCCGGAGATCCGAAAATGGTCTCCTTGCAGCAATCTTTCCCGCCATCTTCCTGCCCACGCCCGGAATCCAGGAAAGCGTCGCAATTGGGAGCATGTTGACCTCAATCGGAACAGGGAGCCCGGTCACCGATCTCATGCCGTGGTCCACCACAACGATATCTATGGCAGCCATAAGCCTGACGCGGTACGGTATACCGACGAGCACTGGATATGAACCCATCTGGCGGCCAAACGAGGGTAATCCCTCCTCCTCAATTACCACCGAACGAAAGAGTGTCCCGGCAGGAAACACCCTGCGGAGCATGGGGATGTCAAATTCCTTCCTTACCTGCTCTTTGAAGGCGCGGAACTGCACCTGGTGGACACCGAGTGTGTTCTCCGAGAATGCCCTTGTCCCGTCAAACGGCATCAACTGCCTGATATTCACCCTTCGGACCATATTCCCTGATGCCAGTACGCCTGCAAGGAATTCACGGTTCATTGCATAAGTCCGGGGGGTCTCACCTGCAAGTCCTGCGATGAAGTTGAGACCAGGGAGTAGGTGGGGGATCCCGTCTTCCCGCGCCCCGCCTGCTTCGTTGACAATCCGTATTGCCTCCATTACCTGGGCCGGGCTGGCCTTCAGGTTGTTCTTTTTGATCACGTCAGGGTCCGCAGTCTCCATCCCGAACGCGGCGACGTCTCCGGGCGTGTGGTGCGCGACGATTGCATCAAGAGCTGCCCTGCTCTCCTCGGGATGGCGGGCGATGGTCCCTGGATTCACGTTGTCTATGTGGAGCGTGAGGAGCCCGGGGGCAGCCACCCTTACCGAAGAGAAGAGCTCCTCAATTCTTCCTGGAACTGGCGCCGGGTACTCTTCTGCCGTCGATGATCCATAGACCAGGATGTCAGGCTGCCTCCCCAGGCGGAAGTGCCGTGCGCCGGCCGCGTAAAGGGATTCGACCTCCCCGGCAATCCCGTCGATAGGACGGAATGCGGGCGGCCCGTAGAACGGCTCTGTGCAGAATGAGCATCCCCCTGAATGTGCTCTGGAGCATCCCCTTGCCGTCTCGATCTCGCACATTGTCCAGGGAAAGGTTGGATGGTCGCGTATGATCGAGGCCCCGGCAACGGCCCAGGGGTCTTCCCTGCGATAATCATGTGTCCCATGGGTCTTTCCCTCCCGCAAGAATCCGTCGAGTGCGGACGCTGGAGACCCTGAGAGCAGGTGATCGAACCCGGATATTTCTCCTTTCACTGCCTTCCGGCCGCCGCCAGGGGCATATCCAAAGCCGATTGGCCCGGCAAGAAATGTTTCGGGGCGTCGGAGCTGTGCGCCAATCAGGCGTATCTCGGTGAGCGAGGCAGGAGTTCCTCCCAGGTACTTCCCCGGCACAGTCACGCCTGCGATCATCACGACAAGGTTTGAGGCATTCATCGCGGAAATGAGCCCGGCATCCTTCCTCACCTGATCGATGGTCAGGTACCGTGTAAAATAGCCGTGGCAGGAGAGGGCGCCGGCCACGGTCCTGATGTAGGGTGAGATGTATGGCGGGACGCCGAGACATGCAGGTTCGTCGACATACCCGTCCAGAATGAACGCGGATTTCACGCTCATGGATCAAGGAGGGAGAGGAGCTTTTTTGCCCAGAGGAGCTTTCCCCTCTTCATGTGGTCGACACGGGAATCCTCGAGGTCAAACCCGAGGATCGTGATGCGGGAGGCCCCCAGCGCATGTGCCGCAAAGACCGCACGGTCCCCGTCAGTGAACCCGCCGAAGTTATGCACGTGGGGATGGGGGCGGCTCTGGGTCGTCCCGACGATGGGTCCATGGAACCTCGGGACCCAGTACCGGAGCAGCGGCATGTTGTCCCCGTGTGCATGAACGACCACAATCGTCCCATCCCTGTTCATCTCAATGAACTCGTCGGTTGCACCGTCCAGATCCGTGAAGATGACGTCAGGCCGTATGCCGTGTGAGAGGAGGACGAGCGAGGCTGCATCGGCCGCAAAGACCGTCCCTTTTACCAGGGGGATCTCTTTTACAAGGCAGGGAGCGTTTCCACATACACAGACGTCATGCCCCCGGCAGGTTTTTTCAAGCAGGTCGAGGTCGTCTCTCTCGAGGAGATCTTCAAGAATATCGGCCGCATGCTCGTCTTCTTTCCGATCGAACCCGAAATACTCGACGATTTCTTCGTAAATCGGTTCCCAGTCCTCAAAGTTCATTCCCGGCCTCGGTGTCCAGGCCCACAAGGCCAGTGAACTTCTTGAGCAGCGGGTCCATGACAAGCGAGAGCAGCTCCTCCTTGTTCTTCACCCTGCGGAAATAGGAGAGGGGGATGGTTGCGGCGGCCATGTTGGGGTGGCCCCCGGCATCCCCGATATCGCCGAACGCCTCCTCGAGGACGTTGCCGATGTGCAGCCGGATATCCCGGTTCCGTGATGAGATGATGATGGCATCGTCAGATATCCCGTATACGAGCGCAGTATTCACCCCCTCGAGGGAGATGAGGAGGTCTGCTGCCTGGGGAAGAGAGTCACGGTTCCGGACAAAGCCGACATTTGCGAAGAGGTACCCGCTCTGGATGCGCCGGTTGCGGATGGCATTGCCGAGCACGTCAAGTGTCTCCTGCGACAGGGAGGGGGACATGATCTGGTCAAGGAGATCGGAATCTGTGAGCGGCAGGAGGAATGCAGCATTCGAGAGATCCTGCGGAGTGACATTCCGGCGGAAGTCCTTCGTGTCAGAACGGATGCCGTAGAGGAGGCCTGTCGCGACGTTCTTGTCGACGGGGATGTCGAGTTCCTGGAGGTACTGGGAGAGGATGCTTGCGGTGGCGCCGATTCCCGGGCGGACGTCCACGAACACCGCGCCTTCCAGCCCGTGCCCGTCCTGGTGGTGATCGATCACGATATGAACCCTTGTCCTCTGCGAGAGTGTGTTATTCATGCCTGGCGCAGGACAGTCGACGAGAGCAAGGTAGGTGCAGTCCTGGATGGTCTGAGGCTCCATCTTCTCCATCTTGATGTCAAGGAGATTCACCATGGTCCGGTTCTCCTGGTGACCGATGATTCCGTCGTAGAATATCCTGCAGGTGAGTTTCTGGGGATTTGCATTCCCCGCAATTGCTGCAAGGGCCATGGCGCTCCCGATTGCATCCGGATCGGGGTTCTTGTGCGTGATAATCCCGAGCGTCCCTTCCCAGCCGGCGAGGAGATCGTGGAGCCTCTGCGAGAGTCTGCTGACGTGGAGGCGGTTGACCTGGTGGATGGCGGCCCTTGCCACCACCTGCTGCGGATAGAGGACAAAGTCAGCCCCCGCAGACTCGAGCATTCCTGCGCCGATGGGATCGAGCGCTCGGGCTACGATATGCACCTGCGGGAGTTTCTGGCGGAGCGTCCTGACTGCAGCGAGGTTTGCCTGGTGGTTCCCGGTGAGGACAAACGCGATCTCACACGCGGGAAGCCCCGATAGGAATCCTGGCTCGCTGATGTCCCGGATCATGGCATCCAGGTTCTGGTCCCGGAGCTCCTTCACGCGTCCCTCGTCCCGGTCCAGCACAAGGACCCTGCCCTCTTTTCGCGACAATTCCGTGGCTACGTGATACCCGGTGCTCCCGCACCCGAGGACCGCGTATTTTACCCTCTCACCGGTTCCATATCCGCCCGCCTCTGGCATGCTACAATGTCACTCCGGGATAATATTAAGGTTACAACCTGGAACGGGAGATTTAACGTTGGAAACCACTGCAGGGATATGACTGACAGAAAAACAATAACATTTATACTCAATTCGGACCCATGAATATAGGCCGATCAGGCATGGGCTTGTAGCTTAGTTCGGAAGAGCGACGGACTCTTAATCCGTAGGTCAAGGGTTCAAATCCCTTCAGGCCCGTTTTCTTTTTGGGTTGCAATCTCTGCAGCATTTTTTTTCGGATTCTCTAATGAGCCATTCCGTGAGATGCCGTGAATAAATTTCTATAAACTAACCGTTTCCTTTATACTGTATGAACCGTTGTTCAGACATTCATCGAACCCGGCGAAACGCCATTTTCCTGGCTTTTATTGTCGTTATCTGCAGTTATTCGGTCTTGCTGAGCCCGGCAGCGGGAGCTCCCATCACTGCATCCATCTCTACCAGCCCGTCGGATAGTTTCCGAATGACGGCTTCAGAATACGAGCAGGAGGGCATGGCGCTGATGGCCGTGCGTGAGTGGAACGGGCTTATCGCGCTTTCCAGCGAGGGTCTTTTTATCTATCCTGATGAAGCCGAACTGATGTGCCTGAAGGCGTATGCGCTCAGGAAGACCGGGCATTTCCAGGAAGCCGTCGACCTTCTCAACGTGGCGATACCGATTGACCCGAGGCCGGCACGGTTTGCAAACAGGGGATATGCGCTCCTTGCGATGGGAAAGACCGACGAAGCACTGGCTGACGCGGAACAGGCAATCCTGCTCAATTCTTCCTACTCTCCGGGTCACGGGTTGAAAGCGGAGACTCTTCTTGCGATGAAGGACTATCCCGGTGCCGTGAGAGCAGCGGGTGCCGCACTCGCCCTTGAGCAGGGAAGCGCACATTACTGGCACGTGAAAGGAAAAGTACTGGCCGGGATGGGAGACTGCCCCGGCGCCATTGCATCGCTTGAACATTCAGTCTCAATAAAGTCTGACTATGACATGCCCTGGCCCGGACCTCCGAACGCGAGCGCGGACCTTGCACAGGTGCAATCTGTCTGTATGATGACCGAAGAAACGGCCGCCCCGACACGGACGGCGCTTCCCTCCCTGGTGGTGGTTGCAGCTTTGGCGGTCGCGGTTGCAGTAAAGCGAAAAACAGGCAAGTTCCAATAAAAACCAATTCCATGTGGATTTGAAGAAGGGACGCGTATATGTGTGGACCCTCTTCGGGCCCTCCCGGGTGGATTTCCCTTGGTAGAAGGGGAAACAGCCAGTTGGTCCCGGGTCAAAGAGACCCGGCTGTCTTTACGCCCCGATCTTCACCAGCATCTCTTCGAGACTCGGATAGTGGGATTCGATCCGCTCCACCGCCCCTCCGGCGGCAACGATCGCATTCGAGATCCTTCCCATCTCCTCGACGCTCGTCGCCTTCGCCCGGAAATACCCGCTGTCCTTGACGTATGAAGCAAGCCCTTCAACCCTCGTGATATCCCCAATAGTGAAATATACGAAATAGAAGATCGAGCCGAACATCTCCCGAAGCTCCTGCATGCTGCCGAATGCGACGCGCGCGCCCCTGCGGAGGATAAGGATCCTGTCACAGATTGCCTCAACCTGGTAGAGGTTGTGGGCAGAGAGTACGATTGTCTTGCCATGGTCCCGGAGTTCTCTCAGGAAGTCGACGATATGCCGGGAGGTCATGGGGTCCAGTCCCGATGTCGCCTCGTCGTAGATGAGGAGGGAGGGATCGTGCATCAGGGAGCGGGCGATGGCGGCCTTACGCTTCATCCCCTTTGAAAATTCGCCCATCTTCTTTCCGTTCGGCTCGAGTGCGAGCCATTCCAGGAGTTCCCTCTTCCTGGCCCTGATGGATGAGCGGTCCATGCCATAGATCTCTCCGAAGAACTCGAGGTATTCATCCACCTTCATGGCTTCGTAAAGGCGGGACTCTTCTGGGAGGTAACCAATCATCTGTTTCATCCCGTCAGGATTACGCAGGATATCAATCCCATCCACGACAAGTTCTCCGCTGGAGGGTTCAACGAGTCCCGCCAGGATTTTGAGAAGCGTGGTCTTTCCCGCCCCGTTATGACCAATGATACCGAATATCTGCCCGCAATCAAGATCGAAACTGACGTGATCGAGAGCATGGGTGGTGCCGTAACACTTGGTGAGATTGCGGGCAGCGATCATGGATTTTTCGTCCAATCTGTCACAATTCCTCGACCTGCAAGATATTATAGGTACTGAACCTACCATAAAAGAGACACAACGCGTGAACGTTTTGCAATTTCTCTCCCGGATAGGGACGCTTGCACGGTGGGAGGTGAAGCGGGCCATCGGAGTCATGGGAAAGGGCATGCTCCCCATGGCAGTCGTCCTCTTCGTCCTTCTCGTGGCTGCGACCGGCTTTGCAGCCGAAAGGGGCCTCCATCTCCAGGACGGCATCTATAGCCTGGGAGTCGATGACGGGGCCGTCGGGGAGATCTTCTCAGGCGACGAACGGTTCGGCATCACCATCGGAGACGGGCGGGCACTCTTCCTGGAGAGGGCCGCCTACGATATCATCATCATCGGCGGGCAGGTATATGTCCAGGATACCGAGCGTGGAAGGTCAGCGCTCAAGACTCTTCAGCGGGATTACCATCAGTATCTCGATTCGGTCTACAGCCTGCAGCAGGACCTTTTTGCCGCCTATCCCCTCTGGATAGACCTGCAGGAGGTGAAGAGCGAGCTTGACTTCTCTGCCACCCAGTCGGGGATGCAGATCTCGGTTACAAGGTCATCCACTGCCCCACCGGTCCCAGACCGGCCTGTGGTAGAGATTCCCGTTCCCGAACCCGGCGTCGCTTTTTCGACTGAAGAACTCCGTCAGGGGCTTATCGAGTCATCGGCGCCGCAGAGCCAGCTTGCACGGTATTCCGATCTCGTAGGCCCCGAAAGCCCCTTCGGGTCGTTCAAGACCCCTTCTCAACTCTCCCCCCCACTGCCGTTTGACTCTATCATCCTTGTCTTCCTCTTCATATTCCCCCTTTACTTCATGTCACAGTTCTCCATGATGAGCATCATGCAGGAACGCCTGGAGAGGAAAGGCGAGGTGCTCCTCTCAACGCCTGCCGGGGCACTGGCGATCATCGTTGGAAAGGCGCTCCCGTACTTTATCGGGATGGTGGCGATATCCGCCGGGATCGCGCTCTGGCTCTTTGCCCCCCTCACAATCCTTCTCCCCCTCCTGCCAGTCATCCTCTTCTTCCTTGCAAGCGCCCTCATCATCGGGATGGTCGCGAGGAGCTTTAAAGAGCTCTCCTTCATCTCAATCTTCTTCTCAACGGTTGCCACTTCGTATCTCTTCTTCCCGAGCATCTTTGCAAACGTCCATGTCATCAGTCTCGTCTCACCCCTGACACTGATCGTCCTTACTCTCCAGGGAGAGACTTATACGATCAGCCAGTACTTCTTCTCCACCTCGCT
The DNA here is from genome assembly GCA_964598545.1 of uncultured Methanolinea sp. Taxonomy (GTDB): domain Archaea; phylum Halobacteriota; class Methanomicrobia; order Methanomicrobiales; family Methanospirillaceae; genus Methanolinea_A. The sequence continues at coordinate 8,211 of CAZRCH010000007.1, read as the reverse complement.
CTTCTTCCTCACAAGCGCGGTACTCTTCTATATCGGGATAGCAAACTTCCGCGAAGAGAGGCTCTTTTCACAGGCCGGTATCTTTTATCGCGTGCGAGAGTTCGTATCGACCTCGCTCTCTTCCCGGCACCCCTGGGCCTCCCTTTTTACCGTAAATGCCCTTGTCGTGCCGTTCGTATTCATGGTCCAGATGCTCCTCCTCGTCCTCTTCTTCAACCTGCCCATGCCGCTCTCGCTGATCCTTTTGATCGTCTCCGCTGCGCTTGTCGAGGAGATTGCAAAGTCTGTCGGCATCTGCACCTTCCTCCTCGATACACCCTCCCGGTGGTCCTGGGCGAAGGTGGTAATTGGCTCTGCGGTCACCGCCGCTGCCTTCCTCTTTGCCGAGAAACTTCTCCTCCTGGTCACACTGACGCAGGTCACCGAGAGTGTGTTTGGGAGTATCCTCTTTCTCTCTTCCGGAGTCCTTGTCTTCCCTTTCCTCCTCCACTTCACGTGCGTGCTCTGTGTGGCGGGACTCGTCCGCCACAAGGGTGCAAAGGGCTATTTCCCCGGCATCCTGATTGCAACTCTCGTCCACTGCCTCTATAACGGATATTTCATCCTGGGGTGGCTGTCGTGAAGGCAAGGAACGTTGCCCTTGTGATGAAGAAGGATCTCCGGGGGCTCGGGAGGGAGAGGACGATAGTGCTTGCCATCCTGCTTCAGCTCTTCGTGGCCCTCTTCTCCTCGTTCCTGATGGTCGGCCTCACCTCGATGTACGACCCTTCATCCCTTGCCAGGTTCTCTGGGGTGAAATACCAGGTCGGATATGTCGGCGAGCCATCTGATCTCGAGGGACTCCTGGAAAAAAGCGGCCAGTTCCGGGTCTACCCTATGGACCTCTCGACCGCGGTGGCCGCACTCGGAGAACGAAAACTCTCTGCAGTGATCCACGTACCCCCTACACGGAAGGATGCCGAGGATCCTGTCAAGATTACCCTTTACAGCTTACAGAACGATATCCAGTCCACCATTGTCAACGTGAAGTTAAAGGAGGTCTTCCTGGACTACGAAGAGGAGCTCCGCCGTGTGCGCTCGGAGAGACTCGATCTCCTCCCCGTCTCCCTGGAATTCCCGGAAAGCCGGGCCGGCCCGGGTTTCTATGAATTCATCTATGGCCTGCTTATCCCACTCCTCCTCTTCATGCCGGCTATCATCTCCGCAGCGCTCATCATCGACCTCGTCACCGAAGAGTTCCAGCACCACACCCTTGAGACCCTCCTCTCCACACCGATGACCATGGCAGAGGTGGTGTGGGGGAAGATCGCCGCCTGTATCGTCCTTGTCCCCCTCCAGGCCGGGGCCTGGCTCCTCCTCCTGACACTCAACCGCATCCCCATCGCACACATCCCGCAGATCCTGGCCCAGGTCCTCTCGTTCTCCCTAATCCTGGTGCTGATCGGCGCCCTCACCGCCCTCTACTACAGGGAGAGGACTGCGGCGCAGTTCATCTTCTCTACTGCCGTGGTGGTGTTGATGCTCATCGTGCTCGCATTTCCCCACAACCCTCTGAACCTCATTGCACTGCTTGCAACAGGCTCACCAGTACCCGGACAATGGAGCATACTTGGCGGAACACTTATTCTCTGCGGTGGGCTTGGCATCATCACCCATCTGTATTCGGGAAAGGTCTCCACTCGGGCACCGGGCGAGTAGGCGCAACAGGGTTTTTTCCCCCGATTTTGGGTCGCGAACAGAAAAACCGACAAAATGCACCTTATTTTCTTTTTCTTCCCTATTGAGACAGAGTATTTCGATACATTGAAGTCACTCGCATCGATTATTACCATTACGAAGAAGGAGCGGGAAGGATGTACTGTCCCAAGTGCGGAAGGGAGACGGAGAGCGGGGGGAGATTCTGCCAGTGGTGCGGTGCGGATACGCGCGTCGCCCCGCCAAGGGCTGTCCTCCGAAAGAAGGTTGGAGATATCAGCACCGAGAAATACGCCGGTCTGGGGAGAAGGATTGGTTCCGGTCTGGTCGATATCCTTTTTCTCATTCTGTTTGACTTGATCGCGGTCGGCATAATCTCTTCCATCTCGTCATTCCTGCAGAGGCCATGTCCCATCTCCGAGTCCATCGTGATGCTCTACCAGTATTATCGCCATGTCCCCCGCACGGATGCCTATGGAAATGTCGTGAACGCTGCCATACCCTCCCAGATTATTTTTTCCGCCGGGATACTCTTTCTTTTGATACCCTGGATCTACTTCGCCTGGCTTGAAAGTTCCAGAAACCAGGCAACACTCGGGAAACTGGTGGCACGTATCGCCGTGACTGATATGCAGGGGAGCCGTATCACTTTTGCCCGGGCAACGCTCCGTTTCTTTGCGATGTCGCTCTCCTTCCTCACGCTCTGCGTGGGCTTCATCATCCCGGCCTTCACCCGCTATAAGCAGGGACTGCACGACATTATCGCAGGGACACTGATGTTCCGGCAAGACCCATAACAACCTGTGGCCCCCGCCACAATCCCCTGCCTTGACCCAGTGCAGGATTCATGTCATCATGTACGCGATGCAACACACAATTTTTTCGGGTATCCACAGGATGACCCTGTATGAGAGAACAGTGAGAATGATTCCAGGGTGTTTCCGCATGGCATGCTGGTGATACCGCATGGCTGTGTCCTCCCCGCTCTCCAGACTCTCCCTACGTTCTTCTCTCATACTTTGTATCACCGTGATCGTACTCATTGTGATCATGTTCCTGATGGCCGCCGCTTATGCGCAGGCATATTCCTGGACCGTGCGTCAGGATCACGAGCAGGCGCTGTTCACCGAGATGTACCTGGAAGAGTCGATTCTTCTCGCTGATCGGGGGCTGAGCCTTTATGACAGTACCCTTGATTCCCGGATGGAGGAGGCGTTCTTTGGGTACCTTTCGGCATATCACGCATCAGATGGGGACATCAGCCGCATTGACCTGCCTGCGGTGCAAGACGCCCTGAATGCCGACTTTCGGGGGCAGCTCGACCTCTACATTATAAACGAGAGCGGGGTTATTGTCGCGTCCACGGTCCCCGAAGTAATGTATCTCGATTTCAGAAATTACCCCGATTTTTTCCGCTCCATCACCCGTATCCGTGAAGGCGACGAATTCGTAGCCGACAGGGTGGTCCGTTCTGTCGTGAACACGACGGAGGGCACTGTATCCGGGCAGCTCCGGAAATTTGCATTTTTTCCGACACCCGATCACCTCTATCTCCTGGAGATGGGCCTGGTCATGGAGGGGTTCGAAAGCCAGAGATCCGAACTCTCCTACGTCGAGGTGACACGGCGAATCCAGGAGATGAATCCCTCGATCGAACTGATTCGGATCTTTGACGTAAATGGAAATCTCCTCCTGGAAAGGGGTGTCAACCCCCATACGGGCGTAAACCAGACGCTCATTGGAGAGATCTTTTCGACCGGGAAAGACACGGAGATCTTGGAGCAGGATGGGAATCGGCGCATCCATTATATCCATATCGACCTGCGCGAGTCATCCACCGCGTCTGATATGAGCCTTGTTGCGGAGATAACATATACCCAGGAACCACTTCGCAAGGTACTCTCACAGATCCTCCTCTATTACACCCTCATCGGATTCATTGCCGTTGTAATGGGTATCGTCATGGTCTACGTGATCGCCCGGTTTCTCACCACACCCATCACCGAGATACTGGAGGATGTCAGCAGGATTGCGCAGGGCGACCTCGGCCACACCATCCGAAGCATGCCGAACCCCGAATTCCGGCGACTGGAGGGGAGCATCAACCTGATGATCGATAAAATACAGCAGTTCTCCCGGGAGATCGAGCGCGAAAAGGCAGAGATCAGGATCGCCGCCGAGATACAGAGGACCTTTCTGCCCAGGGAGATCCCGGAATCGGCGAGGTTCGAGATTGCCGCCATGAATATCCCGGCGCAGGAGGTGGGTGGTGACTTCTACGACTTCATTCCCCTCGATGAGCGCAATCTTGGGCTGGTCATCGCAGATGTTGCAGGGAAGGGGATTCCTGCCGCACTCTTCATGGCCCTCTCCCGCTCCATTCTCCGCGCAATTGCTACTGCCGACCAGCGCGTGGAAGAGACGGTAGAGGAATCGAACAGCCTGATTGCTGCCGATGCTGCCGCAGGGATGTTCGTGACGCTCTTTTACTGCACCCTTGACAAGGAGACAGGGGAAGTCAGTTACGTGAATGCCGGCCACAATCCCCCGCTGCATTATTCCCAGAAGGAGAACAGGCTACGCCCCCTTCTTCCCACCGGGATGGCAATGGGTGTAATGCCGGATTTGAGTTACTCGGTGGGCCACCTCACCCTTGACACAGGGGACGTGCTCGTCCTCTATACTGACGGAGTGACAGAGGCATTCAACCAGAATGATGAGGAGTTCGGGGAAGGGAGGCTCATGGATGCAGTGTGTGCATCCATGGGCATGAGTGCCAGGGAGATACTCGATACCATCTTCAGGCGGGTGACAGAGTTTACCGGGGATGCGATGCAGTCCGACGATATCACGCTGGTAATCGTCAGGTGCAGGAAATGATATCTCCGATTAAGACTGCAACGTATAACTGCGGCCCTGTTTCCTGCGGTTGAATGACAAAAAAACGGTATAATAAGGTTCTCAGCCGGAATCGACAGGTAGTGTGCGTATCTACTCGTCGAATTTCCCTTTCAGCCCGGCCCAGCCTGTGAACCCGCAGTAGATGCAGCCGGCCCCGCCACAATGCCTGCAGAGGCAGGAAGGGGATCTCACCAGCACGTAGCCGGTCTTGTCGCAGTAGATGCAGCCGGCCCCTTCGCAGTGACAGCAACGGGCCTTCTCGTATCGCGGGTGTTCCTGGGTGGTCATTCTTCTCAAGGTACTGTCGACAGGAACAAAATTAAAGCATTTGCTAATGTCTTTTGAGGCGGGATGGGGCATTCTCACCTGAAATATGGGTATTTATGAGATAAACAGAGTGAGAACAGATAAAAGTGCCCTGTTTCTTCATGCAGGGGAACAGGACCTGTCCGGAAGGCAGTGATCGATCGCATCGACAATGACCTGGAGCGTCTTTACCCTGGAATGGTACTTGTCGTTTGCCTCGACGACAATCCAGGGGGCATACGGAGTGCTGGTCTGGGCTATCATCTGGTCCACCGCCTCTTCATACTCGTCCCAGCGTGCGCGGTTCCTCCAGTCTTCATCGGTGATCTTCCACTGTTTGTCAGGATCGGCTTGGCGCTCGTGGAACCGCCTGAGCTGCTCATCCCGGTCGATATGCAGCCAGAACTTCCGGATAACCGCCCCGTCATTTGCAAGTGAGCCTTCGAACTCCCTGATCTCGCGGTATGCCCTCGTCCATTCATCCCCCGTGCAGAGACCTTCAATCCGCTCGACAAGCACTCTGCCGTACCAGCTGCGGTCGAAGATGGTGATCTGACCCCGGGCGGGGAGTGCAGGGAAGAAACGCCAGAGGTAATGGTGGGCCCGTTCTCCATCGCCCGGCGGCCCGACCGGCATCACAGAATATCCCCTCGGGTTGAGCGAGCGGGTTATCCTCATGATGTTTCCACCCTTTCCCGCGGCATCCCATCCTTCGAAAAGGAGAATGAGGGGGACTCTCTCCTGGTAGAGCGTTATCTGGCTCTCGGCGAGGGCTTTTCCAAGCGAGCTCATGCGGAGATCGTATTCTGTCCTGTCGAGCGAGAGGGTGAGATCAGCCCTCTTAATGGCGGTGTATCCTTTCGTGGATTGATTTTTGCCGGTGATAATTTGGAGTTTTGCCGTATGGGCATTCTTCTTTGCAGATGCTCCGATTGCCCCATCCAGCTGCCGGAGTATTGTGTCAAAAACGGTCACTGCGGTATACTTCTTCTCTGCTGCATCAATCACGTGCCATTGGGAATGGCCGGTGCTGGTGCGGGAGAGGAGGTCCTCTACGAGGGAATGATACTCGCGATATTTGATGTACCGATCCAGGTCGCCTTCGAGGTATCCCATTGTCAGCGGGTCTTTTTTGACCTTCTGCAGCCTCTGCTTCTGCTCTTTTTTGCTGATGTGCAGAAACATCTTTACGAGCGCGACTCCACTGTCTGCAAGGGTGCGCTCGAAGCCGAGAATCTCATCGACATGTGAACCGGATACACGACTCTCCTTCCTGGGGTCCATCCGGTCCAGGATAGTCCGTGCATACCACCCCCTGTCAAAGATGGCAATCCGTCCTTTTGCAGGAGTCCTTATCCAGAACCTCCAGAGAAAATGGTGCTCCCTTGCGAGTGTTCCGGGTGCTGCGATGGGATGATACGAGAAACCCCTGGGGTCGAGGGTCCGGTTGAGGTCTTGAACCATCTGTGATATCCCTGATCCATACCACCCCTCAAAGAGGATGATAACCGGCAGACCCAGGTCATATGCCTGCCGCTGGAGGGCCCCGAGACTGATCCGCTGGGAATCGTGGATAGCATGATACTGGTCATCTGTCAGCTCGTGGGATGAAACATGGTCGGGGAGAGTGATGCCGGGAGCCCTGTCCCCCTGCTCCATCAGCCGTTCACCTCCGCTCCAGCACTGCTCCCCTGTCGGCCTGTCCCACCATCGCGGCGTACCGCGCAAGCACTCCTTTCAGGGACCTCTCTTTCGGGCTCCAGCCTGATTTCCGACGTCCAAGTTCGGATACGTCGACGAGGAGATCCAGCGTCTGTGCGTGGAGGTCGATCGCAATCCGGTCTCCATCCCTGACAAGCCCGATCGGCCCTCCTGCTGCCGCCTCAGGGGCCACGTGGCCGATGCACGGCCCACGCGTCCCTCCAGAGAACCTGCCGTCTGTCACGAGAGCGACGCGGGAATACCCGAGGCCGACAATTGCCGACGTGGGGGAGAGCATCTCCGGCATGCCGGGCGCTCCCTTCGGCCCCTCATACCTGATCACGATCACGTCCCCCTCGCGGATTTCCCGGGCAAGAATCGCCTTCATGGCCTCCTGCTCGCCGTCAAATACCCTTGCTGGCCCGGTATGCGTCCACATGTCCCTGTTCACAGCGATGGACTTGATGACTGCTCCCTGCGGAGCAAGGCTCCCGAAGAGGATCCTCAATCCCCCGGCAGGATTGACAGGATCCCTGGTGCTCATGATGATACTCCGGGAAGGAACCTTTGCGTCACGCGCGATCTCTCTGATCCGTCTCCCTGATACCGTCAGGGAATCCTCAAGGTGGTCAGATATGGCCTTCAGGACCGCGGGGATGCCCCCAGACCGGTGAAGTGCCTGCATGGAATGAGGCCCGGCGGGCATCATGTTGCAGAGATGTGGGATCTCCTCCCCTATCCTTGTGAATGAGTCGAGCGAAAGATCCACCTTCGCTTCTGCCGCGATTGCCATCAGGTGGAGGACCGTGTTCGTCGACCCTCCAAGGGCCATGTCCACGCGGATGGCGTTCTCGAGGCTCCCTCGGGTGATGATATCGCGGGGGCAGGTTCCCCCATTCACGAGGTCCAGTATCCGTTCGCCGGACTCCCTTGCAATTCTCAGCTTCGCCGCTTCCACCGCAGGCATGGCGGCACAGCCGGGAAGAGACATTCCCATTGCCTCTGTCATGCAGGCCATGGTGTTTGCCGTGTACAGTCCCTGGCAGCTGCCACAGCCTGGCATCGCCGCGCATTCAAGGGTCACCAGCTCCTCCTCGGTCATGCTGCCCGCAGCAACCTTTCCCACCCCCTCGAATACATCGATAAGCGAGAGGTCACGGCCTTCCTGGTAACCCGGGAGCATGGCTCCGCCGGTGACCGCAATTGAAGGGATGTTGCAGCGGGCCGCAGCCATCAGCATTCCGGGGACGATCTTGTCGCATGTCCCAAGCAGGACCATCCCGTCGAACCGGTGCGCTTCCACCATCAGTTCCACTGCGTCCGCGATATTCTCGCGCGAGGGAAGGGAGTACCGCATCCCCTCGTGGCCCATCGCCACCCCGTCGCATATCCCGATCACGCCGAACTCGAACGGCACTCCGCCGGCGGCTGCGATGCCCTCGCGGATCTTTCCGGCCAGCATCCGGAGGTGGGTATGGCCCGGGACGATATCGTTCCAGGCATTTGCGATCCCGATGTAAGGGAGTTCAATCTCGCGGTCAGTGACACCGAGAGACCGGAGAAGCGCCCGGTTCGGCGCCCTCTGGTACCCTCTCTTCACCTCGTCAC
>CAZRCH010000006.1:47203-56935 GCA_964598545.1 uncultured Methanolinea sp. | reverse complement strand
GGCTTTCCTTCCCGGACCAACCGCTCCTTTTGACGCGGCCAGTCGTACAGGTTCACGAACTCCATGGCCCGCTCGGGATGCGGCATCATGCCGAGCACCTTGCCGTCCTCGGAGGTGATGCCCGCGATGTCTGCGAGCGAGCCGTTCGGGTTATAGGGGAACTCTCCATTCGCAGGGCAAAGGTCGTCCCTGCAATAGGTGAATACGATCATCCCCCCTGATTCGAGCCGCTTCAGGGTCTCGTCCGTGCAGTAAAAATTCCCCTCGCCATGGGAGACCGGGCAGTACAGGTGGGAGATGCCCCGCGTCCAGAGGTTCTCGGATGCGGGCTTCAGCGTGACGAACCGGCACTCGAGCACGCCCTTCCTGTTCGGCATGAGGGCGATCTCGCGCGCCGGGGTGCGGCCGAACGCCGGCACGAGGCCGAGGTTTGCGAGGATCTGGAACCCGTTGCAGATACCGAGGACGAGGTTGTCCCCGTCGAGGAACTCGCAGACGTCGTCCCAGAGGTTGTTTCGCACCCGGTTGGCGTAGGCGTTGCCTGCACCCGTGTCGTCGCCGTAGGAGAATCCGCCCGGGAAGACCAGCAGCCGGTACTCCGACAACCGCTTCGTTCCCGCGATGAGGTCGTTGATGTGCACGATATCCGACCGCATCCCTGCCCGCCTCAGGGCTTCCTGGGTCTCCATCTCGGAGTTGATCCCGTACCCGCTCATGATGAGGGCCTTCTCCGGGACCGTCGGCGTCCGGCCGGGCACGCCCCCACTGGGTGGCTTCATATCATCTGCGTGGATGGATACCATGATCAGTACCCCCCGAACGGCGCCCTGTAGGCAGCCTCCATCTCAGCGACCGGCAGGTCGACGATCGGTCTTCCTGCAGTCACCCGCAGGTCCGGGCCCCCCACGCGGCCAAGGAGCACCGCGTCGCTTCCGAAGGTATCCTCGAATGCCTGCCGGCTCCCCGGGGAGACGGTGACCACGATCCGCCCGAGCGACTCCGAGAAGAGGTAGTAATCCGGGCGGGTGGTTGAGGGGATGGCGATCTCCATTCCAAGCCTCCCTGCGATGCAGACCTTTGCAAGGGCGACGAGGAGGCCCCCGTTGCTGACCGGGAACGCAGACGCGACAAGGCCCTTCTCCATCGTTTTCGTCAGCCGCCCGTACCTCTCCCTCGCTGCGTCCAGGTCAAGGGCCGGGACACGGTTCCCCGGGCTCCCGTGGTGCATGAAGTACTCTGACCCCCCGAGTTCCTCAGCGGTCTTTCCGATGACGTAGACGAGGTCTCCTGCGAACTTCGCATCCATCGAGACCGCCTTCGCGACGTCGGGGTGGATGCCGATTGAAGAGATGAGGAGCGTCGGGAGGACCGAGACCTTCACGGGGTTGTTCTCTTCATCGAACCCCGAGAAGTCGTTGAACATGCTGTCCTTCCCGGAGATGTAGGGAGTCGAGAAGGCGATGGCGCCGTCGTAACACCCGAAGGCTGCCCGCTTCAGCTGCCAGAGCCTTTCCGGGTCGTCGGAAGAGCACCAGCAGAAGTTGTCGAGGAGGGCGATCCAGTCAAGCGGCACGCCGATCGAGACGAGTCCGCGTACGGCCAGGTCGATGGCCGCGATTGCCATCCGGTACGGGTCGATCTCCGAGTACAGGGGAAAGAGCCCCTGCGAGAGCCCGACACCCCTGTCCGATCCCGGCACAACTTTCGTGAGCGTGGCACACCCCTGGACCCTCCCCGCCCCCTGCACGGGCCCAAGGACATGTCCCCCCTGGACGGTGTGGTCGTACTGGGTGGAGATGAACTCCTTTGCGCAGATATTCTTTCGCCGGAGCATGGCAAGGAGCGTGGAGTCGAGCCGGTCGGGGCAGGGTACCGCGGGCTCGGGATTCCTGGCGGCGACGGGCGTCGTCTTCAGGTGCTTCTTTGGAAGCCCGTCGTGCAGGAAATCAAGCCCGATATCCATCACGACCGCGCCGTGGCACTCGACCACGCACTTTCCGCTCGAGGTGAACCTGCCGATCACCGTGGCCTCCACCTCGCGCCTTCGCATCAGGTCCATGAACGTGTCCAGACGCTCCTCCGGCACGGCAAGTGTCATCCGTTCCTGGGACTCCGAGATCCAGATCTCCCAGGGAGCCATGCCGGGATACTTCAGCGGCACCCTGTCGAGGAAGACATGGCAGCCGTTTGATTCCTTTGCCATCTCCGCGACGGCGCATGAGAGGCCCCCGGCGCCGTTGTCAGTGATGCTCCTGTACAACCCCTGGTCACGCGCCTCCTTGACGATGACGTCCGAGAACTTCTTCTGGGTGATGGGGTCCCCGATCTGGACCGCGGTCACCGGGCTTGCCGGGTCAAGCGCCTCCGAAGAGAACGTGGCGCCATGGATGCCGTCTTTTCCCACCCGGCCGCCGACCATGACAACGAGGTCCCCTGGCAGTGCCCTTTTCTCGTAGAGCTTCCTGTTGCCGTGGACACGCGGCATCACTCCGACCGTCCCTGCGAATACGAGTGGCTTTCCCACGTACCTGTCGTGGAAGTAGCACCACCCCTGCGGAGTTGGGATGCCAGAGCAGTTGCCCCCCACGCCGACCCCATGGACGACTCCATCGAGGATCCTGCGAGGTGAGAGGATTGGCCTCTCCCGGTCTTTTCCCCGGAAGAGCGCTGGCTCCGTCCCGGGGTCGCCGACACAGTACCCGTACACGTTGATGCAGGGCTTTGCCCCGAGGCCGAACCCTATCGTGTCCCGGTTCACCCCCACAATCCCGGTCAGGGCCCCGCCGAAGGGGTCGAGTGCAGACGGGGAGTTGTGGGTCTCGACCTTGTGCGTCACAAGGAACGTGTCGTCAAAGACGATCGCCCCGGAGTTGTCGGTGAACACTGTCACGCAGATATCCTTGTCTCCCTTCTTTTTCCGGATGGCATTGGTTGCCGCCTGGATGCAGGTCCTGTAGAGCCCGTCCGGGACGTCGTCGTCCATTGCCGAGGCGAAGATGGTGTGCTTGCAGTGCTCGCTCCAGGTCTGCGCGAGTGACTCGAGCTCGACGTCCGTCGGCCCGCGCCCGAGGCTCCTGAAATAGTCCCGTATTGCATGGAGCTGGGGAATGTCGAGCGCGAGGGGCCCGCGCCGCTCCCCTGTGAGGGGATCCCGGATCCCCTCCTTTCCAAGCCTCGCGAGTTCCTTATCATCGAGTTCGAGGTTGACGGTCTCGGCGGTCGGCAGATCGTGAAGCGAGACGAATGGTGCGACAGCACCCATGCCCCTCTCCCCGTACTCATCCCTGGTCTTCACGTGTACGCGGTTCACGAGGGGGTTTGCAAGCGTGGTCGAAAGCCTCTCGACGGATCCGGGGGAGAGCGCTCCGCAGACAAAGTAAAGCTGCGAGGAGAAGACTGCCTCGCCCTCGCCGAACCGGTATCCGGAAAAGTCTTCGATGGTCTGCCGTGCGGTCGTGCCCACGTTGTCGGTGACGCCGGCCAGGAACCCGACCTCGATCGCATGGTCAAAGACCGCCTTGGTCGCCCGGTCGACGGTGTACTCCTGCACGACGGGGTTTACGAGCTGGGCGCCGATCTCCGAGAGCTCGGCGTGCGAAAAGTCCCTTGCGCGGGTGGCGATGGTATAGACATCCACCAGGTGCACTGCATCGACGGGAAACCCAAGGGAGCGGATCCGATCGGTCCGGGTCTTTTGCCGCGGGTCGTCCCGGTAGCGGACTTCTATCCGGTGGATGTGAGAAGCCATGGATAGTAATGGGGCGTAAACCGACAAAATAGCTACCGACGAAAAACCTGCCTCGTGCATCTGCATCATCCGGCCCTGCCCGTTAACCCGCTGCACGTCGCTCTCATATCCGAAGGGGAACCCATTCCACGGAGATCCGGTTCGATCCGGATTTTTTGCAGTACCGGAGTATCCGGATTTTTCTCTTCGCACATCCACAGGAAGTGTATGAAACGATTCGTGTATGCAATCATGATCCTCGCAATCGCAGTCCTTGCCTGCGGGTGCACGACCCCCGCGCCCTCTTCCCAGGCCGCAACAGAGGCAGCAGCGATACCGGACCTCATTGGGAACTGGTCAGGCACGATGAAGGGGTTCATCGAGGAGAAAGGATACACCGACTACCCGGACGAGGCGATGACCATGCGGGTCACCGAGCAGAGAGGGAGGATCTTCTCTGGAGAGATCGTCTTCTCGAACCAGACTGCCACCCACGCGGTCAAGGCGTGTGCGGGGGCGATCAACCCTGACGGCCGGACCTTCTCCATAGTCGAGCACGGGGGAGGGTCCTCGACCGGGACACTCCTCTCACCCGGCGAACTCGAGCTCGTCTACATCGAGAGGACGGTGCCGTTCACCATCGCGATCGACACGCTGAAGAAGAGTTGAGAGAGAACCTCCTCTCTCTCTGACGAGAGGGATCCGTAATCGGGAGCCCGGGCCGGCATGCGGCATGGAGCGGTATACTCCGTTGCGGCATGCAACGCTGCCATCCCCGGATTACGCTGCGGGTTCTCCGGGAGGTCGGGAACACCTGGCTCAGATCGACTTCTCCCACCCCTGCCCCATGTCTACGAGCGGCCGTACCTCGGTCACCTCGAACCTCGCTGCGGCATGGATCATCCCTGCCGCAGCCTCTCCTGCAACTTTCGCGATCTGGTTCTTGAGGTCGTCGAGCATCGGCCCCGAAGTGGCGATATCCTCTGCCACCAGGTAGACACGTATCCCCTTCCAGTCCATGATGCTCTTTCCCGGCTCCATGATCATGTAGACCGCGTGCGGGTTCTCCATGAGGTTGGAGAGCGAGCGGTTCTTCCCAAGGCCCATGATCACGGTCTTCTCATCGGTCATGTGCGGCGAGCCGAAGACAGCGACGTCAACCTTCCCGTCTTTTCCGGAGGTGCTGAGCGTCCCGATCCTCGGCTGCCTGTTGAAGTACTCCATCAGTCTTGAAGCCATATGCATTTCGCCTTCACATCTGGCTTTCCGGGCACGCTGCTTAAAAGTTGCGGGAGGCGCCTGTGCGCCGGGGGAGATTGGACCAGGGGGTGAAAGGGGGCAGGACCCCAGTCCCGGAGATGCATGCCCCCTAGTCTGTCTCCCACCTGTCCTGGGAGATGAAGTATGAGGGGACCGTCCGATGGAGGGCACCGCCGCACTCGGGGCAGAAATGGGGGCCCTGGGGAGGGGGAGCACAGGTGGAGCATCCGGAATTTAAGTAGAATTCCCTGTGGCACTTGGCACACTTCAATCGTTCCATACCGAAATACAAGGGCGGGGATACGGTTCAATCCTTTGGTAGAGTATGGAGGCGGAGATCCTGCGGGACAGGAATGTCCGTTTGGGAAGAAATTGGAATATATCCTGCAGAATCCTGAAAAGGCGGTAAATGCCAGGATTTATTCCCCTGCATAAAGATGCCGGGTCCACTTTCACCCCGCGTGCTCTCCCACCCTTAAGGAAGTGCGAGGTGCCAGTCTCACAGGCATGGAGTTCGATCTGCACCCCTCGGTCACCCTCCGGAGCGGGACTTTCTCTGCCGTGGTGGCGCCCGGGGAGGTGGTGCTGGCCGGGTTAAACGACAACCCGGTGCTCAGGCGGTTCCTGTTCCTCTTCGTGAGCGGGAACTGCTCAAGGATCCTCTCGGGGATCAACCGCAGGTCGGTCACCATCGAGGTGCGGCGGGCGTTCACCGCCTTTCAGCTCCTGCAGATCATCCGCGAGTCCTACCACACCATCGTCTTCGTCGAGCACGACCCCTCGCTCTACGAGGGTGCGGGGGAGGAGATGGCCCCCCAGGTGGGAGAGGGCCTCCGGCAGCTCGGGCAGGGGTCGCTTGTCGTGCTGTATACTGAGTTCCCAGATCCCTCGTTCGAGGCGATGGCGCGGCTCGCGGACCGGGTCTTCTACCTGGCGAGCCCCGCGGCACGGTCGCCTGCCCCAAGGGCAAGGGGGCGGGGGCGGGAGCGCTACCCCGGCGGGCTCCCCCGCGGCCAGCAGACCCTCGGGGGGGTGTGAGATGGGGAGGAGTTTTGCCAGCGTGCGGATGGGGGTCCGTGAAGTCCTCTCCCGCTGGGAGCGGGCCGCCCGCGCCCTCCCCGGAGAAGACCGGGAGTATGCCCTCCGGGTGGTCGCGATGGCGCGGGTGCATGCAAGCGAATGCTTTTACGCATTCGGCGACCCGCTCGAGGCCGCGCTCTTCTCGGTCCTCCTGGAGGTCGCAAAGGAGCAGGAGGGGGGGAGGCGCCGTGTGGATCCTTGACACCTGCTCCCGGAACGGGCAGGTGGAGATATGGGAGAGGGGCCGCGGCGGCCGGCATCACGTTGTCTTTGCTCCTCCCTCCTTCCTCCTTCACCTCCCGGACCCGCATGCCCACAGCGATCTCCTGGAGGGCCTGGAGAGCCGCTTCCCCGTGAAAGAGTGCAGCATCCGCACCGTGTACGGAACCCTCGACGGGCACCGGGTGCAGGCCGGCAGGGAGGCCGCAGCACTCGTCGAGAAGCAGACGCGGTACGAGGCGAGGATCTTCAATGCAGATCTCAGGCCGGACCAGTGCGTCCTGGCAGCAGGCGGCCTTGTCCCCTGCAGCGACGAAGGAGAGTCGCGGTTCTCCACCGATCTCTCCATCGATCTCCTGGCAATGGAGATCGCGGTTGCGGACAACCCTTTTGCAAGGGATCCAGTCACCGCGCTCTCGCTCTCTGTCGATGGGAGGCAGGTGCGGCTCGGGGGGGACGAGAAGACCATCCTCTCGGACATGGAAGGCCTTGTCCGCTCCGTTGACCCGGACGTGATCCTCTTTTCCCAGGCCGATGTCTGGGTGCCCCGGCTGGCAGAAAGCGCCCGCAGTCACGGGCTTGATACCGGCCTCTCCCGGACGGGAAGGTTCCGGCGGATCCAGTCAAAGTCCTACTGGAGCTACGGGAAGACGGAGTTCCGGGTGGGGGCCCTGATCCCCGACGGCCGGCTGCTGGTGGACACCCGCCAGAGCTTCCACTACCGGGAGGGCGGTCTCTCCGGAATCCTGCTCGGGGCGCGCCTCTCCGGGCTCTCCCCGAACCTCGCCGCCCGGTTCACCTCAGGCACCCTCATCTCGTCCTACGAAGTCTACGAGGCGCTCCGCAGGGGTATCGCAGTCCCATGGAGGAAGGACGACCCCGAGGTGGTGCGGCGGTTCCCGGAACTGAAGGCGGCAGACCGGGGAGGGATGATGTTCCAGCCGGTCCCCGGGATATATAGCGGGGTGCACGAGATCGACTTCACCTCACTCTACCCCTCCCTCATCGTCAGGGACAACCTCTCCCCTGAGACCCTGGCAGACTCAAGGAAAGAAGGTTTCCTCCCCTGCGTGCTGGCCCCCCTCATCGCCATGCGGATGGAGACCAAGCAGAAGAAGGCCCGCGACCCGCGGTATGCGGGTCTCGATGCTATCCTCAAGTGGATGCTCGTGACATGCTTTGGGTACACCGGGTACCGGAACGCGAAGTTCGGGAGGATCGAGGTGCACGAGGCCATCACCGGCAGCGCCCGCGAAGTCCTGATCCGGACCAGGGACATTGCCGAGGAGATGGGCTTTTCTGTCCTGCACGGGATCGTGGACTGCCTCTGGGTGCAGGGCGGCCCGGTTGCCGCGTTCAAGGAACGGGTGGAGCGGGAGACCCGCCTGCATACAGTGGTAGATGCCTATGACTGGCTGGTCTACCTCCCGATGGCAGACGGGACCGGGGCCTACACCCGCTACTATGGCCGGCTCTCGGACGGGAGCCTCAAGGTGCGGGGGATCGCGGCCCGCCGGGGAGACACGCCACCCTTCATCAGGAATGTCCAGGAGGAGATGCTCGCGCTGATACAGCAGGCCAGAACGCCGGAAGAGATCGCGGCTCTCAGTCAGCCGCTCCGGGAACGCTACCGCAGGGCAGTGGAGGAGCTCCCTTCCGCCCGTCCGGCAGAGATGGAGGTCAGCAGGAGGATCAGCACCCTCCGTTACCGGCACGCCTGCCCCGAGGCATCGGCAGTGCAGGCCTGCGCGGCGGAGGGGATCGCCCTCTCCCCCGGGATGAAGGTGAGCTACGTCGTCACCGATTCACGCACCTGGGCTGTTGACCTTGACTGGAAGGCCGCCCGCTTCGACGTGGGATACTACCGGAAGCTGCTAGGGAAGGCCT
Source organism: uncultured Methanolinea sp. (assembly GCA_964598545.1). Taxonomy (GTDB): domain Archaea; phylum Halobacteriota; class Methanomicrobia; order Methanomicrobiales; family Methanospirillaceae; genus Methanolinea_A. Next base: position 48,762 of record CAZRCH010000006.1, on the reverse strand, counting down.
GGGAGGAAGTAATTTTTGCTGCAGAGGAGGCAGCGAGGCAGGAGAAGCGCAGGGAGCAGTTGACCTGACATTGTCCGGGAGGCCCCGGAGCCGGCTGATTCTCATCGGAGTGCCGGAAGGGTGGAGCGACCGGAGGTGTGCCGGCGGAGGCTGTAGAATGCGACGGGCTGGTGCGGTCTTCCGCGGAAAAGAGACTACCCCTTCACACCCCCTCGCGACGGGAACCGCGGCACTCCCTCGCTCACCAGTGCGAGATCGCGTCCTCGACCGACGGATATGTCCTGAGGATATTCATGAATCCCGCGAGTTCGAATATCTCTTTTACTTCAGGAGAAAGCCCGCAGATGACACAGCGGTCGCCAGGCATCTTCAGGCTCTTTGCCGCAATAAGGACGGCCCGAAGACCTGCACTGTTGATGTAGGGGACGCCAGCGAAGTCGAGGAGCAGCTGGCGGCTTCCGCCCGTGATCACACCCCTGATATCCCTGCCGAATTCATCCGCGTTGCTGCTGTCGATCCTGCCTTCCACGTGGACAACCCTGATCTCTCCCCTGTTCTCGCATTGCAGTTCCATGGTTCACTCTCCGGCGGGGTCCCCTTTTCGCATGAAAAATTCTGGAATCTGGCACACGATAAAAGTTGCCGGAGGGAGCGGGCGATCAGCCCGAATCGTCCGGTGCGCGGCAGCAGGGATGATCCTGCACCCCCACCCCGCATCCATTCTGAGGGTATTTTCTCCTTTCAGCGCATACAAAGAGAAAAGGACTGCATATGAGCCACGCGACCGGAATGGAGGACGTATCGGTTCTCGATGCGTCGACCCTTGCAAAGAAGGAGAAGACGGTTTTTGTCAGCCTCGTCGTGGACTTCATCCTCTGGATACCTGACATCATCGCCGCAATCCTCGCCGGCTCTATCACCATGTTCGCGGATGTGGTGAAGTGCGGGAACGAGCTCCTTGCCACGTTTTTTGCCTATCTTACCATACGAAAGCTCGCGAGAGGCGGGAAGGGGGTCTATGACTACGGGATGGGAAAATTCGAGACGGTGACGAGCATCATCACAGGCGCGGTGATGCTCATCTCCCTGGTCCTGGTCTTTTACACCGCGATCACGAGGATCCTCGCACCCGAAGCCCTCCATATCAGCGGGGTGGCGCTCGCGCTCGTCATGATGAGCATTGGTGTTACGGTGAATACCTGGCTCTGGTTCAAGAACTACCGCATCGCCCAGAAGGAGTACTCCCCCATCATGGAATCGCAGTGGCGACTCTTCAGGACCAAGGCATTCTCGGACCTCTCGGTGCTGCTCGCGCTCATCTTCTCCATCGTGCTGCACCAGTTCTGGTGGGCGGTCTATATCGATCCCTTCGCATCGATGATCATCGTCGGCTTCCTCTTTACCACCGGCTACCGGGTTATCTCCGCGTCGCTCCCGGACCTCCTCGACAAGACGCTCGACGAGTCGCTCCAGATCACGATCATCCGGGAACTCACAGAGTTCTTCTGCGAGTACGAAGCATTTCACGGTGTCCGCTCCCGGAGGAGCGGGAGCAACGT
>CAZRCH010000006.1:0-47103 GCA_964598545.1 uncultured Methanolinea sp. | reverse complement strand
TCTGCGAGTACGAAGCATTTCACGGTGTCCGCTCCCGGAGGAGCGGGAGCAACGTATACATCGAGATCTTCCTCGAGTTCGACGGTGACCGGCGCATGTGCGAGGTACAGGAGGCGATCGACCGGATGAAGGAGTCGCTTGAGTCCAAGATCCCGAAGAGCTCGGTTACCATCGTCCCGAGCAGCGGGCCCTGCACGATACCATCGAAAAGGGGAGCGCAACCGTCTGCGAATGAAGAAGGGGTGTGAGCGGTGGGGGGCCGCGGGTCCCTCGGGCAGGCCGCCCGGAATGCTCAATTCAGTCTCCCATTGTGGGAACGTTCACTGACCCCAACGGTAGACTGCCATAGCCTTCCCTTCAGGGTCCCTGAGCGTGACGGCATCGGCTTCGTTTCCGAGCAGCGGGGCGGAAAGGTTCCAGTATAGCCTGGTGCCAGCCGGGGTCCCTGAACCGACGTAGAGTGTCACGCGGTCGCCAGCCGGTATGACCACGTCGCCGAATGTATAGATTGTCCCGCTGTTATCGGCGATCGTCCATCCCGCGAGGTTCACCGGTTCATCGGAGGCGAGCACGATATACTCTCCGTTCAGGTTCTCCCTATCGTCGCCGGGGGCATCGTACTGTACGGAAGCGATTGATACCGGGCTTTTGGGTGAGTTCTCAGGGGTCTTTGCTGCACTCCAGAGCCCGGCGCCTGCGAGCTGTGCTTCGGACTGGAGCAGGAGGTACAGCTGCTTCTTACCAAACGATTCTTCGGTGTAGACCCTCGCATACCCACCCTGGAGGAGCAGGGACCCAAGGTCGGATCCCTCGATCCCGACGTATGCGAGAAGCCTGCCATACCGGTCGCGCTCGCCGGTCATGCAATCGGTATTCAGCGTCACGCTCTTCCCTTTCACCAGGTTCTCAGTCTGGTTGCTCGCCCGGTGTCCCCACGATGTCAGGTAGGAGGGATTGCTGATCCCCTCGTATTCATTGCCCCAGTTCCCATGCTCCTCGGTCTCAGGGGTGTCTATACCGAGCACACGCACGGTCTCCTCCCTTCCCACGGCAGTCTTCACTGCGATGGTGTCGCCGTCGATGACCCTTGTGACCCGCGCATCAACCGGTATCCCGCACGTATATGCCGGGTGTCCCGAGGGATCCAGCGTGACGTTCACCGGCACCGTGCATCCTGCGAGGGCGAGGAGAGCGCCGAGTGCGACGGCGAGGAGCATGAAGCGAAAGGGGCATTTCCCGGACATAGCCATTCTGGTCGTCGTGCATCGAAATAAGTGTTGCCGGGCCGCCCGGGTTTGAATTCACGTGGCTTGAGGAAAGACCCGGGCTTTATGTGATGAGGCGACCTTGATGGAATCATGGACCAGGAAGAGGACCGTAACGCGATCTACCACGAGGCGCTGGCGCTTCACGAGGAGCACCATGGAAAGCTGGAGATACGATCAAAGGTGCCGCTCGAGACCCGCCGCGACCTCTCCCGGGCCTATACTCCCGGTGTAGCAGAGGTCTGCAGGGCGATCCAGAAGGACAGGAACCTTGCGTATCGCTACACCCTCAAGCGGAACTCGGTGGCAATCGTCACTGACGGGACAGCGGTACTCGGCCTCGGGAATATCGGGGGGTATGCCGCCATCCCGGTGATGGAAGGAAAGGCCATCCTCTTCAAGAAGTTTGCCGGAATTGACGCGTTTCCCATCTGTTTCGACGGTCCCCAGTCTGACTTCGTGGACCAGGTCAGAAACATCGCCCCGGTCTTTGGCGGGATCAACCTCGAGGACATCGCTGCCCCCCGCTGCTTCGAGGTGGAGGAGGGGCTCCAGGACCTCGGCATCCCTGTGATGCACGATGACCAGCACGGCACCGCTATCACGGTCCTCGCGGCCCTCCTCAACGCCTGCCGGGCCACGAAGAAGCAGTTCGAGGACCTCCACATCGTGGTCTGCGGTGCCGGTGCCGCAGGGTACGCCATCACCCGACTCCTCCGGTGCATCGGGTACAGCCCGGACGTCTGCCGGAGCGTCCGCGAGATCGTGGTCTGCGACACCCAGGGGATCATCCACCGCGCAAGGAAAGGCCTCTACAGCAACAAGTACAAGTTCATCCTGGCCGACGAGACCAACCGCTCCGGCCGGACTGGGTCGCTCTCGGATGCGATGGAGGGAGCAGACGTCTTCATAGGCGTCTCCGGACCCGGAGTGCTCAACGAAGAGATGATCCAAAGGATGAACGACCAGCCCATCGTCTTTGCGATGGCCAACCCTGTGCCCGAGATCATGCCTGATGCCGCCCGGCACGCCGGTGCTGCGGTGGTAGGGACAGGGCGAAGCGACTTTTCGAACCAGATCAACAATGCGCTGGCCTTCCCAGGGGTATTCCGGGGTGCGCTCGATGCATTTGCCACGTGCATAAGCGACGAGATGAAAGTGGCGGCGGCGCATGCCATTGCAGACTGTGTCCCGCATCCCAACCGGGAGCACATCCTTCCCACGATCCTCGATCGCGACGTAACGCGGGCGATTGCAGGAGCGGTAAAAGAGGCCGCGATCCAGTCGGGTTACGCAAGGGACCTGTGAGTGGCCAGGGTTTCCCCTCCCCCCACGCTACGCGAAGGGCACGAGGGGTGGCGCACCCTTGCCAGCAGGCGAAGGCGGCGTCCCGCATCGTGGAGATTTCCCTCGGACCCATATACGGGGGGGAGATTAGGGCTTTGACCCGGATCAGCCGTGTTTATCCGGCGGGTCCTCACATAAGTAATGGTATGCCGGTTGTCACCATTACCATGGCGAAGGGACGGTCCCTTGCACAGAAGAAGCAGATGGCAGAGGAGATTGCGGGTACGATCACCCGGGTGCTCGAGGTTCCCGTCGAGCGGGTCACCATCCTGATCCACGAGCTCGAGAAGGAGAACATCGCAATTGCCGGCACACTCCTCTCCGAGCAGAAAAAATAGGGGAGTGAACCCGCCGGATGTCTCCCGGTTTCTCATCCCGTTTTTCTCTCGCGGCGCGAATGGTATTACAGATGGTCCAGTTCATTCGTGATCGCCATATTTGTGCAATGATCCCGGTCGCTCGATGACCTTGCGTTCCTCGCGCTCAGATGACGTCTCATCTTCGAAAAAGAGCGGGAAAGAGCCCTCACGTCTTTCCGTCGGCACCTGAGTGATCCTTCCGCTCCACGTCATAATACCAGTCCCTGATGATCATATCTATCCTGTCCTCGAGATCGGGCGTTATCCCGAGGCTGTGTGTTGGTTCACCGTTGACTTTGCAGTGCTCCCACAGTTCTAGGAGCACCGTGATCTGCTCGTCCTTTTTCTGTATGATCCGCTCGAGCTCACGGATCCTCATGCGGAGCAGCTCGACATCATACGTGTGCCCCCCAGGGGGGTGGTCACTTCGCGTGCGGCAGGCGATGCAGGCGGCGAGATTGTCGTTTACGAACTCTTCAAGGCTTGTATATCCCTGGTCCTCCATCATCCTGCAGAGAGTGGCCTGGAGTTCATCCCTGAGATGAACATTTCTGGATGCACCTTTCATTGCGGAACTCTTATCATTGGGGTGGTATTCAGTGTTTCGACGGGATGGAATGACTAAAGTAAGGCTCTTCGCTATCTGGTGTGGGTAGGATTGATGAACCGGATACATTTTGTGGGGCCTTTACACTCCCATATGCGAGTGCCTGGCCGCCGCCCCCGAAGGACACCCCGGCGGCGGTCAATGACTGAATTGGAATGCAGATACCACCCTCGATTCAGTCTCCCCACACAAAACAGCGAGGAGGCAAAAATAAGAGCACGTGAAGGACTGCAGGAAAGGTGGGGCCGGGAACTCCCGGCTACCGCTTCCGGAGGGGTTCAAATGATATCGCCCGTGGCCTTCGCTCCACTCTGGGCGCGCCCGGCCACGGTGAGCACCAGTTCCCGGCTCTCGGGGCATCGTTCCCCCGCGGATAGATCTGCGAGGCGGGAAAGCATTCTTCTTTTCAGTTGAACCACACTCATACAGATTCGGATCGTGAGCGATGAACATCGATTTGTCGGGGATTCTTTCCATTCTGAGGCGCATTCCCCGCACCTCTTCCCGGGGTTCGGGCCAGATTTTCCTCGCATCCGATCTCCACCTCAACCACGCACGGATCCTGCGCCACTGCCACCGCCCATTCTCCTCGCTCCGCCACATGAACCGGGACCTCGTGGAGCGTTGGAACCGCGTGGTGGGGCCTAATGACACGGTGTATCACCTCGGGGACTTCAGCATCAGGGGCAGTCCCGACCGTTGGATTCGGGAACTGAACGGGAGGAAGGTCTTCATCAGGGGGAACCACGACAGGGACCTCCCAGGGGCAACCCATCATGCCATGCTCTCATACGGGGACTACGAGTTCTATCTCGTCCATGACCCGCGGGATGCTCCCCCGTCATGGAAGGGATGGATAATCCATGGCCATACCCATAACAAGGTCCCGCGGTACCCCTTCATCAACGGCGAGGGAAGGACCATCAACGTCTCCTGCGAGTGCACGGGATACTCGCCCCTCTCCCTCGATCACCTCCTCTCGCTTGACCTCGTGAGCATCCACCGGATGGAGAGAGTGCACGATACTCCGGTCAGGAAGGAGAATGCTGCAACGCCTCTCTCCCCTCATGCACGCACGCAGCGGCGGTAGCCTTTTCTCTTACCGGGAGTCATAGCCTGGTATCCCCCGGGATGGAAGGGACCTCAAAAATGGCAGAGAGAGTTGTGGTGCTGAAGAAGATCGGTGCGGTGTCTGTAGCAAAGATATACGCGGTATTTGGCGGGATATGGGGGATTCTCGTGGGTGCAATGGTCGCGCTCGGGCTTGGTGCCGGGGCGGCTGCGATCGGGCTCGGAGGACTTGGGGCGGCGGGAGCAGGAATCGTGGGATTCTTCGCGATGATCCTCGTGGGTGTGGTCATCTTCTTTTTGGCTGGACTGATCGTTGCCTCCCTCTACAATGTGATCGCCGGCTGGATCGGCGGAATCGAGATGACCCTCGATATACAGGAATGACGGAGAGGGCAAAGAGTGGCAATGCGCTCTCCTCACCTCACCTTCAGGACCATGAGAGTGATATCGTCAAACTGCGGCCGTGATCCCGCGAACGCGGTGACTTCTTTGACGATTGCATTTATGATCTCCTTTGCCGAAAACCCCCTCGATGCGTGTACGAGGGCGGAGAGCCGCTCGACACCGTACTCCTCGTCGCGTTCGTTCGTCGCCTCTGTCACCCCGTCGGTGTAGAGGATCACCACGTCGCCCGGAGAGAGCGTGACCTCGACCGGCTCGAGATCGATCTCGTCGATCACGCCGAGTGCAATCCCCCTTGCCTTCAGGAGGGTGACGCCCTCACTTCCTGACGCAAGGAGAAGCGGGGGATTATGCCCGGCATTCACGAAGGTGATGGTTTTTTTCCGGATATCGAGGATGGCATAGAAGAGGGTGACGAACATGCTGGTCTTCGAGTCAAGGTATATCGAGCGGTTCGCCTCGCGTATGGATGCCACAGGGTCCGGATTCCGTGATGCGCTCGCACGGATCAGCGTGCGGGAGAGTGCCATGAAGAGGGCGGCGGGGACGCCCTTCCCGGAGACATCGGCGATCACGAGGCCCCAGCTCGTGCTGCCCACCGGGATGAAGTCATAGAAATCGCCGCCGACCTCGGCTGCCGGGAGATTCAGCCCTTCAAGGTCTATCCCGGGGATGCGCGGTGCGGATTCAGGGAGGAAGCTCTGCTGGATCCCCTTCGCAATCTCAAGCTCCTTCTGTATCCGTTCCTTCTCGGCAGTAGTGAGGCGGAGGGACCGGATGTGCTCTTTTAAGTCTTTTGCCATCCGGTTGAAGGATACTGCAAGGTCCTCGAACTCGTCGCCCGTGTGCACCTTCACCCTGTAGTCCAGGTCCCCCTTTCCTACGGCTTCCGACCCCTTCTTCAGATCTTCGAGAGGCCTGGTGAGGTATCGTGAAAAGACAAGGGAGAGGACGATCACCACCACGATAAGGATAAGGAATACGCCGGTAAAGGTCGTCCTCAACTGCTCCTGCTGACGAGTGATATGCGATGCCGTCTCCTCGGACGCGCCGAGTATGCTCTGCCGGGTGGAGAGTGCAGGTGCAATCACCTCTTCGACCGGCATCACCACACCCACGCTCCAGTTCACGCTCTGCACGGGTGCATAGGCGATGAAACGGTCTCCCCCCTCGAAGCTGACCCTCGCGACGCCCTCCCTGCCGGCAGTCATCTCCCTTGCGACCTCAACGAGACCGGAATTTCCGCTCTCGAGGAGGTTCTCGGTCACGAATGACTCGTCCCAGCGCAGGTCGCCTGATGAGAGACCCGGCCTCGTGATGACGTTCCCATGCTGATCGATGAGCATGGCATATCCAGAATCGCCCACCTGGGTCCCGATGATGTTCTGGTTGATGGTCTCGATGGTGACGTCAGCCCCTATCACCCAGAACCATCCCTTCCCGGGATCTGAAACCGGGATCGAGCAGGTCATCATCAGGCCATGGCCGAGGAGGTCGACGTAAGGCTCTGACCAGGTCTTTGCGCCGGTCTCCTTTGCCTGGCGGAACCATCCCCTCAACCGGGGATCGAATGTGGCATCCATCCCCGTGAACCATGGATAGATGAATGACATTCCGCTCTCGGTCCCGACGTAGACCGCGGCAAGGTTCCTGTCCGATGCAAAGAGCGGGATGAAGATATCGGTCATCATCCCGGCAGCGTCGCGCTCGTCGAGAGGAATATCTTTCTCCACCCCCGGCGAGAGGAAGAGAACGGTGGTCGAGGCGGGGTCTTGTGGCTCCTCGTCCTGGAGGTAGAAGTGCCGGGGCCGCACTCGCGCAGGATCTGACTGGATCTCCCCCGCATAGTGAGCCATCATCTCTATCTCGCCGGAAACGCGGTCGAAGATGATGTTGCTGATATAAGCCTGGTCCTGTGCCAGCCTGAGCAGGGATTCCCGTGCATCCCTCTCCATGGCGGCAGTGCTGTCGTCGACAGCCCGGTCTCCGAGTGCACTGCTGCTCGCCACGGCATACCGGCTCACATCACCGATCTGGACAAATGCAAGGATACCGGTGAAAAGCAGTCCGCTTACAGAGAGGGCCAGGAATACGAGGAGGATCTTGGTCTTCACCGAGAACCGGAACCGTCTCCTGTCCTCTTCCTCGCCGGCCATCAGGATCACGTCTGTCCCGGGAGGGAATAAGCCAGATGGTTTGAGCGGGACGTCCCTCTGTCTCCTGCAAGAAACCCTCTTTTGGGGGAGCCCGGCTCGAAAAAGTATGCGGAGCCGGCAATCCTTTTTTGACCGTGATGCCCATCACTCAACCTGATCATACATGTCTGGCGATATCTCATTCGTGCGAGTAAGACTCGAGAAACCAGAAGACGTGAACATCATCCTTGGCCAATCCCACTTCATCAAGACCGTCGAAGACCTGTACGAGGCAATGGCAGGTTCTGTTCCAGGGGCGCGTTTTGGAATCGCGTTCTGCGAAGCTTCGGCGGACTGCCTGGTGCGCCGCGACGGGAATGACGAGGGGCTCGTGACCCTGGCGGAGAAGGGTGCACTGGCGATAGGGGCAGGGCACTCATTCCTCATCTGCATGCGGGACTGCTATCCCATCAACGTCCTGAACGCGGTAAAGGCGATACAGGAGGTCTGCACGATTTTTTGCGCAACGGCAAATCCCGTCGATGTGATCGTCGCAGAGAGTCCACTGGGGAGGGGGATCATGGGAGTCATCGACGGGTCGTCCCCGAAGGGGATTGAGTCCCCGGAGCACGTGCGGGAACGTGTGGATCTGCTTCGCCGGTTCGGGTATAAGAGGGGATAAAGGGGCCCCTGACGGGCATATACTCCGTTTGCTGAATATCCCGAATGAGGATCACGTGAGCGTCCGGTTTCTTTTCCCCACGGTGCAGAGAGAAAAATGGACAAGTACAAATACTCACGCTCCCGTCTCTTTGTGAGTATGGCAGGAACAGATCGCAAGGACGAGATGGGTACCTGGCACGAGCCTCTCCAGCCGCAAACCGGAAAAATGTTTTGCAGGCCCGGGACAGCTGTTCGGGAGAACCTGACATGAAGGCGACGCATCTCTTCGATGGGCAGGACGGTGCCTGGAACGCAGCGCTCGTTGCCACCACGGGAGCCGCGCTTCTCCTCAACCTTGTCGGCCTCTTAATCGGTATCACCATCGTCTTCCCTCACCTCCTCTACATCCCGGTGGTCATCGGTGCCTATCGTTTCCCCCGGCAGGGTGTCGCGATTTCAGCAGGGATCGGAGGAGGGTATCTCCTCCTGGTGCTGCTCATCAGCGGAACGGGAAGCCCTCTCTTCATCGAGGCCCTGATCCGGGTGTGCGTCGTGGTCCTGATCGGCTGGCTGATAGCCATGCTCTCGGGGAGGCTCCGCGAGCAGGAAGACCGTTACCGCGGTCTCTTCGACAACTCGGAAGCGGGGAGCATCCTCGCCCGGGAGACAGACGGGGGATGGATCGTTGAAGAAGTGAACTGGAACGCCGCACGGCTCCTTGGGAGGGAGATTGCAACCCTCAGGGGAGCCCCACTCACGACGTTTCTCTCCGAAGACGTCGAGCGGGCCCTCTTCCTGCGCCTCGCGAGCGAGGGGAAGATTTACGCGGAGCAGGCGGTAGTGACGACCCCTGACGGAAGCGAGCAGCATATCCTTGTCTCGATTGCCGCTCTTCCCGGCAACCGCGCCATCATCACGGGCGTGGACATTACCGGGATGGTGAATGCAGAAGAAGCCCTGCGGACGGCCAACGAGAAGCTCTCCCTCCTCGCCCGGATATCCTCCGATCACCTCCACCGGACCGTGAACGAGATCATCGAGACAGTGGATGAGGCGTCGGCGAAGTGCCAGGATACAAGGACGATCGGCTTTCTCGACAGGGTCCGTGGAATGGCATGGACCCTCGCGCGGCAGATCTTCCTTACCGAAACCTACCAGGACCTCGGAGCGTCCCCCCCGGAATGGATCCGGGTCCAGGAGGCGCTCCGGCAGGCAGACACCACTGAGGCCGGCGGGATCATCTCGATACGGTTCTGGGCAGAACGCCTCGAGGTATACGCCGACCCCCTCTTCCGCGATGTCATGTACCACCTGGTGGAGAACGCCATCCGTCACGGCGATACGGTCAGAAACATCATCGTTTCCTATCGCGAGGCGCAAGGGGATCTCATGATCCTTGTGGAGGACGACGGTCAAGGAATACCGGATGAGAAGAAGGAATCGATATTCGAGTACGACGCCGGCCGGCACGCGGGTCTCGGCCTCTTCATCTGCCGCCAGATCCTCTCGGTGACAGGGATGAGCATCTCCGAGGTGGGGAGACCGGGGAAGGGAGCCCGTTTCGCAATCCTGATACCTGACGGGAACTGGCGCATCGAGGGGGCAACCGAAGACGCGCCGCCGTTACCTCTCCCTTCACCTGGCATTCATCCTGCGGGAAAAGAGGCCTTTGCAAGGGAACTCCTCTCGGCCGAGTTTCCAGTTGCAAACGAACTGTGGGTGGATTACCACCAGACAAAGGGGGACCCTGCAACGGACAGGATATTTGCGGCGTTTGCAGGGGGAGCCGCGGTCTCCCTTGCCCGGTGCCGGCGCCATCCAGACGGCCTCGAGGTGGACGCGGTCTTCACTCCTGTTGCACACCGCGGGCACGGGTATGCCCACCTCACCATGAGGGGGCTTATCGAGGCCTGTGGCCATCAACCCCTCTACATGCACTCGGTCCTGAACCTGACAGAGTTTTACGGGAGGTACGGCTTTGTCTCCATACGGGAGGATGAGCTTCCTCCAACAATCCGCGAGCGGTTTGCCTTCGCCGGTGGGCAGCTGGAAGGGGCGAATGTTGAACCGATGAAGCGGGATTCATCGGAGAAAAACGCCTGAATAAGTGAAACGCACCTGAGAGGCAGCAACAGACCGGTACGGGCGTTCCAGTTGGTGATGGCCGGGATTTCCCCAATAGGTGTGTTGAAGGTTTTCTGGATGGCTGCTGCCAACCATATCTGCGCCGGGGTCCGCAACAGGAGCTCGGATGGGGCCGCCCGGATCCCTGATCCTGCCTGTGGGGAATTTCGGCCATTCATACCTCCATTATCCCGGACGGGCATCCGGCTCGAGGGTGTAGTACAGGGGGATCGCGCGGGACAGAATAACCGGGTGAGGTTTTTTTCAGGCCGCTTCTTCCGCATCCCTGACCATCCTGGCCAGCTCGTCCACCTTCTTCTGGTCTTCCGCATCGCCCTTCATCAATACCATCGCGCCGATTACCCTGGCGCCTTTTCCTTCGAGCGCTTCTTTGACGAGCGGGATGGTCTCACCGGGTTGTCCCCCGCATGTGGCAAATACCAGGGCGCTCTTTCCTTCGGCGCCTTTCAGCGCGGCTATTGCTGCATTGATGGCAGGGGTTGCCCTGAATGCCCAGACTGGGGTGCCGATCACGATAAGACCATACCCTGAGACATCGATGACCTCGGGGTCGATCGGGTCGCATTGCAGGTTCCTTGCCCTCATGCATCCCAGCGTGTAGGCGGTGAGCGGGTTGTATCTGTGGCGTGGCACCACTTCGATGAGGTCTCCCCCGCAGGCTGCCTGCACGGTCTCGGCGACTCTTCGTGTGATACCCGAATAGGAATGGTAAATGAAACACACATTGATCATATCTTCTCCCATGCCCTTAGTTCTCGTTGATCGTCTCCTGTACCGGATTCACACAGTTCTTAGGAGCCTTCATACAAGTCTTTTCGCCTTATCAGGTTCGAAGATGCAGTTGAGGGAAACCTGGGGGTTTGAGGCAGGGTTCCCTGATGAAGGGATCGATGGGGAGATCCAATCCGGGTTTTTCGGTTGGCTGGCCGGGAAATATTCCGAAAAGAGCGGGCTGTCCATCTCGCGATACATAGTTGCCACGAAACCCATGCCGGCACTATCACAGGCCTTCATGCGCCTCTCCGTTCAGTGTGGGGAAGATATCGGATCGCCCCCTTTTGGGGCTCTTATTTGTATGCTTTAATGATTTTCAGAAGGGACTCTCTCGTCGAGCAGGGCGGCACTTTAACCCCAAGGTATACGGGACAGCGCCGGGGTGGGCAGTTGTCGGGATAGTTCGGGCACTCAAGGCATATCTGCAGTATCTTCTTTTTATACTGGTCAATGCCTTTTTCAATGAGCGGGGCGAGATCCTTCATTGCCTGCAGGGTAGCATCTGTGGAGAACGAAATAAAGGTAGATGTCGTGGAATGCCGGGAATGTGCTCGCAGGCTTGGAATTGTAATTTCCACCTGCCGCCCCGGTTCGCATCATGGAAGGGGCAAGCCTGAAAAATCACCAGCCTTAAGAGGTGTTCTGTCATATCCACTCTGTCATACCCGATGTTGCGCGATATCCGCTGGTGGCTGAAGGCTGCATGTGTCCTGGTCCTGATCACCGGAGCTCTCCTGACGGGGTGGAATGTGCAGCAGGAGGACCATATCCAGCGGACCGACCTCCTCATAAAAGCCAGGATCGCGGCGAATCCCCTGTCTTCTGACCAGATTGAGGCACTCTCCGGATCTGAAAAAGATCTTGGCTCTCCGGTATACCTGCACCTGAAGCACACGCTGGAGGGGGTGGTTGCGGCTGATACAGAGGTCCGGTTTGCCTATCTCATGGGGATGAACGACGAGGGAGAGATCTTCTTCTTTGTCGATTCCGAGGCCCCCGGTTCAGAGGACTATTCGCCACCAGGGCAAGTCTATAGCGAGGCGACGGTCTCCACCATCAAGGCATTCAACTCTGGAAGGGAGATGACGGCCGGCCCGGACACAGACCGCTGGGGAACGTGGATCACTGCATTTATCCCGGTCAAGGATCCCGACACAGGAGATCTCGTGGGAATTTTCGGACTTGATGTCGATGCGGATAACTGGGTGATGATCCTTCTTGGCGCGGCTATCCCTCCCATTCTCGGGACCGGGCTGGTCCTTATCCTGCTCCTCTCGTTCATCGTTGTGATTGAACGTAACCAAAAAGAGCATGAACTGCTCACTTCGTCCCGGCGGGCCATACAGAATAGCGAACAGCGATATCGGCTCCTCTTCACCCAATCCCCCGTCGGGATCGTCCAGATTGACAGGAACGGAAAGATTGTCACGGCAAACCAGAAGTGTGCGGAGATATTGGGAAAGACTCCCGAATCGCTCATCGGCTTTGATGTCCGTACCAATTTGCGGAATTTTGGGCTGGCTGCCGCATTCACGGAGATTCCAAAGGGTAAACCCGCGTATTACGAGGGAGAGTACCACTCGCCCGGTTCAGGGAAAAAGCTTTTTGTGCGAATTCTTGCACACCCCCTTCATTTCGAAGAAGAGGGAAACTCCGGTGTAATTGCCATTATTGAAGATATTACAGACCAAAAGCACGCCGAAAGAGCACTATTGCAGGCAAACCGGAAACTCAACCTCCTGAGCAGCATCACCCGGCATGATATCCTCAACCAGTTGCTGGCGTTGAAAGGGTATCTCGAACTCGCAGGGGATCCCGGCACAGATACGATACCGCAGCGCAACTTCCTTGAGAAGGCAAAGAAGGTGACAATCAACATCGAGCGCCAGATCAACTTCACGAAAGACTATCAGGACATGGGAGTGAAGAGAGCCACATGGCAGGAGGTTGGTTTGGCGATTACCCGGGCACGAGGCGCTCTTCCGCTTGAACACCTTTCGATCAAGGCTGAAGGGGCTGAGTATGAGATATTTGCCGATCCCCTCTTCGAGAAGGTATTTTACAACCTTTTTGAGAACTCTCTCAAGCACGGCGGGGAAGGACTGAAATCCATCTGGGTCTCGGCACAAGAGACCAAAAAAGGGCTGATGATCCTCTACCAGGACGACGGCGTGGGAATTCCGAAGGATGCAAAGGGGGACCTCTTCGGTCAGGAGGTAACGCCGCAGAGAGGCCTCGGGATGTTTCTTGCCGGCCAGATCCTCTCGATTACCGGCATCAGCATCGCGGAGAGAGGTGTTCCCGGCAGGGGAGTCCGCTTCGAGATCCTGGTCCCGGAAGGGGGCTACAGGAAGAAACCGGCCACCATGTGAAGGGTGGCTGACGAGGCCGTGCGCTCCTGCCTCACTCCCAGTACCTGGCAGTCGCACAATACCCGTGGCCGCACTTCTCGTAGTACTGCTGGTGATACTCCTCGGCTTTCCAGAACCTGCTGGCCGGGACGATCCCGGTTGCGATCAAAAGCCGCCCAAACCTTCCGGAGCGCTGCAGCCGTTCCCGTGATGCCTCGGCCGCTGCTTTCTGCGCAGGCGAGTGGTAGAAGATGGCAGAGCGGTAATTGGTCCCGATGTCGGGCCCCTGGCGGTTCACCTGGGTGGGATTGTGGATCTCCCAGAAGATATCGAGAAGGTGTTCGTAGGTGACGACTTTTGGGTCAAAAATTATCTTCACCGCCTCCGCGTGGCCTGTTTTCCCGGAACAGACCTGCGGGTATGTCGGATCGGAGACAGTCCCACCAGTATAGCCAACCTCAGTTGCAACCACCCCCTTCACCTGCCTGAACGTGGCCTCGACCCCCCAGAAGCAGCCGGCGGCAAACGTGGCCTGTTCAAAGCCCTGGTACTCTTCCATGCAGTGTGATTGCGCGGGACAGGGAGAAGGAGGTTTTGGTGTGGGAAGTCCGGCAATTTCCGGCATGAATTTTCATTCGCGGAGATTCAGGGCAGATGAAACCTCGTTCCTGTTACCAGTTCCTCCTGCCCTTCAGGAACCCGTCAATTCCCAATTCATGGAGGACAGCAAGGTTCTTCAGGTGGGCATCGCCGTGGTTCGCCGCAAGAGAATCGAGTTTTTCACAGGTTGCATGTGAATCGCACTCCCAGCACCCGGTCAGGCCCTTCTCCCGGCTGCAGTTCCAAAAGCCTTGCAGGATGGCAAGCCCTCTGCCGTTCCTGCATCCCCTGGTACAGCGGAATTTCCTCGTCAGGCCAAGGACCTCATACGCATTCCTGGTAATTCCCAAAGGCGCGTCCAAACTGCCTGGTCGAGAGTGTGGTGGCAAACTTTTTGTAATAGGCCTCGCGTGGTTCTTTTTTTCAGATCGCGTGCGAGATCCGGTATCTTCTGGGAATACCCATTGCAATCGAGGCAGCAGAGACCGCAATACGTGACGAGGGCATCTTCACCCATGAAAGGAGACTGTGGGGGCGGGTGAATAATACCCGTCGGGTGCAGGGTGAATGTGTGGACAGCGCGATGGTTGCCCCGAAAGAAAGATACCTATATATTTGGGGGACGCGATAAAAGAGTGTAATGTACCAATCTCTTACCCGGACCGTCAGGCAATCGGGAACGGTACAGCATTCTGCTGCAACGAAGCGGCAGCCACTTTTCATCACTCTTTAAGCCCGTGGTTTCTGCCGGGTTTTCCGGCGGGGGCAGGGCGTGTCAGGTGTTTTGATGTCTGTGTTGTGGTGATGTCATGGCCATGAGCGTGGAAGGATCGGGGGGGCACTGGTTCAGCCAGATGCCGAGGACAGGAAGAATTTACCATCTGATCGATGATGCCGGGAATCGCGGCAATCCTGATGGCCGGATTGGAGCCATTGCGGCACTGGGTGAGAGCGGAGACCCGCGGGGGGTGGATGTGCTCGTCTCCTGTTGCAGGGACAGGGATCCATCCGTCCGAAGGCATGCAGTCATCGCTCTGGGGAAGATGAGGAGCGGGAGGGCGGTCCCGGCCCTGGTTGAGTGCGTACGGGACAGGGATGAAGAGCAGGGTACCAGGGTGCGGGCAGTGCATGCCCTTGCATTGACGCGTTGCGAGAGTGCAGCCCAGGGGCTGAAAAAGTGCCTTGCGGAAGAGGAGGAAGACCCTGCAGTCAGGTCCACGATAGAAGGAGCCCTCCTGCGCATTGAGGCCACCACGATGCCATCCATCGACCACGCACCCGGTTAAAGGAGTGGGCCGGCAAAATCTCCCACTCCTCCATCCCCCCAGTTCCTGGAAAAATCCCCTAAAATCTCTTCTCTTCCGGGTATCCCGCGGTCACCGTGCGTAGGCTTCCACAAGGTCCCTCGCGGTGATTATCCCGGTGAGCCTCTTCTTCTTTACGAGCGGGAGCCTGCGGATGTGCTTTGCCGCCATCATGGTGGCCGCCTCGTGGATGCTGATTCCTGCCGGTGCGGTGACGAGCATCGGTGAGCAGACCTCCCCGGCCGGCACGTCAAGCGAGACACCTTTTGCAATCAGCGCAGAGAGGAGGTCGCGCTCGGTGAATATCCCCCTTGGAGTGCCCCCTTCTGTCACGATCACGCTCCCGATCCGTTTCTGGCCCATGATCCGGGCCACTTCCTCTATCTTCTGATCATCCTCGACGCAGACGAGATCTCTTGTCATGAAGTCGTCGACCACGAGCGAGGTCTCCGGGGCATCCGGCATCTCGCGGATAAGGTCCGATGCGGTGATTACGCCGCATATCATCCCGCACTGGAAGACCGCGAGGCGCCCCTTCTTCCTGATCATAGTCCTTGCAGCCTCGCGTATCTCGAGATCGGGGCAGATCTTGATGAGTGGAAAGGACATCACCTCCGAGACCTTCGTCTTCTCAAGGGACATCCCCCCTGCGAGCACTTTCGAGAGAAGGTCACGCTCGGTGACAATGGCGATCGGCGTGCCGTACTCAACCACGATCAGACTTCCAATCCGCTTCTCCCCCATGGTCCGTGCAGCCTCTGCCATTGAGGCATGGGGGGTGGTGACGGCCACTTCAGGGCTCATGATGTCGGATACCTTCCGGTGCCTCTTGTACTCCTGGTAGGCGCGGTCAACAACGCTATGGAACTCGATCCCGGGTTTCTCTGGTGCAACCATACAGATCCCCTAATGGTGTGAGAGAACCTCTGGCGGTAAAAATGTTATGCAGGGATCGACATGACTGCAGCATGAGTGATTCTTTGGCATGGGACACTCAGTTGGTCATGGGTTTCGATGCATGCATTGGTCCCCGCGGATTATCCGGGAGTTCCCGGTGGTCTTTTTCCCATGCTGGAGCCGGGCCGATCCAATGGCTCTTGGTACCATGACAAGTCATAAGTATGTTGAATCGAATGAATCAACGGTGGTAAAAAAAATGCCGTCTTTCAAATGTTTCGGAAAGAACTGTACGTTTGAGACCTCTGCCCCCAATGAAGCAGAACTCATGAAAAAGATCGCGGAGCACGCAAAAACCGCACACAACATGGACCCGATCCCGCCGGACATGCTCGCGAGGGTGAACGCCGCGATAAAAAAGTGATACGCCCCTCAATTCTCGCAGAGTCCTGCCCCTCGTCACGTTTCACCGCAGGCGATTTGCTTCACCCGCGGTTCAATACTTTTTTTGCTGGCGCAGTCCTGATATTCCACGAGAAGAGACACCATGCTTTTTCTGTCAACGGCGGAGAGGCGGCAATGGGCAGGGTATGCGAATGATATGCTTTTTGAGAGCCCGCAGCCGGGATTCTGCGATTCAGAGATTCATAAAGATCTCATACCTGCGTTTCACTTCTACATCGCCACGTTCCTTGCCGCACACGGGAAGGGTGATCAGGGCATCGAGTGGCTTGAGAGCGGTACCCTCGCCGAGGAAGAGGGGCTCTTCGGGTGCGGATTCCTCCTCGGGTTTTTGAAGCGGCACGGGGGAAGGCTCGCGGCCCCGGCCGCACCGTTCCAGGATCCACGCCCATTTATCCATTTTTCAGGGGTTCCCGTGATGAGAGCGGCGAGGCAGCAGTTCATCAGGCAGTGCGGTCATTCCCTCCCGGTCTTCGACCGGCCTGTCCGGTTCATGGACATCGGGTGCGGCGACGGGGCACTCACCGCCGCCCTTCTCACCCACCTCGTGGAGGCGGGATACGTCCCGGGTATCCGGGAGGTCCTCCTGATCGAGCCGTCGCCGGCGATGGCAGCCCTCGCAGAACACACGGTCCGCGCTGCCCTTCCCGGTGTGGACGTCGCGGTTCGCAATTCGCGAATAGAGGACTGCTCCTTATCCATAGATCATCCCTTTGAGATCGCCATGAGTTCGCTTGCCTACCATCACATGCCGCTTGAGCAGAAGAGGGTTCACCTCTCCCGGATTAAACCGTGGATTAATCACCTGGTGCTCTTCGAAATGGATGCAAACAACGATACTCCCGCCCTCCACTCCCCTGACCTTGCACTCTCTGTCTACCAGTCCTACAGCCGCATCATCGATTTCATCTTCACCCACGACGCACCGGTGGACCTTGCCGTCGAATGCGTGGACTCTTTCATGATGGCAGAGATCGTATCCCTCCTGACGGAGCCGAGAGGGAAGCGCCTTGATTACCATATGCTGCGTGGGCAGTGGCATGCGCTCTTCGGCGAAGTGCTTGGGCCCGAGTTCTCGTGCCGGTGCGACTCCTCCGCGTACGCCGACGAGTACATGACGCTCTTCACCCTCCATTACGGGAGGGACCGGTAAGGGAGAGGATTCATGAAGTGTCAGCTGGTGGAGAACCCACGCCTGGGACACGGTGCCCAATGAGGATATCGGTGAATGTTCCTGCGGTTCAGGGTGTCCTCTCGCGGCATGCCTGGCACCGTACATACTGGTAATCCCCGTCATCGCAGTTCCATGGAGCATACTCCCTGCAGACTGCCGGCCGGACGTTGTGGATGCCGCAGAAGGCTCTCCCGTCCGCAGACCTCCCGAGGAATGGACAGTGTCGCAACGGCCGGCCGGAAGGGTCCTGCCAGTAACTCACCTTCGTAATGCGGGGGATATCCCCGGCTGCAATGCCGGTGCCGCTGGTCTTTTGCCCGTTCTCCAAAAACACCGTCACGTGCTGCAGGATGTCCTCCCGGTTCTGTTCAATCCAGGGACGGAGATCCTCAGGAGACCCTCCCTGCCCCCAACCCCACCGCTCGCAGCAGTGCCCGCACTGCCTGCATATCTGCTTCCGGCTCACGCTGGAGGAGTGTGTTTGCCGGGCAGGAGAAAAAAGGTAAGGGTATTGGTCTGATTGCGGGCTCTTTTCAGATATACCTGGCCTTCTTCGAGAGTTTCATCGGGGTATAGAGCGGCCGGAACGGCATGAAGCCACAATCTGCCTGGACCAGCGCCGCGAGATCGGGTAGGGTAAAAGACTCCTTGAAGGGCTTGTTCGGCTCGGACTTCGACCTGATGGTGACCGTGAGTCTCCCGCTCTCGACCTCCGCGTCCCCGACCACGACGACGTATGGGACCCAGTCCATCCCCGCCTCGCGAACCTTTTTTCCGACACTCTCCTCCCGGTCGTCGAGGTCGGCACGGATCTTCCTGGTGTTCAGATCGGCTGCGATCTTCTCGGCAAAGGAGAGGTGACGCTCGGCGACAGGGATGACGCGCACCTGTGAGGGGGAGAGCCATGTGGGAAGCCTCGGGACTTTCTGCCGGGCGGTGCTCTCGAGGATGGCGCAGATGACGCGCTCCACGGAGCCGGTCGGCGAGCAGTGGAGGATCGGGGGGTGGACTTCCTTTCCGTCCAGGTGATACCTGATGTTGAACCGGTGGGAGCTCTCGACGTCGATCTGGACCGTGGGGTTCTCGATAGGCCTGCCCTGGCCGTCAATTGCCGCGAGGTCGACCTTTGCGACCCAGTAATGGACACGCGCTGAGAGGACCTCGATGAGCATCGGGTAGCCCGAGATCTTCACCATCCGTGCGACCCATTCCTTGTGCTCGTCGTAGAAGTCCCTCGTGCAGCGGATCACGCCTACGAGTTCGGTACCAAAGTCCTTGCCGGTCTCCCAGCCCATCATGAGCTGCTCCTCGAAGCACTGGAGGGCCTCGGGCATGTCGGTGCAGAGGGAGTGCATGTCCGGCATCGTGAACGCCCGGAGGCGCTTGAGCCCTATCACCTCCCCCTTCTGCTCGTGCCGGAACGAGTAGGTGGAGAGCTCGTACATCTTCATAGGGAGGGTGTTTGGGGAGATGTGCATGTCCCGCATGATAGAGAACATCCCGAAGCACGCGGCGAACCGGAGCATCATGCTCCTCGTCCCGCTCTTGAACCGGTACTGCCGCTCCCCGAACTTGTCGGCGTGCTCGTAGATGGCCCGGTCGCCGAGGTCATACATCACCGGAGTCTCGACCGGCGTTGCCCCGTAGGGGAGGACCTTCTGGAGGACGTAGTCGGCGAGGAGGTCGCGGACCAGCTTCCCCCTCGGCATCCACCTGAGGTGGCCGACGTCAGAGACCGGCTCGTAGTCCACGAGTTCCTTGCTCCTCATCAGTTCGACGTGGATGGGCTCGCCGCCCCCCTCCGTGGGCTCTCCGAGCTCTTTTTTAAGGAGGCAGCCGAAAGAGGAGTCGTCCATGAACTTCTTTGGGTCGTGCCGGTTCCCGTCGGGAGTAAGGACGAAGAACTCATGGGTGATCTCCTTCTTCTCAGCCTTTTTACCCTCCTCGGGAGGGAGGATGGTCTTCGAGAGCTCTGAGAGGGGGTGGCCCTTGCAGGAGATGCGGAAGGACTTGTACCACCCGAAAGGTGCCCTGATCACCTCGAACCCTATGTCCACCAGGAGATGCTCGAGCATCTTGAGGGCCTCGACTGCCGCATCGGGCCTCGCGAGGTCGCTTGAGAGGTGGGCGTAAGGGTAAAGGACGATATTCTCCACCGAGAGCTGGTCGGCGGTCTTTCCGATCTCCTCGCCGGCGAGTTCGACGACGCCGGGGATGTCGTCTTCGTCGCCAGCCTCGACGGCGCAGAAGACGGTGAGGGCCTCCTCCTTGAATCCCTTCAATGGCTGGCCCTCTTCTGCCATTCCGGTCTTTTTCCTGGCCTCGAATTCAATAAAATCAGAGTGTATCAAGAGAAGTCGCATGCATTCAGCTCCATTTCCGGTCAGATCATCCCAGATAATTGTGGTTTCATGGTGTATATACCCATTCAGAGCTCGGGCAGGTTCCTGTGGTAGCGGGAGAGCGTTGCCTGCCGCTGGTCCATGTACTTGGCGTCGTTCTTCCTGTCGTAGGGGAGCAGCGCCCTCTCGGTCGTGTAAAATACGAGCTGCCCGATTGGCATGCCCGCGTACATCCTCACCGGCCGCTGGTTCACGTTGCACATCTCGAGCGTGATGGAGCCGCGAAAGCCGGCATCGATCCATCCCCCTGTCTGGTGCAGTTCCACACCGAGCCGTGCGATGCTGCTCTTGCCCTCGATGCTGGCCACGATGTTGTCGGGCAGGCCTATCACCTCGCATGTCTCGGCGAGCATGAACTGGCCCGGGGAGAGGACGATCGAGTCGGTGGTGGTCTGGTGCGTTCCCCTGGCGATCGTCTCCCCCTGGTAGGGATCGATCACGTCGTCACCTCTCTCGTACCAGACGAAATGGTTCCCGAGGCGGATGTCAAGGGAGTTGGGCTGGACCAGCCGGGGATCGAAGGGCTCCACGGTGATAAATCCCCGCTGGATGCGGTCCAGTATCTGCCAGTCCACGAGAATCATGAGGAACTGTATGGATCCCGATGGGCATTAGGATTCCTCTGTCTCTTCCTGGGGATGCTACCACCTTCCGGTAATGATCAGGGGGTGGGGAGGGGAAACGAGGTGTCCATCCCGGTGACCTCGCTCAAGTAGACCCCCGAGCCCAGCCACCACCGGTCGTCGACAGGGAGGACATACCCAATCTTCATCTCCTGCCGGTTCTCCCTGCCTGGGTTCGGCCAGACGAAGACGGTGAACCCGCCTCCGGAGCGTGCGGTGTTGACGAGCGCCTGTATGTTCTTCATCCCGAATGGATCGGTTCTCCCTATGAGGCTGGTCCCGATCGCCTCCTTCAGGTGGAGGTGGGCAAGGAGCGTCCCGTTGAAGTCGTAGGCGTAAAGGTAGTGGGCGTCGGCATCAACAAACAATCCCGACGCGTTCGAGATCTCTGCACACGCCGCCTCGTCGCCATGCTCGCGCGCAAAGGCCGCTCCGCGCTCCACGAGGTCCACCATCTCCCCAACCGCCCGCGGGTATCTTCCCGGGCCTGCGCCGTCCAGCCCTGAGAAGTAGATGCCCGATGCAATCCACCAGTCCTCTCCGGCAGGGTAGACATACCCGATCTTCGGCACATAGGCTTCGACTGATGACTCGTTGATCCCGCCGGCGGAGGGGGCAGGGTAGAGGTACGTGATGAACCCTCCGCCTTGTGCGGCCACGTGCGCCCCGATGCGAATTGCAGGAAGGCCGCGGACGTCAGTCCAGTCCAGACGGTTGGTCCCGACGCTCTCATGCTGGTAGGGGTGGGCAAGGAGCGTCCCGTTGAAGTCGTAGGCATATAGATAGAGGTCGCCACGGGAAAACGCGCCGTCTTTGCGGTTGAACTCGGAGAGCGCGGTCTCTTTCCCGGCATGGCCCGCGAATTCGGCCGCTTCGTGCACGAAACCGGCCAGGGCGGCAGGGGTCATTGCCACCCCGCCGTCTTGTGAAGAGCCGGGGGCGCTGCATCCGGAGAGGAGGACTGCGGCAACGAGAACGAGGCAGGATATGCCAGAAAGATGCCTTCCTCTCATGGGAGCACAATTTGGGTGGAAATCACATAAATGCCCCGATTTACCTTTCATCTCACTATAACGGAGAAGTGACTCCTGGCAGGATTTCTTCTCAGCCCGGTGCAGGGGGGGCATCTGCCTGGGAGGAGGCCCTGGACCCACAGGAACGCCTGTTCGTCACACTACGGGTGATGTTCGGGTGATGTGGGATAGATGATCCGCCTTGCACCCCGGAACGCCCGACAGAGGAACCCGCGGCTTCTTTTAATGCCGGAAAAGAGAGGCGTTCATTCATCCGGGGAGCCCTGGTTATCTTCCGGCATCTCTTTTTCCGGTCTCTTTGCGTCAGGGTCGATATACCACTCAGACCGCCTCATCAGCCCGTGCAGGGTACTCGCCTCCCTCGCCGTCAGGTTGGCCCTCCCAAAGACCCGCCGCATCAGGAGCATGGTCACGTCACGCTTGAATCCTGGGTGTCCGATGAGGGTGAGGTACTGGTCGATATGCTGGTAGAGATGTTCCATCTGCTCCCTTCCGGCGAGAAGGTACTCCCCGCGGGGGAGGTCTGCCAGTTCGTACGCGATGATCGCCACGGCGTGGGAGAGGTTCAGGATCGGGTATTTCGCCGATGTGGGGATCGTGCATATCACGTCAGATTTTCGGATCTCCCTGTTGTTCAGCCCCCAGTTCTCCCGCCCGAAGAGTACCGACACTCTCCCCTGGCACGGTTCGATGAGGCTCCGGATCTCCCTGGGGGTGTAGTAGGGCATCCGCATGGGGTTGCAGATGGACTTGCTCAGCTCGCCGGTTGTCGCAATGATACAATCACTCCCCGAGTAGACCTCCGCGAGAGTCAGCCGCGGCGCCGACTCGAGGACGTCCCTTGCATGTCCTGCCCGGGCGACGGCGTCGTCTCCGAGAGGGCATGGGTCCACGAGGACCAACCGCGAGAACCCGAAGTTCTTGACGGCACGTGCGGCGAACCCGACATTCCCCTCGTAGAGGGGCTGGACCAGGACAAACTCAACGTCAGGCATCCCCTGCCTACTGGATGGCCCTGACGGTGGCCTTCAGCACGTCGATGCCCTGGTCGTAGACAGCGTTTCCTACGACTATGGTATCTGCGTATTTCGCCATCTCCGCCGCACGTTCCGGGGAGTTGATGCCGCCCCCGTAATACAATACAGAGGAGTCAAGCGCCTCGGATACGGTTTTCACCACCGATATGTTCCCATACATGCCACTGTACTCGATGTAGACGATCGGGAAGTGGAAGTACCGGTCGGCGACCGTTGCGTATGCAGCAACCTCGTCGGGTGAGAGGGAGCAGTTGGAGCGCGTCACCTTTCCCACCGATGAGTCGGGGTTGAGGACGATATACGCCTCCGGCACCACCCGATCCCAGTCGACCTCCTGCTGCTGCACCCACTGCTGGTGCTTGCCCACGATCCAGCCGACGTCCCGGGTGTTCAATACGCTTGGGATGAAGAGAAAATCGATACCCTCGGCGATCACCGCTTCGGGCCCTGCCGGCTCCACCACCAGGGGGAGACCGTACCGCGCCACCTGCCGCAGGAGCTCCTGCATATTCTCCCTGGTCACGTTCAGGGTCCCCGAGAGCATCAGGGCATCGGTCCCGCTGGTCACGACCCCGGTGATCGCATCGGGTGTCAGCTGCTTGTCGGGGTCAAGCTTGGTCACGTGGTTCCAGCTCTTCCAGTTGATGTGCATCAGGCCACTCCCTCAGATGACAATGATATCGTCGCTCTGTTTCTTCTTCTTTTTGAACGGTGTCGCTGACCTGAGTTCCCTCACCCGCTCCCGGGGCAGGCCTGACCTGCACGAGATCGTGGACTCATCGGTCTCGTGGAGCGTCTCGATATTGTAGACGCCAGCCCGAAGCAACGCCTCCCGGGCGGACTCGGTCACTCCCCTGATCCCCAGGATCTCTCTTTTGCCCTTCTCGTATTGTGCCCTGCTGACTTTTTCCGGGACTGGTCTTCCCAGCGCGGATGCGACCGTCCCGATATGCCTGTACACGGTATCGGGGGAGATGCCGCTCCTTGAAGAGATGTACAGGGGATGTGCAGAAAGGAGTTCCTCGGGGCGGCCGAACCCTGCCTCGAGGTACCTCTTCAGGCTCACGGCGGGCAGCCCCGTCTCTTTCAGGCGCCGCTCGCCGGCAACCTTTTTCGCCTCGGTCTGGAGGCTCTCTGCCTCCTTGTCGGCCACCCCCGCCTGCCGGAGCACAGACCGGTCGACCAGGCCGAGGCTTTCGATATCGTTGATGCCTGCCTCCTGAAGCTTCCGTATCACGCCTGCGGGGCTCCTTCCCCTCCTCGGCGGGAGGATTGACCGCACAAACTTCCGGCAGTCAGAGCGCCGGCGAAGCAGGTCAAGTGCACCGGCGGCTTCCCCCTGGAGCCGGCCTGCCTCGGCGCTGCTGATCCCAAGGATCTTCTCGAGTGATTCACGGGGGGTGTTTGCAAGGTCGTACACCGTGTAGAGGTGTGCCGCGAGCATCTTCTGGTGCAGGGCATCTGAAAATGACGGCAGCAGGGCAAGTGTCTCCCTGTGGGAGCTGATATGGTGGCAGAGCGGGCACCCGATCTCCCAGGGTCGCGCTCCTTTTCGGACAAGGCGAACGGAGTGGAGACGGTGGGTGGGGCAGACCTCGTCGGTCCTGACCGCAAATCCCCACATAGTCATGGGCAGGCCGATATTGAAACTGCATGCGGGATAATTGGTGCAGCCTATGAACTGGGTCTGGTTGCGGAGGTGCCTGATCCTGATATCATGTCCGCATATCGGGCAGGGTCCAAGCGTCAGCTCCTCCGCGGTCTGGTCCATGATCTCGTCGCCTATCTCCTGCTTGTGCGCTTCGAGCTGGTCAAAGACCTGGTGGAGCATTCCCCGCGACTCATTGATCACATCGGCACCGGAGCGTGCTTTCTGCTTGATCTGCTGCATGTGCGCTTCAAGCGTCTGGGTCATCTCGGGACGTGTGATGGTGTCGGCATGATGCTCCAGGCTGTCGATGACTGCCCTTCCGACGAGGGTCGGCCGGAGTGGGTTGCCCTCCACGTATTTTCGGGAGACGAGTTTCTGGATGACCTCGTGCCGGGTGCTCTTGGTCCCAAGGCCGAGCTCCTCCATTTTCTGGATCAGCCGGCTCTGGGTGAATCTCGGAGGGGGTTGCGTCTCCTTCTCCTCCATCGTGGCCGAGATGAGCGGGAGCGCCTCCCCTTCCGAAAGCGCGGGGATGACGTACTCGGTTGCAGCACTGTAGGGATACACCTTTCGCCAGCCCGGCTCTGTGATCTGCCCGCCGGTGATCGTGTATGGCTCGCCTGCTGCAGAGAGCATCACCTTCATTGTCCGCCAGCTGGCGTCGGGGGAGAGGGTCGCGAGGAAGCGTCTGACGACCAGTTCATATATCTTCCAGCGGTCCTCGCCAAGCCCTTCCCTGTGCGCTGCCCCGGTGGGGTGAATCGGCGGGTGGTCGGTGCTTGTCTTCTTGCCTCGCGTGGGAGTCGGCCTCCGGTTGGCCATCACCCATTCCACGTCCTGCCGAAAGGCGGTCGGCCTTATCGCGGAGAGGATGGCGGACAAGTCGAGGGTTGCCGGGTACACGGTATTGTCGGTCCTCGGGTAGGAGATGAACCCGTTCATGTAGAGATCTTCTGCCAGGCGCATGGCGTTTGCCGCGGAGAACCCGAGCCGCGCAGCGGCGACGATGAATGACGTGGTGTCAAACGGCGAGGGCGCCCTGTCCGCCTTTACTCCCTCCTTGACGTCAGTGACGACGAGGGGCTCCCGTGTCCGGTCGCAGGCCCCCTCCGCCATAACCTTGTCAGTGAACCGAGAGGTGGTATGCCTCGCTTCCATCTCCTGTCCCTGCTTTTTCGTGAGGAGGTGCAGCTGCCAGTACTTCTCGGGCACAAAGGCCTCGATCTCGCGCTCGCGGTCCACGATCATGGCGAGGGTCGGGCTCTGGACCCTCCCGACCGAGAGGATGTTCGCGCCACCTCTCCGTGCCGCAAGCGAGATGAACCGCGTGAGGGAGGCACCCCACACGAGGTCGATCACCTGCCTCGCCTCCCCTGCGGCGGCAAGGTCGAAGTCAAGATCAGTCGTTGCCGAGAACGCGTGCCGGATCTCTTCGGGGGTGATGGCAGAGAACCGTGCCCGGTCGACGCGGACACGGGGGTTTGCTTCCCTGACGAGTTCGTACGCCTCTTTTCCTATCAGTTCCCCCTCGGTGTCAAAGTCCGTCGCGATCGTGACGCGTGTGGCCTTCTTTGCGAGTTTCTGGATGAGGGCGACGATCTTCTTCTCGGTGGGGACCTTCACCGTGGGGGCGTCGATGAGGCTCCTGGGAGTACGCGTCTCGCTTCGCCAGTTCGAATACCCCTGCACGAAGTCAATCTCGACGACGTGTCCTTTCAGCCCTACGACAACGGACTCGTCGAACTGGTAGCTCGAGATTCCCCCGTCCTTTGCCTCGCGGACCTTCTCCTTTCCGGCGAGTATACCCGATATCCTTCTTGCAGAGATGTTCTTCTCGGTCACTATGAGGTACATGGGTCTCCTCACTCATCCCCAGAGAGGAGGCTCGTGAGCACCCGGTTCACATCGCCTGGTTTTGCACACCCGCGGGTCTTTCTCATCACCTGGCCGACGAGGAAGTTCAATGCTTCCTTCTTCCCGATGCCAAAATCCACAACGGCCTGGGGGTTTTCGGCGATGGCCTCCCGTGCCGCTGCGGTCACGGGGTCGTCCGCACCTTCTTCTGTCGCCGCGATCACGAAGAGCCCGAGCCTCCCAATGCACTGCCGCGGGAGTTCGCATGTACCCGTGTCCCGGATCTGGTCGAGCAGGCTCCTGAGGACCTCCACTGCTGCCTTCTCGGTGATATCGCCGTCCTGTCGGATGAGGAGAAGCTCCTTGAAATGGTCGAGGGGCACACCGCGGATGCTCATGTCCCGGTAGTTGAGCTCTCCAAGGAGCGTATCGGCCACCCATGTTGCGGTCGCAGTCGAGACCTTCAGGTCGCCGGGAAGGCTGTCGTAGAACTCTGCGATCTGCCAGTCCCCCGTCAGTGTCGCGGCGTGGGTTGGGGAGAGCCCGTAGTCCTCGATGAACCTCTGCTTCCTTGCATCAGGGAGCTCGGGGATCTCGATCTCCTCTGCCCAGTCTCGCACGCGAAGGGGGCGGAGGTCCGGCTCCGGGAAGTACCGGTAGTCCTGCTCCATCTCCTTGCTCCGGGAGGAGGTGGTCACCCCGCGGGCCTCGACGAAGTGGCGTGTCTCACGGACGATCTTCTGGCCCCTCCGAATCGCATTTTTCTGCCGGGTCACCTCGAACGTGAGCGCCTTCTCGACGCCCTTGTAGGAGGTGATGTTCTTGACCTCCACGCGTTCGCTCCCTTTTATGGAGATGTTTGCATCAACACGGAGCGAGCCCTCTTTCTCGCTGTCAAAGACACCGAGGTACTCGAGAGTCGCCCTGAGCTTGTTCAGGAACCGCCGGGCCTCCTTCGGAGACCTGAGGTCCGGCTCGGTCACGATCTCTATGAGAGGTATCCCGGCCCGGTTGTAGTCGACGAGGGTGTACTTCGGCCGGTCTGCACCGCCCTTGTGGACGAGCCTTCCCGGGTCCTCCTCCATGTGGACGCGGGTGATCCGCACTCTCTTCTCGCCCTCGTCCCCCTCGATGTCGAGGTACCCGCAGACGGCGAGGGGCTTGTCATACTGGGTGATCTGGTACCCCTTGTCGAGATCGGGATAGAAGTAGTTCTTCCTGGCAAACTCCGACTCTTCCGGGACCTCGCAGTTGAGTGCTTTTGCAACCCTGAGGGCGTATTCGACCGCTTTCCTGTTGACCTTCGGGAGCGAGCCGGGCAGGCCCAGGCAGATGGGGCAGACATGCGAGTTCGGCAGGTCGTCCCGGTAATCGGTGGAGCAGCCGCAGAAGAGTTTTGTCGCGGTATCCAGCTGGCAGTGGATCTCGAGGCCCACAATCACGGTCATGACGATCCCCCCTGCTCGAACGCATATGCGACGTCCACCACCCGCTCGTCCTCCATCCAGCGGCCCGTGACCTGCAGGCCGACAGGGAGTCCGTCGACCTTCCCGCAGGGGACCGAGATCGCGGGGACCCCGGCAAGGTTTGCGGGAACGGTAAGAATGTCGGAGAGGTACATAGAGAGCGGATCGCTCTTCTCGCCAAACCTGAAGGCGACCGTCGGCATTGTCGGTCCGGCGAGCACGTCCACTTCCCGGAAAAGGCGCTCGAAGTCGGCCCTGACGTTGTTTCGTGCCGCCTGGGCCTTGGCGTAGTACTTCCCGTAGTAGCCCGAGGAGAGGGCAAACGTGCCGAGCATGATCCTCCTTCGCACCTCCTCGCCGAAACCCTCCCTTCTCTGCTCCTGGAATGCTTCGTGCCACGGTTTCTTTGTGTCTGCCGGGGGGCCGTACCGGACGCCGTCAAAGCGGGCGAGGTTCGAACTCGCCTCGCTCGTGCAGGTCACATAGTAGGCTGCAAGCGCGTAGGCCATGCTCGGCATCCTGCAGGTGATGACCTCGGCGCCTTTCCGCTCGAGGAGCGAGATCGCGTCCCAGACGACCGATGCCACCCGGGGGTCGACCCCCTCCCCGAAGAACTCCTCGGGGACGCCGATTCGTATCCCCCTGATCTCGGGGTCGGGGACATGGTGGTACGGGCAGTCACGCGAGGTTGAATCGCGGGGATCATACCCTGCGATGATCTCCATTAAGTGGCTTATGTCCGTCACTGTCCTGGCCATGGGCCCGATCTGCTCGAGCGAATTTGCATAGGCGATGAGCCCGTACCGGGAGACGCGTCCGTAGGTGGGCTTGAGTCCCACGATGCCGCAGAAGGCAGCGGGGCACCGGATCGATCCGCCCGTATCGGTGCCGAGTGCAAGGGGGACGAGCCCCGCGGCGACGGCTGCGGCACTTCCGCCCGAAGAACCCCCGGGGACGCGGGAAGGGTCGGCGGGGTTCAGCGTAGGCCAAAATGCCGAGTTCTCGGTGGTCGTGCCCATGCCGAACTCGTCCATGTTGGTCTTTCCCACGATTGCCGCACCCTCCCTTTTCAGGCGCTCTACGACGGTCGCGTCAAAGGGGGGGATGTAGCCTTGGAGTATCCGGGAGGCGCAGGTGGTCTCGATTCCAGCCGTTGAGATATTGTCCTTGACCGCGACGGGGACCCCTCCGAGCTTTCCTTCCCCACAGGGGGCCTCCGGTATCGTGCGCAGGAAGGCGGCGTACCGGTCGTCGGGATGGAACGATACGGTGCGTCCGGGCATCACATCACCCGCGGGGCCTTAAAGAACCCGTCTTCATTTCCGGGGGCGTTCGAGAGCGCTTCCTCCTGTGAGAGAGAGGGTGTGACCTCGTCCTCGCGGAGGATATTGTATGCCCTCTCTGCACCCTCTTCGACTGCCTCGACCTTGTCAAGGAGATCGAAGTACTCCAGGATCTCGTTGAACCGCGAGGTGAACGAAGCGAGTTCCTCCCGGTGAATGGCGATATCGGCAAGTTGCCCGATGTGTTCGGTATCTCTCTCGGTGATCATCCCTGTATATCACTCCTTTCCGGGGCGCCTGTGTCCCGCATGAGGATAAGTAGTCTTGACACGTTTTTTTATAACCATTGTTGTCCGGCATCGGGCTGCTCCTGCATGTGCACGGCATTCAATATACTGGATCTGAAGCCCTCGATCACGAAAAGGAATGTGTCTACGTCTCGAAAAAAACCCCGCAGATCAATTGTGCCCCCTTCCCGGATCCCTTCACCCGCGCAGGATGATGCAGTCCGCATGTAGTATATCATTATAGATAGTGCGAAAAATGCTCTCCCTTCTCTTTGGTACATACAAAGCAACATCCCAAACGCCATGCATGGAGAAGGACGGGTGGGGAGGAGGAAGGTGCTCCGTGGCCTGGGAGGGATTGGAGCAGAGTTCCGGCAACCCGGCGCAAAAAAAAACGTAAAACCCGGGAAAGCCTGCGCGGGCCACCCTGCAGCACCCGAATCCATGAGAGATCAGGCGCGTTCTCCTGCCAGGTGTGCGAGGTAATCCCCGATCCTGCAAAACCCCTTCCTCCCTGCGAGCCGCCGGACCTCCTTTGCGACTCCGCTCCCGTACTGCATCGCCTTCTTCTCTCTCCATGCGAGGTCCCGCGGCATGTACCGCTCCGCGACCTCCCGAAGTGCCACCTTCCGGAGACCGCCGGCGACTTTCCTCTCCGCCGGAATGGCCTTTGCCGCATCAACCACCCGCAGGTCAAGGTAGGGCAGCGAGAGGAGGATCCCATGGATTGCTGCAACGGCCTGGTCCCGCTCAGCCTGGGCACCGAGGGTAATAAAGTCGGCAGCAAGCTGTGCCTCCACGTCTTTTGCGGCAAGATACCGTGCATAGCCGCCGAAGAGCTCGTCGGCCCCCTGGCCGCTGAGCACCCGCAGCGCCCCGATATCATGCGCTGCACGGGTGATGAAGAAGAGGGTCGTTGCGATTACCGCATCAACCGTGCTCTTTTGCGGGATGACGCTCATCACTGCTGCAAGGGCATCCTCCACCTCCCCGGGATGAATCACCACCCGTGTGCAGTCAAGCCCGAAGAGACGGGCGGCCTTGTCCGCCTTCTCCAGGTCGTGGGAGCCTTCGATTCCCACCGCGAGGCAGGGCAGTCCTGCCAGGATGGCGACGAGCGACGAGTCGACGCCTCCTGAAAGCGCGACCACCCCCTCATCAGCGCGAAGCCTGACTGCCTCGCGTATGGCAGTCTCCAGGTCCATCAGGGGATAGTGCGGATTTACCTCCCCGATCGCAGCCCCGCCGCAGGTTATCATCCCCGCAGGCCCCGGACCAGGGACGATCCCGAGGCGGTCCCTTGCGGTGCAGCCGTCCCAGGAGAGGGAGAACTCTCCCCCGAACACGGCTGCCGCGAGCGGGTTGGAACGGACCCGCGAGAGTGCCTCTTCAGGCAGGAGTCTCTCTCCCGCGACCTCCATCCATCCTCTCACCCATTCGCGTCCTTCAGAGGCCGGATGGTCGATGTTCATGGTTCAGGGATCCCCCGTGCATGCCAGTATGCGGCGGCAACCATGAGCGCAGCCGGGACCACCAGGGTTCCTTCCGGTCCGGCAGTCACTGCCATGACCCCGCCGATGACAGCTCCAGCGAAGAAGGCGGTAAAGACCGGAGCCAGTACCCAAAGTTCCCTTCGTGCATGATCACGTTCCGCCGTATCCCCACCGGTACCGGTCCCTGTCCCCGGGAACGCCATGGCGATGCCGTTTCTTACCAGGGAGCCGAGCGTGCCGGTCATGAACCCTGTCCGGATGGGCACACCCGCAACGTGCTGGATAAGCGTATTCTGAATACCCATCGCGACAGATGCGAAAGAGACCAGGATGTAGGCAAGAGGGATGATGTCGGTTCCCGGGGACGGAGGGTACCAGAAACCACATGCCGAGAACAGCACGAGGAGCAGCGCCTCGATAACGAGCAGGACAAGGAATGTGGAGCGGTCGGCCAGTAACTTTCTGGCGAACGACCTGCGGAGGAGCACTGAAAATCCGATGCCTGCGATGTACGCCACCACTGCGGCAGCGTGCAGCCCGGGTTTCCAGAAGAGGGCGGGGGCGATGAAGTCAAGGATGAGGAAGAGGAGATTCCCGCTCATCATGCTCGAGAAGACCTGCGGGAGGGCAATCATGGTCATCGCGTCCATGAAGCCCGCTGAACCCGCAAGGAGCATTGCAAGAGCAAGGATATGGGCATGAGCAGGGGAGGCATGCGAATTTCCGGCCGACTGCCCCCCTCCTGGCCGACTGGAGGGAGGCTCCAGGTCCATCCGGGGATACTGCGGATTTACCTCCCCGATTGCAGCCCCGCCACAGGTGATCTTCCCCGCAGTCTCCGGGCCTGGGACGATCCCGAGGCGGTCCCTTGCGGTGCAGCCCTCTCCGGAGAGGGAGAATTCTCTCCCGGACGCGGCTGCCGCGGGCGGGTTGGAACGGACCCGCGAGAGTGTCTCGTCAGGCAGGAGTCTCTCTCCCGCGACCTCCACCCAGCCCATGAGTGTCCCGGTCATTGGTTCGCCATGGTTTGCCAGGTGAGGAGATCTTCTCCTGCGTGTGGACATTGAAAGATGTGATCCACGGAGCTTCCTCACTCGTTACTTCTGGAGACGCTTCGCCCGCGGTTGATACTCTTTGGGGCGTCGTAAAAGTAAGATGCCCCCGACTGCAATAGCAACAAAGAGAATGCCAAGGACAGTCATCCATACCGGAAATGACGCAAGAGGCTCCCCGGCATGGGAGGTTGGCGGCGGGGCGATCTTCTCCGCCGATCCTGAATCGGTCGATGGGGGTTCATTGACAAGTGCAGGGGCGTCTTCGGGTGCAACGGCAGCGGCTCCCAGGGAAAGGAGCCCGCAGAGTACCAGAAAAAGACATGCAATTGAAGGAGATCTATGGGTCATCGGGAGTCACTCGTAAGAATTCCATAAAGAAATTTCTGCTCCTTGCACATCAATATTTCATAATCCTTTTTGTGCGGAAAGGATACTAATTAAGAAGGTTTGAGCGATGAGTCCCGGGCGGCTGAAGGGCGAGATGGCGGTCAGTGCTGCCGTGAGCACGATCCTGATGGTGGTGCTGGTCATCGGAGTTGCGATGATCATCTGGTCGGTATGGATAGGGTCCCCCTCTATTCTGCATGACAAAGTGTACATTGCAGGCGAAGCAAAGGCGATTGCGGTCAACCAGCCCGGGGGAATCCCGATGCAGGTGGTCGGGTTTACCATCAGGGAGGCTGAGCCGTTCCACTTTGCCGGTCAGGCACCTCCCCGGGCAGGGAAAGAGGTGCTGCTCAAGGTGATCAGCCCTGATGGAAGAACCCTCTACCCAACCCCGTTCATCAGCGGGGGGGCCCTTGAGGGAAGGACCCTCTTCATCTATCCCAATTCCACTGGCTATTCGGAGCACTGCGACTATATAGTCTCAGATTCCCCGCCGGTGGGAAAACTCAAGCCGTTTGTCGTCGGAACATGGACTGTGCAGATGATCGATACCGAGGCACACCTCCTCATCTCGAGCGACGACAGGGCAAAGATTACCGAAGGGACCTCCTCCTATGCCCTGGCCGGGGGAGTCCCTGGCGGTAACGTATGGCGGACCGATTGCACGCCGCTTGGGTACACTGTCAATGGAAACCCCGTCGCGCAGCACACTGGACCGCCTATGAACATGAGCTATCTCTCATTCGATGGGAATGACTGGCTCGAATACCAGGATGACCCCACCCTCAAGTATACCGGGGATCTCACCATCTCGCTCTGGCTGCGGCCACTGAATGTGAACACATGGAAACAGGTCATCGGAAAAGGGCTCCAGACCCCATCGGGGAGCGGCGTTATCGAGGACAAGAACTATGATCTCTATCTCATCAACGGGAAAGTCTACTTTGAATGGGACGACCGCGTCACCAATACCCACTATCATATTATGACGGATAACAATGTCGTGACTGCCGGCAACTGGCAATACGTGAACCTTGTGGTGGAAGGAGGAGATCCGAAGATCTACATAAACGGCGTGCCCCAGTCGTTCTCGTATTACCGGTCCAACGTGCCTGGAAACAACAAGATCACCACCCCTTCCCAAATACCGGATGTCCGGCTGAAGGATAACCAGCATCCC
The DNA here is from genome assembly GCA_964598545.1 of uncultured Methanolinea sp. Lineage (GTDB taxonomy): Archaea > Halobacteriota > Methanomicrobia > Methanomicrobiales > Methanospirillaceae > Methanolinea_A. The sequence continues at coordinate 13,795 of CAZRCH010000006.1, read as the reverse complement.
CTGACGATGGGAAAGCAGGCATCCCAGCAGTACCCATTCCCCTATTCGGGTGATATCGGGTCATTCGCCCTCTATAACAGAGGACTCACGGAGGATGAGATTTCCGAGAACCTCCAGACATATTCCGCATGATGCCTCATTATCGCTGGAAATAAAATACCCACTTTTTTATCGGTCGAACCATCTTTCTGGGCGAGCCTTCACCCCTGATTGGCATTTCGACTCATTTAAATCCGACCATGCATATCTTTCTCACACGAACCATGTCCCGATTTGTTCCCGGCGATGTGATCCTTGCCAGGATCCGGATTGGGGAGAAGGGCGAGCCGAAGGTCCGGCCCGCAATCGTCGTCAGGGAAGGGGACGACGGGTGCCTCCATGCCTTTCCCGTCTCCTCCACCCCCTCCCGGGACCAGCGGGCTGTTCCTTTTGGTCTTGAAGACTTCCAGGAAGGCGGGCTCGATATCATGGACGAGAGCTATGCACTCACCGGGGAAACCGTCCGCATCGCGGCGCGGGATGTCGCTGGGAAGAAGGGGAGGCTTGCTCCCGGGGCCCTGGAGGCGATCCTGCCGGGGTCGGGATCGGGTGTGCAGTGAGGGGCAGTTTTGATGGGGATTCCCCTGAGGAAGAGTGGCAGGACGTGTGTTTCAGGCACATGTGATTCGCCCCTGTCGCACTCCCACTCCTGTCAGGGCAGGCAGAAAAAGAATACAACGTGGGATCCTCCCGTTCTTCTGCATCAGGGCACACACCCCTGCATGGAGGAAAGACAGGCATGTTGATACCCTTGCGCAGGGCAACTCTGTACTACATGCGGACCAACCGGCACCAGTACTTCCTTGACCTCGCGTTCCGGTGCGCACACCAGGGGACGTGCCTCCGGCGTAACTTCGGGGCCATCATCGTCGACGAGTTCCAGACCATCGTCTCCACCGGGTACACGGGGGCGCCCCGGAAGCAGAGGGACTGCACCGAGATCGGGCGTTGCTGGAGGAAGGACCACCATATCCCCTCGGGCTCGAACTACGAGCGGTGCCGGAGCGTCCATGCCGAGATGAACGCGCTTCTCCAGGCAGGAAAGCTCGCACGGGGCTGCACGCTGTACCTTGCCGGGTTCGATGTCGAGACAGAAGACCTGACCCAGATCTGGCCCTGCTTCCTCTGCTCCAAGATGATCGTGAACTCGGGGGTGAGATCGGTGGTAATGCGCACCGGCGACGAGACGTACGAGGAGATGGACCCAATCGCCCTCTACCAGATGCGGAGCACCGAGGCGCTGGGGGAGGAGGGGTCTTAAAAGGGGCCAGTGTTTTCTGGAAGATGTGGGAAGAGATGGAGAATGCCAGGTGGTCAGGCCGGGCCCGTCATGCTCTCCACCCGACAGCGACCTTCCACCCGGTCACGTTTTCTGACCTGAAGACGGCCTCATGTACGGTGCCTTCGTCACGGTAACGCAACATCCCTTCCTGCATCCCCACCACCTGCGACCTGGTATTCTCATCGAGCGAGAAGATCCTGTCCGGAAGGGAGTCTATGACCGGCATCCCCGCACTGTCCACCGCGAACGCATAATACCCTGCGGGGAGCGTGAACTCGTCGAAGAGTGCCTCCTCAAGGGTGTCGCAGTACACCGATGTCCCGAGAATTCCATTCACCTCTCCCTCCTCCCGGACTGGGACCGCGACGATTGCGGTGTACCTTCCGGTCGATTTGCTCACCACGATGGTCCCGATCGAGGTCTTCCCTCCGAGCACACCCGGGAAATAGGGGCGGTCCCGGAGGTTTGCGCTCGTCAGGTTGTCGACGGTCGTATAATAGGAGCCATCGGGTCGTGCGTACCAGAACCTGGCCTCTGGATACTCCTGCTCGAGCCTGACGAGGAGCGGGCGGATCCGCTCCCAGTCCCCCTCTTTAAGCTCCCCGGTGAGAGCGAGGGTCTCCAACGCGGCGGCGATCCCGTGGATCCGGGCCGAGACGAGCGCGGAGAACGCGGGAAGGAGCGTTTCCCTGGCGAGGGCGTCCCGGTCCCCGGCACCTGCGGATGGAGGGGACGCATACGTGCTGCTCCCGGTGATACGGACAAACGTTCCGTCCGCCTTCATGGAATCGAGGGTGTCCTGGTATGCACGGACGGTTGCCGGGTTTGTCTCCCTGTTAAACGCGATGAAGAGCTCTGTCCTGAGCAGTGGGTAGACGGGGACCAGTGCAGAGTCGGGGATACCCTTCCTGCGCAGGGTCTCCGGGGTGGTTGCAGACGATCCAATCCAGAGGGATACGGAGCGGTTCAGGAGGGCATCGAGGCATTCGGCGTCGGACGAATACGGCCTGATATTCGAGAACTGGTTCCCGATGAGGAAGTCATGGCGGGCATCTCCCTCTACCACCGCGATTGTCCCGGTGTTGCGTGCGGCCTCGAGGCTCTGGAGCGCTATCCCTGAGTCGTTCGTGGCATACAGCACATAGTCAAACGTGGCAATCGGGCCTGCCCAGGCGAACTCTCTCTCACGTTCTGGCGTTCTCGCGGTGGAAAAGACCGCATACCCGGGTGTTGTGAGCGCAGTCCCGTACGCGTCGCTCCAGGTGCGCACCTCGATCCGGCTGCTGCAGTTTTGGCGACTGGAGAGTTCCTGGATCACCCCGACGGAATGGCCTTCCGGGGTGCCGGCCGTGCCGGTGTAGCTGAATGGGTAGAGATCCTCGGTCAAAAAGACGATCTCTTCTGACGCACAGGTGGGAGTGGCTTCCATGCCGGTCTGGCGCTGGTCAGGTGCGGTGCATCCCGCAATCACGCAGGATATGAACAGGAGCGCACCTGCCAAAGCCAGGCAATGAAACGGTCTCAAATGGGTCATGCGGAGTCTCTCCTTGCAGAAGGAGTCTATACTGAACGGCCAAAACATGTTCGATTCTGCCGTCGCGCTCAAAGGTCCCGTTCCAGTGTGAACTGTCCGGCAGGAGGAAAAACTCGCGCGTCAAACCCGTCCGGGGGACTTCAGATGACCCCTGGGAAACGCCGCCGGACCTGGGACGAGGAGAACGGTCCTCCGTGGCCGGGATAGATCGTCCCTCCCTGGAACGCCAGAACTTTCCCTATGCTTGCCCGCACCTCATCCGGATCTTCAGCAAAGAACGGCAGCCCCGGCCTTCCGGTCGGAATCGTCGGGAAGACGAGGTCTCCCACGATTGCGTCCCTGTTTCCGAGCAGGAGGGAGACAGAGCCGGCGGTGTGCCCGGGCGTGTGGATGACCTCCCCCCTGATCCCGTATTCATTGAGAGCGAACGAATCGCCGAGGAGAATATCCGGCTCTAGGGAAGGGAAGTGGGCGCTGCCCTTCCTGCCATACACAGCCCCGAGGACAAGTCCCACGGTCCCGGTGGGAACAAGTGTGGCCTGCCGCCCGGATCGTACCATGGATACATCGTTCCGGTGCACCGCCACGGGCGCCCCTGAAAGGTCCCGGAGTGCCAGGGCCGATCCCGCGTGGTCTGCGTGGCCGTGCGTGAGGAGGATGAGTCTGAGGTCCTGAGGGTGTATACCCGCTTCCTTCATCCTTGCGACGATCGCACCCTCTCTCCCCGGAACACCCGTATCGACCAGGGCCACGCCGTGCTGCCTGACCAGGTATGCCCGGGAGGTCAAGCCAAGCCTGATGGTGATGACCTCGATCGGCTGCTCCCCCGCGTGTATCCTCGCACCCCCTGTGCTGATGATGGCCCGGGGAATATAAGAAGATTGCTGTGGATCAGAAGGGGGTTTCTTTTATGCACCGATGAAAAAATTTTGGGGAAAAGAGCCGCTGGTTACCGGCCCCTGTCGAAAAAGGATATCCATGAGCCCCGAAAAATAAATGGGGTTCCGTTAAAACTCGATATCCTCGTCCCTCACCTGCAGGCCGATATCCATTGCATACGGGAGGTCCGACCAGAGGTACCCTTCCTTCTGGCGAAAACCATGCCTGAGCACCATCTTCACCGGAGCCGGGACGATGAATCGTTCGGGGGGCTCACCGTGCCGGTACTCGTTTTCAAGCACGACGAGGAGGGAATGTCCTCCGTCCCTCGTGTAGCAGTAGAAGTCACGCATCCCCTCGGGGAGGGGGTGGGGATATGTCCTTCCCGGGAGCACCCAGCCTTCGAGTCCTGCCGCCCTTATCAACTGCGCAATATCCGGCATTCTCATGAGACGTGAGTTTCCTGTAAAGATAAACCTGCCATTCCTCCCCTCCTACCGCCAATACAATGATGATGCCCCGTGATGAATTTGGCAGCAGTGGCTCCTGCGTTGCCTGGACTCGTGGGGTACCAAGCCTCTTTTCCATATCACAGAGCAATCCGAAAGAGAACGTCGACGGGTCTCCTCTCACCGCTCCAAGTGTTACAAAAAGGCCATAAGCCGGTCAGGATCCGGGAAAGGGTATTATTCTTTATTTCATCCAGGGTTTGAAGCAAGCCGGTTTATCTTTTCTGGAAGGGATCATTTCCCGTGATTTCGCTCCATTCAGAAGTGTGTCGTTCTCCCTGACGCGACACGCAAAAGCGCGGGGGTTCTGCTCATCCATCATTCTGATTATCTCGCCCCGTTGGTCAGAGCAACGCTCCCACGCTTATCGAGCCCGCATAGATGAGCATTGCCAGGTGAAAGAGCGGCAGGACCTTCATTCCCCCCCCGGCGGTTGGCTGCCTGGCCAGGTGAATCGCGGCAAGCGCGAGGAGTGCAAGCCCAAAGACCACCCCCGCGGTCGCGATAGGATCGAGCACGCTGATAAAGATGAAGGCAAAAACGACATGGACCATGAAGAACCCGGCAATCCACCGGACGGTCCCCCGCATCCCGTAGAGGACCGGGACAGTCTGCATCCCCCTCGCCCGGTCGTTCTCGATATCTGCGAGGTCGTTGACACCGAGATGTGCCATGGCGAACGGGTAGAAGAAGAGGAAGTAGAGGAGGGCGGGGGTGTCGGGGAACCCCGTGCAGAGATATCCGGCGACAGGGAAGAGGGCGAAGTCTGTCCTCCCGAGCAGTTGCGCGATGGGAAGAGACTGGCGCCGCTTCTTCACCTGGTAGAATGCCTCTGCTCCATACCCGTAGAGCATGATGAGCGCGACGTAGAGAGAGTGAGGGTAAGGAAGGGTCGCGATGACGATGAGGGTGGATATGGCGAGGAGGAGGAAGAGGAGGAGGGCGCTCCGTGGGGAGACGAGCCCTGCCGGGATGGGTCGTGTCCCGAAGATCCTCCAGTACCGGGTGAGCCTCCCGAACTCGGTGTCTTTCTTGTCATACTCGCGGTCGATGTAGTCGTTCAGGACGAGCCCTCCCTCGAACCCGAGGAACCCGATGACGGCAGCTCTGGCCAGGTCGACAAGCGAGAAGGTGCCATACGTGGCGGCGGCAAGGAGGTAGCCCGAGCAGAAGAGGATCGGCCAGGCAAAGAAGAAATGGAGCCTGAGCAGGTCGGCATATCCCCGCAGCGTCGCCATGCTGTAGTAGTGTAGTATACTCCTGGTACATACACCCTCTGCTCTGTAGGGGAGTCGATCGGGAAGGACTATTGGATCTCCGACTGTTGGTCCTTTCATTGATGGTATTTCCACAGAGTTCATTACCGGAGAGGAGTCATTGTTCTCTAATGGCCCCAGATCGTCCATACTCTGTCATGTACGTGGATGATGACCAGGATCTCCTGGACCTGGGAAAGATCTTCCTGGAGCGGAACGGGGATTTTTCCGTTGACTGCGTCGATTCTGCCCCGGCAGCTCTTGAGGTTCTGGGGAATACCGCATTTGACGCCATCATCTCCGATTACCAGATGCCTGGGATGGACGGAATCGAGTTCCTCAAATCCCTCAGGTCCCGGGGTTCCGGCATACCGTTTATCATCTTCACCGGGAAGGGGAGGGAGGAGGTGGTGATCGATGCCCTCAACGCAGGGGCGGATTTTTATCTCCAGAAGGGGGGAGACCCAAAGGTCCAGTTCGCAGAACTCACCCACAAGGTCCGCCAGGCAATTGAGAAACGGCGCGCCGAGCAGTCGCTCATCGAATCAAAGAAGCGACTCGCCGACATCATCGACTTCCTTCCCGACGCCACTTTTGCAATTGACCGGGAAGGATCCGTGATGGCGTGGAACCGGGCAATGGATGAGATGACCGGCACCCCTGCCATTGCGGTCCTTGGCCGGGGAAATCATGTCTATTCAAGAGCGTTCTACGGAACACTGCGCCCGATGCTTATCGATCTCGTCCTCTCCCCCAATGCAGATTTTGAAAGACAGCATTACCATTTCACGCAGAGGAACGGTACATTCCTGACTGCAGAGACGACAGTCGGGAGGAAAGACGGAAGGACGATTCACTACTGGGGGAAAGCGTGCCGCCTTTACGACGAAGACGGAAACCTTGCAGGTGCGATAGAAGCAATCCGGGACATCACGGAACGGGTGGTTGCAGAGACGGAGATCAGGGAGAAGACCCGCGAACTCGACCTCTTCTTCCAGAATGCAATCGACCTGCTCTGCATCGCTGACACGGACGGATATTTCCGGAAGCTGAATCCCGAGTGGGAGAGGACACTCGGATACACCCTGGACGAGCTGGAAGGGAGATCGTTCATGGATTTCGTGCACCCTGACGACAGGGCCACCACCCGTGATGCGGTGGCCCAGCTCAGCCGCGGAGAGATCGTCCCCAACTTCGTGAACCGTTACCGGACCAGGGAAGGGGGATATCGGTGGATAGAGTGGCGGTCGTTCCCTTACGGAAATGTCATCTATGCCATCGCACGGGACATCACGGACCGGCTCGCGACCCAGCAGGCACTCGCCGCGAGCGAGGAGAAGTACCGTACCCTCGTCGATGAGATCCGTGACGGGTTCTTCATGACAGACCGGGATGGCGTGCTCACCTTTGCCAACAAGGCCCTGGCAGAGATGTGTGGATTCTCTTCACCAGTGGAGATGTGCGGACAGCATTTCTCCCGGTTTGTCGCACCAGGAGAGCATGACAGGGTACTGCCAATCTTTCTCAAGTGCATCGAGACTGGTCTCGTTCCGGATGTCCCGCTCGAGATCGAGGCCGCCAGGAATAACGCCCGCAGGTTCTTCATGGAACTGAAAGCGTCATCCATCATGGAAGAAGGGGAAGTGAAAGGCACGCGGGGTATTATCCGAGACATCACGGAGCGGAAGAAAGCTGAAGATTACATGCATATCCTGGTCCAGCTTCTCGACAGTGCACCTGCCTCCATCACGGTCCATGACCTCGAGGGAAATTTCCTCTATGCCAACCAGAGGACACTTGACCTTCATGGATACACCCGGGACGAGTTCCTCTCTCTGAACCTCCACGACCTCGATGTCCCGGAGACCGAGGCGCTGATACAGGCGAGGATCGATCGGTTACTGCAGACCGGCGAGGGTGATTTTGATGTGCATCATTTCAGGAAAGACGGGACCGCGATCCCGTTGCACGTCAACACCCTGTTGACCGGATGGCAGGGAAAGAAGGTGTTGCTGAGCATTGCGACAGACCTGACCGAGCGATTGGCGGTCCAGGAGGAGATACGGAGAAGCGAGGAGAAGTATCGCCGCATCGTCGATACTGCGCAGGAAGGCATCTGGGCGATGGACGCGCACTTCAACACCACGTATGTGAACCGCCGTATGGCCGAGATCCTCGGATATTCTCCTGAAGAGATGACGGGCCGGCCCATCGATGCCTTCATGGCAGAAGAAGAAAGGGGCGTCCAGCGCTCAAGATGGGAGGAGAGGATGAAGGGGCTCCCCGGTAATTACGAACGCACCTTCGTCTCCCGCAGCGGGACACCAAGGATCATGTACGTCTCTGCCACCCCTATCTTCGATGACCACGGGGTATTTCGCGGATCGTTTGCCATGCTCACGGATATCACCGAGGAAAAACGCATACAGGGGGAGCTTTCGCGTGAGCATGACGAGCTGGTCGCCTCTTACGAGCAGATCGCAGCGACAGAGGAGGAGCTTCGCCAGATGCTTGATGACATCAGCCAGCACCAGGACGAGCTCTTCGAGAGCGAGGAGCGTTACCGGAGGCTGATCGAACACTCGTTCGACGCAATGGTCATCCACAGGGAAGGGCGCATCATCTACGCAAACGATGTGGCAGTCGGGCTCATGGGCGCCGCCGACAGGGCCGAGATTGTCGGAAAGATGACACTTGACTTTGTCCATCCCGATTCCCGCGATGATGTGATACTGCGCATCGCCAGGATGACGGAGGACCCCACCGCGGTCATGCCTCCTATCGAGGAGAAATTCATCACGCTCTCCGGGAACGTGATCGACGTGGAGGTGATTGCCACCGCGGCGAAGAGGGACGGAGAACGGGCGTTCCTCGTGATTTTCCGCGACATATCCGAGAAAAAGCGCATACAGAAGGCACTGGTCCAGGCAAACCAGAAGCTCAACCTCCTCAACAGCATCACCCGCCACGACATCTCGAACAAGCTCTCGGTCCTTGCGGGGCATATCTCGCTTGCACGCGGCCTTGCCAGGGACGACGAGATGACGGGATGCCTCGACCGCCAGAAGCGGGCAGTCCAGGCCATCCGGCAGATCCTCGAGTTCACCCGCGATTACCAGGACCTCGGAGTTAAAGAACCTGTCTGGCAGCACCTTGCAGCAACACTCCAGAGGGCCAGGGACCAGGTCGACATGGGCAGTGTCACGTTCAATGCAGAGGACTGCCATTTCGAGGTCTTCGCCGATCCGCTACTGGAGAAGGTCTTCTATGCCCTCCTTGAGAATGCCGTCAGGTACGGAGGGAAGATCACGGGAGTCCGGGTCTCGTGCAGTATTGTCGATGATTCTCTTGTCATCTCGTTCGAGGACGATGGCGTGGGAATTCCACAGGATGAAAAGGAGACAATATTCGAGAAGGGGTATGGAAAAGGGACCGGCCTTGGCCTCTTCCTCTCCCGCGAGATCCTCTTGATCACCGGTATGGCTATCAGAGAGACTGGAATCCCCGGGGAAGGAGCGCGTTTCGAGATCGTGGCCCCCAAAGGGATGTGGAGATAGCAAGGAAGCGTGTGGTGATCATCGTGCGATTACCCTTTTAATGTGAAAACAAGAATGACGCAATTTGCAGCAGGTCCAACGCATGAAAATGCCGGAGGCTTTTCATAGGAAATCATATCCGGGATTTCATTTTTTTACACGTGTCCCGACAGTGAATCATGTAGTTTTCTTTGAACGGTACCCACCGTATTTCCCTGTCAATTCCGGGTACGGCTGATGCCAGGCGACCCTTGAAGCAGACGCCGCCACATGAAGAGATCATCGAATCCATGTTCCCACGGCCCGGCGGGTGGTCACGAGTTTTTATAAAGGGATCACTCCTTTCCAGGACAATGCCAGGAGCTTATGGCTCGTATGTTGACAGGGAGGTGCATTATTGCAGGGCTCTTATTTTTGACTCGATCGTTGCCTCCCTGTCCCTCCTCTCATCAATTTTTATCTCGGTCACGACCCTTTTTACGCCCATCCCGAGGACTGAATTGTGCGCTATTTCTACCGCGTCGAACAGGTCTCGCAGGTTGGATGCCTCGATCACTGTCCCCATCGCCCCGGGTTCGACCCTGACCCGGTCCTGTTTTTTCAGTACTTCGAGGGCGGCTTTCACGTACGCGCTCACGCCGGGTGTCCCTGTCCCCAGAGGGACTATGCTGATTTCCGCGATGATCATGGGTTCTCTCCTAACATGTATCTTTCAAAGAAGCCTGCGAATTCTATACTATAGCTTCTTTTGATCTCCACACACGCATCTTTGCCAGTCCGGGAAGATAGCGTTTCTGTCATTGCTGTTCATTTTTTATCTGTCATTTTTTTCGCAAGGGACACCCCCTTTCAAATCCCGATCTTCCTTTAATTCCTGAGGAGAGACACATAAGGTCTTGTAAAAAAAATGGCGGGCCCAAGGTTCATGGCATTGATCCATGTGAAACGGGAAAGTGAACCGTTCAAGTTATGCTCATGCTCGTAAAGTGACTGGACGTGAAGATTTAATAGGTCCCAAAATTGATCATTTCGAAGGCTATGAGACGATGCGCTGGATGGACTTCCCGGAACATTGCAGGAGGGGTTTTCCCATGAATGCCGTCGCAGTGCCGAAAGCGGACCTGGTAGGATCGTTCTTCAGGAGCCAGATCCCAAACAACGTCTTCCTCTGCATCATCCTCATCTATGTCCTCTTTGGCCTCGACATTGTGACCACCGACATGATCCTCTCACTTGGAGGTTTCGAGGTAAACCACGTGATGGTCCCCGTAGTGGACAATGTGTTCTTTCACCTGCTCATCAAGGGATTTGTCCTGATCTTCATCGTAAGCGTGGCACAATGGTCCGAACTGAAGTTGAAAGGGTCAGGACTCATCATGATGCTCGTCATCACGGGATGGTATTCCTTTGTGGTAATGAACAACACGTCGGTCCTTATCCAGCTCTGCGGGGAGGAATGCCCATTTTTCCTTTTTTTAAGCTAAAATTAGGGGGCTTCCTGCCAGTATTTCTCCTCCCAGTAATACTCCTCCGGCACCTGCGCCGCCGGTTGCACGATACGTGTGGTAAATGTCCCGTAGGGAACTGCCTGGTCTTTCGGGACGCCTCCTCTGAGGATGAGGTGGACGCCTGCATGATATCCATACAGGTTGATATGATATTCTCCTGCTTCCCGTATGATGATCCTCTTTTCCGGCTCGGAACTGTATGCCCCGTTATACCCTTCCTCGGCCACGACTCTTCCCGTTGAATTATCCCTAACCGTGATGAGCACCTGGGAATCGTAGGGATTTTTGGTCCGGGTCTCCACCTTGAATTCGATGACAAACGGGGGCGAATCCGGGTTTGCCACGAGCGCAATGTTGTTCCATGAGAGGAAATACGCTTCCTGGAAGAAGGGGGCGGTGGGATAGTCAAAGGGCCTTGGGAAGAATTCGGGACTCTGGTTCAGCTCCCTGTGTGTGATATTTCCCGCAATACTGGGGGGAACGGGATCGGTGTATGTGGCAATACCAGGGCCGGTTCCCGATCCTCCTGTAATAGGGGGGTTATTTTCCTGATAATATTGGTCGGGCGGAACGCCCATCCAGGGCTCCCATGGGATTGGCGGTTCCTGTGCTGAAGGAGGCTTTTGGGTCGGGGATGGTGTTGCTTGCGAGCCTTGTGTCTGAAGTTCTTCACCAGCCCCAACCTCCACGCACCCGCAAAGAAAAGAGAAAAAGAGAATAAGCACAACGAGAGCAAATATGACCAGGACTTTGTGGGATATCCTCTTCTTCATTCTTGACATATTTGTGAAATTCTCATATTAAGTGTTATCTATTCTCACGATATTATGATAAAAGCAAGCACTTCTCATATTCCTTCGCCTGATACAAGATGCAATGTAGGAAGACGAGCCGTCTCTCTCTGCTGGCAGGGAGGATTCAGCATTGATAGTGTGAGAGTATATGGGACGTTTTCCGGCCTGAAAACGGGATCCGCTTATTACGCATGGGAATGCGTGGAACCAAATTGCCATATAGAGATCTCATTCCATTCGGGGTAATTCGACACTGAGAATCACAGGGGAATCGGATCCGCCCTCATACCGTGAAAGTGCCAGCGGGACTCCTCTCCTCACACATTCTGCAAGGCGACTCCCGACCGGAGTGACGACCCCGGCATACCGGTGCACTTCTTCCCCTTCGCAGGCTATGATCACCGCATCTGTGGGGGTCGCGACAATCCCCCTCCCTGTCTCAAAGAGAGCCTGTGTCTTTGCACTGCTTATCGTTGCCACGGATTCGAGGAGGGCATTCCTGGACATACCCTCCGTGCTTACCGCTATGATGTTGATGGTGTGGTTCGAGATCCCCGCCGTGATGAATATCGTGATGAACCCGCACTGGCAGATCAGGAGGCAGGTCATGGGGACCGCGGTAAGGAGCCCGAAATAGTCACCGCAAATCCCTTCCTTCCTGGCAATATCTGAGAGGAAAAGTTCTGGGGAAGTATCATGCCACTCACGGGGAACGGTGTAGTTGAAAAGGGAGTCCACCTGCCTGAGGTCTCCGCCGACTCCAGTGGATACGGCGAGGAATTCTCCCTGGACCACGAGCGTGGTATCGGAATAATGGAAATCCATATGAACTCACCTGCATGGCCGGTAAAGACCGTGATTTTCGGATGAAGTGAAACGGCGTCGCATCTTTTGCTACACACTCTCTCGTTCAGAATATATAAAACAAGTTGATCTTATTTAATCCAAATAGAATTGATCAATTTAAATAGTTATAGTTAAAATTCATTTGCGTTGTGAAGGGACGGGCCCTCCCTGCACAACTCCAGAAAAATGGAGGAATATAAATGGAACTGAAAAAAGAGGACGCCGTATCACCGGTTGTCGGCGTCATGCTCATGCTTGTGGTCACGATCATCATCGCTGCGGTGGTGAGCGGATTTGCCGGAGGGCTTGCTGGCGGAACGAAAGCGGCACCGTCTGCGTCGATTGCAGTAAAAATCTATAGTCTTGAAAATTATGGAGGAATGCCTCCTTGGGGAAATGGGTATTACTGCCCAGGAATGGTAATCGAACACCTCAGTGGTGATGTGCTTCCAACAAAGGATCTCCAGATCGTCACCTACATCACCAATGCATCATCGGGTCAGATCGTTAAGGGTAATTTAACTGGTGAAGTGGCTGTTGTCGGAAATGCTGGATGGTTTTCTTGGACTGACACACAGTATTGTGGCGTTTTGTTCCTTAATGATCAGAATAGGTTCGGCGATGATACCATCCAGGACTCAGATAGCGGGAATGATAACTGGTTCGGGAATGCTTCGGCAGTATTTAGACCTGGGGATATCCTTTGTGATCCACATAGCTTTGCCGGGAACTACGATGATAATGACGGGCCTGATGCACCGCATGTGAATCCTGCGATGAATAGCCTTTTCGGAATCAACTGTTCTGACAGTTCGACAGGTTTCGTTCCGGGTGCAATTGTCGATTTTAAAATCCTGCATATTCCAAGCGGGAAGTATATCTTTGACAAAGAGGTGAGCATCCAATGAAGAAAAATGATAATTCAGCAGTCTCGCCTGTTGTCGGGGTTATGCTCATGCTTGTAGTGACCATCATCATTGCAGCAGTAGTGAGTGGGTTTGCCGGGGGCCTTGGCGGGGGAACCGGAAAAGCTCCCCAGGCATCTGTTGATTGCACCGTTGACCTTGATAGTCACCAGTTTATTTTTGAGCATAAAGGGGGTGACGCATTTGCCCTTAAGGACGTGAAAGTGATCCTCGCAACCGAAGATACCAAGACCACGCTCACCATTGCTGACATTGGCGGGAATGTGGTTGCATTCGAGGAGGTGGGAGCATCAGACAACATGATTGCTGCCGGGGATAAGTTCATTCTTGAGGGTACTGATCCCGGATGGACAGAAGGCATCGATTATGGCAGTTTTGGTCTGGTGAAAAACACCAGAATCAAATGGACTATTATCGATAAGGCGACAGACAAGGCAATAGCAGCGGGAACAATTGCACTGTTATGATCGATTTTGTTATGAAAGAGAGCCCAGCACAGCATTGTGCTGATCCTTTCTTCTCTCTTACTTCTCATGAGAGTAACTCACAATTTCGATCGAAGAAAATTTTTTCAAGTCATTATAGTTGCATTTTCGCATTGATACTAAAAAAACCCACACACGAGGTCTGAAAATGGCAACATACTACGGATGTCAACCTGCCGTTCTTACTCGGCAGGCGGTTGA
>CAZRCH010000005.1:0-58057 GCA_964598545.1 uncultured Methanolinea sp. | reverse complement strand
GAGAGGGCTGCGGCGCCTGCCGTGTACATCACGCGGTTGTCGACATTGTGAATGGACGCGGTCTTGACCGCGGATCCGACCGCGATGCCAAGGTCTGTAACCTTGATCACGCAGTTCGGTCCCCGGAACGGCGCAGTCCCGCCGCCTTTGCCGGTTGCCTCCACCATCTCATCGCATGAGGGAAAGCCGCATCCCTGGCAGTTGATGCCCACCGGCTCCTGGCCTCTCACCCCTATCAGGAGGCAGGCGCGGGATGCAGAGACATTCCCTGCATCCCTGGAAAAGATAGAGAGTCCCAGGCTTTTTGAGAGCCGCCCCATCTCTTCTGCAAGGGCTGCGAGATCTCCGGGCCCCGCGATGACACAGACCAGAGAGTCTTTTCCTTTCCCTTTCGGTGCAGTCCGGGCAGAGAGTGCCATCAGCCGGACAACCGTCATGACACCATCTTCTTCAGCGTGCATGGAAGGTGATTTGACCTCAACTGATATGAGTTGTGGGGAATCTCTTAAAGAACCACATGATTTCCTTTCGAGGCACATGCATGCAAAGGGAAAATCGCAGGTGCGATTATCATGCTGAAGTGGGGATCCTGCATGGAAATCATTATGCTGGTGGATTCTCCAGGATAGAGTGCGTCAATTATTTCCCATACTCAACGTTACAGGAGAGAAGCAGCGAATGGATTCATATCAATGCATGATTTGCGGGCACATTTACGATCCCGTCAGGGGAGAACCGTCAATGAATATTTTGGCCGGAACAGACTTTTCAGACCTCCCTGCGGGCTGGAGATGCCCGGTCTGCCAGGCGACCCCCGACAAGTTCAGGAATGTGTGAGGATTCATATGGTTGTCCGGGAGATCGCACCTGATATTTTCTCCGTCGGGGCGCTCGACTTTGACAGGCGCCTCTTCGACAGTCTCATTCCACTTCCGCAGGGGACCAGCTACAACTCGTACCTCGTGAAGGGAACAAAAAAGACGGCCCTCATCGACACGGTTGACCCGACCACTGAGATGGATCTTGTCACCAACCTCGTAAAGGCCAGGGTGGACACCATTGATTACCTGGTCGTCAACCATGCCGAGCAGGACCATTCCGGGTCATTGCCGATGATGGCCGAGCTCTTCCCCCATGCGAAAGTGGTCGCAAACGAGAAGTGCATCGACATGGTCACGCATCTCCTCGATATCGGCAGCGAGCGCTGCATGGTCATCAAGGACCGCGAGACGCTCGATCTCGGGGGAAAGACGCTCGAGTTCCTCATCACGCCATGGGTTCACTGGCCGGAGACAATGCTCACCTATGCCCGGGAAGACCGGGTGCTCTTTTCCTGCGACCTCTTCGGTTCGCACATGGCCGAGAGCACCCTCTCGGTGAATGACTGGAAGATGGGCTATCATTCGGCAAAGCGGTATTATGCCGAGATCATGATGCCTTTTGCGTCAAGCATCAGGGATCATATGCAGAAGATTGACACGCTTGAGATCGCCATGATAGCACCCAGCCACGGGCCTCTGTACAGGGAGCCGCACCTCATTCTCGACGCGTACCGCGACTGGATAGGCGACCAGGTCAAAAACGAGGTGGTCATCCCGTACGTGAGCATGCATGGGAGCACGGAGAAGATGGTGGATTACCTTACGGGGGCGCTGATCGAGCGGGGGATACGGGTGCTCCCGTTCAACCTCGTGGTCACCGATATCGGTGAACTCGCGATGTCACTCGTCGATGCAGCCACTGTCGTGATTGGAACGCCCACGGTAATCTTCGGCCCTCACCCCCAGGCGGTATACGCTACGTACCTTGCCAATCTACTCCGTCCCAAGACACGTTTCGTCTCGGTGATTGGAAGTTACGGCTGGGGTGGAAAGACGGTCGAGACCCTGAAAGGGATGCTCACGCGCATCGAACCGGAACTCCTGGATCCTGTATACATCAAGGGAGCTCCGGGGGCAAAAGACCTCAAGCAGCTCGACCTCTTGGCAGATACCATCGCACGCAAGCACAGGGAGATTGGAGTTCTCACGTAGGGGAGGACGGGTTTCCTTTTTTAACCGTGAATAGCAGATATCTGCCGGTTCCCTTTCAAGGAATCCTATCCCAATGGAATGACCTGATACGGGATCTGTTATGAACGATTCTTCCGTTTTCAAGGAGATCCTCTCTTCGTCAGAATACGTGTACCTGATAGGAGTTGCGGGGGACAGCGGTTCCGGAAAGACCACCTTCACCGCGGCGATAAAAAACCTGATAGGGGAAGACCTCGTGTCAACCATCTCCCTCGATGATTACCATCTTTACGACAGGGAGGAGAGAAACGCGAGAAAAATAACCCCTCTCTCTCCCCAGGCAAACGATTTTGCTTCTCTCGAACGGGATGTCGGGATGCTGAAGCAGGGGAAGGGGATTGAGAAGAACTGGTATGATCACAAAACGGGTACGATAGAGGGTCCTGTCTTTTTCAAGCCCACGAAGATTATCATCCTCGAAGGCCTGCACCCCCTCTTTACTTCGGGGCTCCGGGAACGCCTTGACTTCTCTTTCTTCGTGGACCCTGCGCCGGACGTAAAAAGGGAATGGAAACTCAAGAGGGACATGGGGACAAGGGGATATACCGAGGAGGCGGTCCGAAGGGAAATGGCCCTTCGCGAATCGGATTACCTCTCTTTCGTCGCCCCCCAGCGCCAGTATGCCAGGGGGATAATCGGGATATCCTTCTCACGGTTTGGACGGGGCCTTGGATGGGGGGAGAACATTTACCGGGTATCCCTGGCCCTCGAACCCCTGCCCGGGATATCTGAGAGGATATGGATGAAGTTTGACCTCGGGGGTGTCCTTTCCGGCCGCACGAGACCATGCAGTGTCGAGTACATGCCTGTGGTTGAAGGAGGGCGTTCCATGGGGAGGGTCGAGCTCGACGGGGGGTTCCCCTGCGAATCGGCCGACCTCATCTCTTCCCTGCTGCACGGGCAGACGGGTGTCGATCCCCGAGATCTCCTTTTGCACTGCCCACTTCTGACTCCGACCGACCTGATGCAGTTGATCGTCTGCTGGAGGATAATCTCCCATCGCCTCTCCCTACAGACGAGTTGAGGCGACACCTCGCAGACAGGGCCCAGGCAAATATACATCAGGCGGGAAGTGCCAACCATTCAGGTAGGTATGGGCAGGATACGGTATTTCTCCGCCGTCCTCGGCGAGCTTGGTGAGATGCTGGTCTTCATCAGCCCGCTCACTCTCCTTCCCCTCCCGGTGGCAGTGATCTTCAGGGAATGGGATATGCTCCTGCCACTCGCCCTTGTGCCGGCATTGTTCTTCTGCAGCGGTTTTCTCCTGAATTACCTCCCGAGGAGAAGAGAAGATGTCCGTTTTTCGGCTGCACTCTGCTCGGTTGCACTTGTATGGCTTGCATTTGCCCTTATCTCCTGTATTCCTTTCATGCTGGTGCTTGATCTCTCCTTTACCGATGCGTTCTTCGAATCCATGGCTGGATGGACCGGGACTGCATTCTCTCTTCTCAGGGGCATCGATTCGCTCCCCGAGAGCCTCCTCTTCTGGAGGACCTACATGCAGTGGGTCGGAGGCCTCGCAGTAATCTCACTCTCACTCACGCTGGCCTTCCGGTCCGGTCTTGATACATCCCCGCTTTTCCGGGCTGAGAGGAGGGCCGAGCGGATCCTCCCCAGTGTCATCGCAAACGGGAAGGAGATCTGGGCTGTGTACATTCTCCTCACGGTGGTGTCGGCAGGCCTGATCATGGTGGCAAGAGTTCCGCTCTGGGATGCACTGAACCTGGCGCTCTCTGGCATCTCGACTGGAGGGTTCATACCGAGGGCGGGCGGGATACTCTCGTACCAGAACCCCTTCCTCGAGGCAGTCCTTATCCCGGTGATGATATTCGGGTCGACCCCGTTTACCCTCTACTACATGACTTACCGGAGCAAGAAGATCTCCTTCTTCTCGGAAGAGCAGGTCAGGCTCCTCCTCATCTTCCTCATATTCGGTGCGTTGCTTGTTATCGCGGACCTTTTTTTCCTCGCAGGGCTCCCGGTCGGAGAGTCGATCCGTCAGGGTATCTTCATGACCACTTCGGCCATCAGCACCACGGGGTTCCAGAATGCCAATCCCCACCTTTTCCCCGCCGTAACGGTGGTCTTCCTCATGATGCTCATCTTTATCGGGGGATCGAGCGGAAGTGCGGCGGGGGGCGTCAGGCTCTCGAGGATCGCCCTCGGTTATCGCGGGATCATCTGGTGGTTCAGGCGTGCCTTTGTCCGGAGCAGGGTGCTGGTGCCGTTCAAGTATGAGGGGAGGAACATCCCGATCGAGGTAGCAGAGCCTGAACTATCGAAGAGTATGCTTGTCATCATCCTCTCGGTTATCATGGTCTTCATTGCTACGATGATCGTCCTGCAGGTGCATATCACCGCGTTTGGGTTGACTGACCTCGTCTTTGAGATCGTCTCTGCCATGAGCTCCTGCGGAATGACCACGGGGTACGTGAACCCTTCCATGCCGCTCCTCTCAAAGTGGGTGTTCATCGTGGTCATGTGGGTCGGGCGCCTGGAGATTCTCCCGGTTATCGTCCTGGGCATGGGCCTGGTCCGGGGCAGGGACTGACCCTCGCATCCCCTTGAAATTCAAGCAGACTTTTGTTAACCTCAGAATACCTAATAACCAATCCCGTCAAATATTGGGTGATGAAACAGATCGCCCTGTATGGGAAAGGCGGCATCGGCAAATCAACCACTTCTGCCAATCTCTCTGCTGCACTCTCCGAGCAGGGTCTCGATGTGTTGCAGATCGGGTGCGATCCCAAGCGGGACAGCACAAGGATGCTGATGCAGGGCAGGCTGATCCCCACTGTCATGGACCTTGTGCGCGAACGGGGCGACGACCGATCACTCACCATCGACGATGTCGTGTACCGTGGCTACCACGGGGTAAGGTGCGTCGAGGCGGGGGGCCCTGAGCCTGGAGTGGGCTGTGCAGGAAGAGGGATCATCGCCACGTTCCAGATCCTGGAGCGGCTCGGCGCGCTTCGTGCCGACGTGGTGGTCTACGACGTCCTCGGTGACGTGGTCTGCGGCGGATTTGCAATGCCCATGCGCGAGGGCTACGCCGAGGAAGTCTACCTGGTGACCTCAGGGGAGCTGATGTCGCTTTATGCGGCAAACAACATCTGCAAAGCAATATCGCGTCTCTCTTCGCGTGCGAGGAGCCGCTGCCGCCTTGGGGGCGTGATCTGCAATGCAAAGGACCTCCCCAGGGAAGAGGAACTTGTCGCTGACTTTGCCGAAAGGATCGGGAGTTCCATGATCCAGTTCATCCCGAGGGACCAGGTGGTACAGCATGCGGAACTGAACAAGAAGACAGTCGTGGAATTTGCCCCACCCTCTGATCAGGCGGCGGTATACCGGGAACTTGCCCATAGGATCATGGAGAACCGGCGGCTGGATGTCCCTGTTCCCCTTGAGATAGAGGAACTGGAAGCACTCGCGTATGGCTACTCCGAATGATGACGGCTGCACCCTGACGGGGGCGCTCTCGGTGACCACCGAGATCTCGCGGTGTGTCACGATTATTCACGGGCCCGCAGGATGTGCGCACCACAATTTCTCACTTCTCAATGCCCTGCATGCATCACGGGACTTCGCGGTCCCGCCCCCTGTCCTCTCAACCGATATGACAGAAAAGGAGGTTATCTTCGGCGGTGAACACGTGCTTGAGGGAGCCGTTGTCTGTGCAGCGGAGAAAAGGCCGGACTTGGTCTGCGTCCTCTCCACCTGTGTTGCCGCAGCGATAGGAGATGATGTGGAGGCGGTGTGCCGGATTCCATCTGTCGTTCCCGTGGTGTACATCCCCACCGCGGGATTCCTTGGCGGAGGGTTTCTTGCGGGTCATATCCAGGCCCTCATTTCTCTCTCCCGCTTTGCCAAAAGACGGGAGCAGGTCCCCTCGGTTAACCTCATCGGCGAGAAGACACTCGAATACGAATTGAACGAGCATTACCGGGAAGTGTTGCGTCTTCTCACACTCCTCGGGGCCCCAGTGAACGTCAGGTTCGTGTGCGGGGCGACGCTCGACGAGATCAGGCACCTTGGAGAGGCGTCGCTCAATATCCTTCGGGACCCTTCGATGCTGCCGGTCGGGGACCATCTCCGTCGGGAGTTGGGAATCCCTTACATCGACTCGTTTCCGCTGGGCCTGGAAGGGACACTCAGGTTCCTCGATCTCGCGGGCAGGCACCTCTCCATCGATTCCTCAGCCGCTATCGCGGAGGAGGAGGCTCTCCAGAAAGAGATGATCGGCGGATTTGCCCCTTTGAGGAGGAAGAGGATCACTTTCCCGACCCCGCCCACGGGGGAATTTCCGGAAAGGTTTGGATACGAACTCGCAGAGATGCTCGAACTCGAAGTCCTGGATGGGGGCAATATCGTCCCTCTCCCTGATCCCTTCCCGGTCGGCACCAGCGGCATCCGGAGGCTGCTGCACCGGTGGAGGAGGAAATGCCATGCCTGAGTGTGCCGGGCCGCTTTGGCCATGCGGGCTGACCGGGGCTGCAGCATGCCTTTCAGGGGTGCGGGGGGTCGGTGTGATCATCCATGGATCAGCAGGCTGCTACTTCTACCCTGCGACTACACTGCACAGCCCGATATACTGCACGTCCCTGTCGGACCATGACATCATTCTCGGAACAGGCGATGCCCTGGTCCGGACCATCGACGCGCTGCAGGGCAGGTATTCGATGCTCGCGGTCCTGTGCACCTGCACTCCTGCGATTATCGGCGAGGACATCCGACAGGTGCTCGATGAGCGTTATGGAGAATCGGCCCGGATCCTCGTGCTTGATGCGCCGGGATTTGCCGGGGAATACGAGGCGGGCTTCCTGTCAGCGCTCTCGGCACTTCCCCTCTCCATGGACGGTCACCGGCAAAACTCGGTGAATATTGACGGGCTCTCGCTCATGGACCCTTTCTGGAGGGGAAACCTGCAGGAGATACAGCGCCTGCTCCTTCTTGCGGGGGCGGGATGCGGGGCCACGTTGTGCGCCGGAGCGTTCTCGTGCGATTCGGAGCTCTCTTCATCTACAATCCATGCGAATCCCGACCTTCAGTCCGGCCTGGGAGAGCCGGCAGGGATGATGCTTGGGTTATCTTCCGTAAAAAAAGCCGTTGCAGCACTGGAAGACAGATTCTGCAGCAATGGCGGAGTGATTTCCGATCACATAATCCCCGATGCAGAGGAGCGGGTGGTCTCCGCGTGCGATAAGTACCAGAGAAGATTTGATCCTCCCACCGTGGCACTCTTTGGCCAGAGCCTGTCGATGCAGGCTATCGCTGTCATGCTCAGCGAATACCTGGGCGCGGAGATTGCGTGCATAGGTTCAAGGAATTCCCCGTCTGAAGGGCCATTCCCGGTGAAGATGGCAAGGGATTTTGGGAAAGTCAGTGAGATGCTCGATCAAGAACGCCCTGATCTTGTCCTCGGGTCGTCATTCGAGCAGGCAGCCTGCCCCTCGGCCGCATTTGTGGGGGTGACGGCGCCATTGAGGGGAGTGGTGAGGCTTCACGCACGTCCCCTGGCGGGAATCGAAGGGACCCTTGCACTCATGGAATCTGTCCTGAATGCGTGCATGGATCATCAGAAGGGTGCACAGTAATTACCTCGATACTGTTCTCAGGCATCCATTCTGCTCACTTTCACCCTGCGCACATCGAGCATATATATACTCATTACTCCAGACCAAGGAATACGCAGAGGTGGATGAAATGCAAAGGGCAGGATATCTCAGCCGGGACGGCATAAAAGTCCTTGATGCGGATGGGATCCCTCGCGAGATCCTGGAGCTCAGCATCTACGGAGCGAGGCTCTGCATACTCATCGATGATCTTTTTGCCGCCTTGAAAAATGGGAATTCTGCATGCATCTGGAGGATCAAGCAGAACTGGATGGAATACCTGGGAGGTCAGGCAGGAAGGGCCCAGGTCTCCCGTTCAGGGAGAGCACTCAATATCGACCTGGTCAATGGAGACCGTTATACTCTCTCTCTCGATTCTCTTCGGGAGGTGCTCGGCTATCGGGAGCGCGTCGCGCAGATCGTGGAACTGCCGACGCTGCCTTCCCAGGAATCCGCCCGTGACCATCTGATCACCGATTACTGCAGGCCTCTCTCGCAGTTCAATGTGCCTGAAACGGCAGACAGGATGGCGGCATGAGAAATGGCATCACCCCATTATCTTCCCTTTTTCGTGCGGGAGAGTTCGGAGTGTATTCTCTGTTCCCCTACCCCCGCTTTACCATCGCGGCAACATAGTCCCCCACGTCGGAAGTCCTGGAACTCCCTCCCATGTCCCGGGTCACGACACCGTCCAGGATTGACTGCCCGAGCGCCCCCAGCACCGATTCTGCTGCTTCGTGCTCTCCGATGTGATCCAGCAGCATCGAGCCGGCCCAGATAGTGGCCATGGGATTAGCCACGCCCAATCCCCTGTACTTGGGCGCGGATCCATGAATCGGTTCGAACATCGAGGTTCCGGCAGGATTGATATTTCCACCGGGTGCAAGCCCCATACCACCCTGGATCATGGCGCCGAGATCGGTGATGATGTCGCCAAACATGTTGGGGGTGACCACAACGTCATACCACTCCGGATTCTTCACAAACCACATCGTCACAGCATCGACGAAATTGAATTCAGTGCTGACATCGGGGTATCCTGCGGTGACCTCAGAGAAGACTTCACGCCAGAGCCCGTAGACGTCGGAGAGGACGTTTGCCTTGTCCACTGACGTGAGCTTCTTTCGCCTCCTTTGGGCGGTGTCGCAGGCGTACCTAATCACCCTTCGGGATCCTTCGCGGGTCACGACTCCTATCTGGTAGGCTATCTCCTCGGCATCACTCTCAATATCGAGTCCGAACTTTGCATGGTAGAGCTCGCGCTGGATCTCAAGTACTGCCTTCTGCGAACCCCTGAACCGTCCGCCTATCCCGACATAGAAGTCCTCGGTATTCTCCCGCACCACGACAAAATCGATGTCCGAGGGTTTTTTCCCTGCAAGGGGTGTTGCAACCCCTTCGAGAAGGCGGATCGGCCGGAGGTTGATAAACTGGTCGAAATGGAACCGCAGGGCGAGCAGGATCCCCTTCTCCAGTATACCCGGAGGGACCCTGTCGTCTCCAATCGCCCCGAAATAGATGGTCTGAAACCCTGAGAGCGACTGCAGGTCATCATCGGTCAGAAGTTCCCCCGTGGAGAGGTAGCGGTCCGCCCCAAGGTCAAACTCCTCGAAATCGAGGGAGAACCCGAACCGATCCCCCGCAGCTTCAAGGACTTTGGTCCCTTCCCTGATGATCTCGGGACCGATCCCATCCCCGCCTATTACTGCGACCCTGTACATATCTTCACCTCCGGAAGGCTGCGGGCATACTTCACGAGGCCGCCAGCATCGACGATCTCCTGCAGGAATGCCGGTACCGGCTCAATCCGGTATCGACTGCCACCGGATTCGATATACCCTTCCTTTGGATTGACGAAGAGCGGTGACCCGTCCGTGATCCGGTCCACATCGTTGCATACGAGGGGGAGGAGACCGACGTTGATTGCATTCCGGTAAAAGATCCGGGCAAATGACCTGGCAACGATGAACCTGACTCCCGCGCCCGAGAGTGCGAGGGGTGCATGCTCACGTGACGAGCCGCATCCGAAGTTCCGGCCGGCGACGATGACATCCCCCTCGCTGACTTCTGCGGCGAACTCGTTTCGCGTTCCCTCGAATGCATGGGAAGCCAGCGTCCGGGCATCGTATATGACGAGATACCTCCCGGGAATGATGGCGTCGGTATCGATGTTGTCCCCGAATTTCCATGTCCTCATCTTCACACCTCTCTTGGGTCGGTGATCTCTCCCCTGATCGCGCTTGCCGCTGCAGTGGCGGGCGAACACAGGTAGACCAGCGATTCGGCACTCCCCTGCCTGCCCCGGAAGTTGCGGTTCGATGTTGAGAGCGAGACTTCCCCTGGCGCCAGGAGCCCAAAAGCCCCACCCATGCAGGGCCCGCAGCAGGGGGCCTCTACGAGCGCCCCGGCGGCAACGAACTGCTCGATAAGGCCGGCCCGCAGGGATTTCAGGTACTCAAGCCTTGATGCAGGGATCACCAGCACCCTGACCGAGTCGTGGAAAGACCTGTTGCCAAGGACTTCGGCAGCCTCGCGGAGGTCCTCGAACCTGCCATTTGTGCAAGAACCAATAAAGACCTGGTCAATCGGTGTTCCCGCAACCTTCTCCACGTCAACCACCTGGTCCACGTTGTGGGGGACAGCCACCTGGGGGGAGAGTCGTTCCGCATCGAACCGGTGCACAGAGGTGAACGCGGCATCGCGGTCGCTGGCGAGGGAGAAGGGATTCACTGCCCGCCTGGCCCGCAGGTATTCCCAAGTGATGCCATCGGGTGGGACGATCCCCACCTTCGCACCCATCTCAACGGCCATGTTGCAGCACGTCATCCTGCCGGACATATCCATCGTCTCAATCGTCCTTCCCGCAAATTCGAGCGCCTGGTAATTCGCACCGTCGGCCCCGATCTCCCCGGCAATTGCAAGTATCAAATCCTTGGGACCTACTCTTGGACCGAACACACCGTTGATCTCAACCCGTATGGTTGTCGGGACCCTGAAATACAGCGCCCCGAATTTGAGGACGAACCCCATGTCGGTCGAGCCGATACCGGTCGAGAACGCCCCTGCCGCGCCGTACATGCAGGTATGGGAGTCTGCACCGACCACGATCTCTCCGGGAGCGGCCCTCCCCCTCTCCATCACTACCTGGTGGCAGATCCCCTCCTTGATATCGAGGTTGTGGATGTTCTGTTCGACGGCGAACCTTCGCATATATACATGGTTCTCGGCTGCGGGAAGAGAATCTGCAGGGATCTGGTGATCGAAGAGGAGCACTATCTTTTCCGGATCAAACACTCTTTTTCCGCCCATTTCTCGAAATTTCTGGACTGCCAGCGGTCCGGTAATGTCGTGGATCATGGCGCAATCCACGGGTGCCATGATCACGTCACCTGCCCTGACCGTGTGTCCGCATCTCCTGGAGAATATCTTCTCGACAAGCGTTGCTACCATGTAAAGTCCATAAATGTATGCTCCTTCCCTGTTCTTTTATTTTGGGGAGTCCAAGGGGGAAAGGAGCGACATCAATCCCAAAATCGCGAAGTAAAATCAGATATTGCGATTTTTTTCGCAATTAAAGAAAACTATTTGAATTTTCAACGGGATAGTGGAGTTGATACCAATGCCACGATCACAATACCCCTTCATTGCGGTTCTCCTGCTGGTGGGAATAGCACTTCTCACCCCGGGTGTGTGCGCTTCAGAGAACGGTGACAGGGTAATCACCACCTCTGCGATGGCTGAGACGATGGTGACTCCCGACCGGGCCCAGGTCACAGTCTCGGTCCAGACCGAGAATGCCGATGTGAAAGTTGCGCAAGCCGAGAATGCACGGATGATGGATGAGGTCACCAGGGCACTTGAATCGTCCGGAATTGCCCGTATAGACATGAAAACCACCGGGTACTCGATTTATCCTGTGTATGATGATTCGGGATCGCTCTTTCGCCAGAAAGTCAGGTATTATAGGGTTACCAACAGCCTCCAGGTCACGGTGAGGGACGTCTCGCGAACCGGTGAGGTCATCGATATTGCAGTCGGGGCGGGAGCTAACCAGGTCGACAGTATCATCTTCATGGTGAGCGAAGACCTGGAAGAGGCAACCAGGGCAGACGTGCTCACGAAAGCAGTCAGGAAGGCCCGTGGAGATGCAGATGTGGTTGCCGGGGCATCTGGTGTGACCATCAGGGGGGTCAAGGAGATTACAGTGGGCGGCTATTATTCTCCCGTACTCTATGAAAATGCCAGGGTCGGCGCTGCAGACATGAAGACGCAGGCAGCAATTCCAACCCCCATCGAGCCCGGACAGGTGAAGATCACAGCCCAGGTTACGGCGACGTACCTGATTGGTTGAGAGACAGAACCCATTTTTTTCCGTGGTTGGTTGGCCATATAAAAACACTGAGGTGAATAGCCGATCCATCCCCTGACCTCACTGCAGTGTTCCATACACACAACGATTGAGTACAGGATTCCCTGACAGACTCCTCCCTCCAGGTTCAGCATTTCGTCCCCCGATCTGCCGGGAGTGAGTGGCTGTAAACGGAACAGGGACAGAATAATCACGCCGGATCGCTGATAATCTATTATCCGATGCGCAACGCGATTCATGGCTTCAGGGGCCTTTGCCAATCTTTTAATTCCTGCGCTCTCCCACATATACATGAAGGACAGGTAAATGGAACGCACAATCGGGTTTAAAGAACGACGATATATTGAGGAACTGCGTATCCTGACAAGGGCCACGGCGCTTGACTGCATCATAGATGAGAGGTTCGAGAGGGTGGTCTACGTCATCAGGCAGGGAGATATGGGGCTTGCGATAGGCAAGAAGGGAGAGAACATCCGGAGGCTCCAGAACGTGCTGGGAAAGAAGGTGGAGATGGTGGAATACGCGGATGACATCAGGCAGTTCATCACCAATATGTTCAAGCCTGCGGAAGTGACGGGAATTGAGGACGCGGAGAAGGCGGGGACTGTGAACATCGTGGTCAGGCAGAAGGGTGACCTGGGCGTCGCCATCGGAAAAGGCGGTGCCACCATAGAGAAAGCCAGGCTCCTCCTCCGGAGGCATTACGGCCTCGAGATCGGGGATGTCAGGCAGGAGGAGAAGCCCGTTGGCCAGCAATGATACTCTGGGGGAACTCTGGGAGGTAATCGACGACCGGGTTCGAGATCCACGGGAGGGCTCCTATATCGGCTCGCTCTTACGAGATCCCAAGGGCATTGACCGGGTGCTTGAGAAGGTGGGCGAAGAGACGACCGAATATATCCTAGCGGTAAAGAATGGCCGAAAACAGGAGATCGTGATGGAAGCCGCTGACCTTCTGTTCCACGTCCTTGTCAGCCTCAAGGCCGCAGGTGCTGAGTTCTCATCGGTCCTGGATGAACTGGAGTCACGAAGGAGATAGTTACCCGGTCAGGTACGTATCCAGGTCCTCCAATCCCGATATCTCTCTGAAGCAGACCGATGAGCCTGTCAGCACGTCCGGGTCGACCAGCATATCCGCGCCGCACCGGAGGGAGAGTGCGATTCCGTCGCTGGGGCGGCAATCCATGCTCATCCTGCGGTGATCTCTCTCCAGGATGAGCCGGGCATAAAAAACCCCGTCTTCAAGAGAGTCAATCACCAGTTCCCTGAGTACGATGTCAAAGGATCTCATGAACTCGACGAAGAGATCATGTGTCAGCGGCCTGGGCGGAACCTCCTGCTTGAGAGCATTGCGGATCGATATGGCCTCCCAGAGCCCGATGTAGATGGGAAGGCATCTTTCATCGTCTCCCAGATTCAGGACGACGGCGGGGGATGCGCCGAGGGGTCCCGTGGCCATATATACCCCTTTCACCGAGCACCGGACAGGATCCATAGATTGCTACAATGGATTACCCGGGGTGCACTTAATGTTTATTCAGAATCCTTGCCGGCAGCTTCTCTGCGCACGATCACGAGGCTCCCGAGCAGTCCGAGCAGAATGTTTGAGTAGTAGAGGATAGTCCTCCACAGGACAACCAGGATGCCCACGAGGGATGTCGGGACAAAGATGCTGTACATGGAAGTAAAGAGGATCTCCGCGATGCCGGACCCTCCCGGAGTCAGCGGGATCATCATGATGATCGCAATGATAAGCTGGATGATCAGCGACTCGATGAAGATAGGGGGCTGGCCAAGACCTACGAGTATGACTGAGACGATGATTGCCTCAAGAAACCAGAAACAGGCCGTGCACAACAGCCCGAGGAACAGCCCGGTCTTTCCCTGCGACAGGAACATCGAGAGTGTGCTGTGAAAATTATCCACCTCCCTGTCGATCATCTCCTCATACTTCTCCATTCTCGTCTTTCCCCGAACCCTGGCGATGTACCTCGTCGCCCGCAAGAGAAATCTCTTCAAAACAAGGGGATTTTTCACAGAATACAGAAAAAGAAGGCCTATTGCAGTCATCATGATCCACGATGCATACAAAAAGTAACTGTAGACGGATCCGATCTGCTGCCATATGCTTCCAAGCACCAGCATGAAGAATGCTCCTCCGAGGCCCAGGACAAACCCGTCGAGGATACGCTCGGTGATGACGATGGCGGTGGCGTCTCCCACCTTGACGCCAGCCCTGTAGAGTTCGTGGACCCTGACAGGCTCCCCGCCTGCCTGAGAGGGCGTAATTGCTGCAATCAGGAGGTTGGCAAAGACCAGGTTGATACAATGGAGGAGCGGTACCCTGTATCCAAGGCCCCAGCTCATCCATTTTATCCTCAGTGCCCAGACACACATGGCGACGATGTGTATCAGAAGGGCCAGGAGAAAGAATAACGGGTCTCCTTTTTGTAAAAGGGCGAATGTGTTCGCATCCACCGTGAAGAAAAGGATTATCACAAGGACAAGCAGGGAGAACCCAAGTGACAACCAGAGCCATCGTCTCTCATTCTTCTTCATGGTGAACGTCCCGGGGAAAAAGGGGAATAAACGCAGTATATTGGGTGGTATCGGTGGATATAGGTTTTGAATTGGGAGGACATACTCTCAATCCCCTCTCTTACACCGCGAAAACATCTCTAGGCCCATCAACCCTGAGAAGGCCTGCACGAATCCCCGCGTCGAGCCATGCATGACCGTAACTGAATGATCCGAGGGCATTCGGCGCTTTTCCGGAAGCATGGAAGAATCTGCCGTAATCCCTGTATACTCCTGCGACGAGGATGAACCGGTTCGCAGCACCGGAGATCGCCGTATTGGGCTCAGGCGCAGTCACCGCGGCCCCGATCGCGGTCGAGAGGAGGTTTTGGTAACGCTGGACCTTCTCGATGAGGCGGAACCCTGTCCCGGCTGGCAGGATCACCTCGCGGAAGATCCACTGGTGATCCCTGCCAGGGGCGTCGATCAGGCCGAGGCCCGCTCCCGCATCCAGCCACCCAAGGGCGTACGACCAGGACGCCAGCGCGTTCACGCAGTCCCCGCGGGCTACGAAGTGATCTCCGTCGCGGAGATACGAATCGGCCATCTCCTGCAATTCACCGGCAACTGAAGAGAAGATTGTCCCGGGCAGGACAGGGATCACCAGGTTGCCGAGCCGGGACGCAAGTTCTTCTCTCCATACCGTTTTCCTCATAGTCCACCGAACAGCGACAGGTATTCCTCTTCCATTACATGGAGTGGCCCCGGGATGACCACGATGTGCAGGGGTGGCCCGAGATACGCGTTTCTGACCCGGTCAGCATGTCCGGCAACGACCACCGGCTCCGGGGATCCTGCCCTCGCTACCCCCACATAGAGGGGGATGGAGATCCCGGCCTTCTGTGCCATTTCTTCCAGGAGTGAGACTGCATCGGGGACAGTCATACACCGATCGTCCTGGATATCAAGGTAGACCAGGGTATGGAGACCCTGCGCAAGGTTCATCCTGATGACCTCGATGGGAGTCGTCGGTGTCCAGTTCTTGTGGGGAAAGGGGAGAGAACAGGACTTGCCGAACCGGTAGTTCTGGAGCCCCGTCAGTCCGCAGACAGCGCTTGATATCGATGCGCCGTGGATGAGCACGGTTCTTATCCCGCGAAGCTTCGCCCTGATGCGCAGATCCGAATGAGTGGTAGATACCATGGGATCCCCCCCCGTGAGAAACACGACATCGCTGTTCACTGCAGGATCAAGGACGATCTCGGGATGCTGTTCGACTTCCTCGCGGCCGAGCACCCTGATTGAACGGCCGTAATATTCCTGCATCCCGGCAATCGAAGTGCCCGCGAGCCTGGAGGTGTATCCTTCGAGGAATACGAGGTCGGCTGAACGGATACATTCCAGTCCCCGCACGGAGACATCCTTGTGGTCGTGGAGGCCAAGGCCTATGAATGTGAGCATGGTTTTTGTATTCGAGACCCTGCGTGCCGGTATACAATATCTTTTCGCATTCAGTAAGGGTGGCGTGTGATCCTGTCCACCATTGATTCCACCACATAATGCACGTCAGAACGCTTGAGTGCGCTGATGAAGAATACTGGTGTATCATCCCTGAGGTTCAGCACATCCCTGATTGTAGCCTCGTCCATCTGGTGGGGAAGATCGGATTTATTCACCGCGATCACGAGAGGTAGTTTCTCGGCGTGTGCCAGGTCCAGGAGTTCTTTTGCACGGAGGAGTCTGTCAGGTCTTGTCGCGTCGAGGAGCAGAATGATGCCCATCGCATTTTTTACCAGTTGCGGGATGATGGGGTCGAATCTGGGCTGCCCGGGGGTGCCGAATATCGTGATATCGAACCCCCTGAAATGGAGCCAGCCGAGATCCATCGCAACCGTCGTCCGGTACCCATCGAGATCTCCCCTGTCCACGGAGATTCCGGAATCTGAAGCATGTGAGACGAACGTAGATTTCCCTGAAGCGGGCGGTCCGGTGATAATGATCTTTGGAATGTAAAGGCGTATGTTCCTCTCGGCGATCGTGTAGGGTATTGACCTGCGAGGCATCCTTGACCACGAGACGTACTCCAGGGTAAAAAAATTGAAGAACGGTACAAGGGTGAAGGCAGAGTGGACAGATATGATGAGGTCGAATATATTTTCAGAGGCAAACCTGGAGATGAGGCTGTCACCCTCGAGGTTCAGGTGTTCGACAACGGTCGTGATGCGGTCCTTCTGCCTGGCCGAGGGGAGGAGATCGAGTGCCTTCAAAAGACCCAGGTCTTCGTAGAGGAGGTCGAAATAGACGAACAGCACGTCGATCGAGTGGTATTCCAGGGTCTCCTCGATGAGATTCTTCCAGGCCATTTTTCGTGATGATACCTTTTTTTCGCGGGAATTGATGGATTCCCGCACCGTGCTGTCAAGGATGACCACCTTTCCGTCAAGATTTGTGATGTCAATTCCAAGGATATCTGAGCATTCAGAGAGGAACACTCGTCCGGTGCAGTGCGGCGAGACGACACACACGTTCTTCTTCTCCTTGAGCGCCGAGGCGATGGTTCTCATCATGAAAAGGCGCCCTTCAACCCCGGGTTCAAGCGAGAAGACGACACTGGTTCCCCTCGGTATTCCTGAACCAAGCATCTCGTCTATTCCTGTGATCCCGGTCCGAATCATGATACCAGCTCCAGAGTGCCCTTGTGGGTTCTGAACCGCACCCATTCCTGCGGTGCTCCGGGCACGCCACGGATACGGAGGAAGTCACCGTCTTGTTCGCTCTTCACCTCGATCACTACATTCATCAGCTGTTTCATTAATGAAAGTGTCCTCTCGTCGAAAGACTCGTTATTAAGAATGTAAACCCCGATTGCCTCCATTTTTTTCAGTTTGGAGGTCATAACGTGGAGGAACTGGTACAATACCTCCAGTTTCCGGTACATGAGGAGCGTGGTGAGGGAGTCGATGTAGAACCTGATAGGGGGTGGAAAGAGAGCCTGGTCAGAAGGCGGAAACTCTCCGTTGAATATGCTCTCAACGAGTGAAGAGAACTTGATTCCGATCCCCGTGAGGTCGCTTGGGCTGGATACATATTTTATCTGCGTAGTGTCACTGACATCGGGGGTTGAGAGCTTGGTCACCGAGTCGATCACCCCAATGACATCCCGGTTGAACTGTTCCGATGAGAAGAAGTCCATCAGGTCAACCGAACGCATGACAGTTGTAAGGACAAGCGCATATTCTCCATCCTGTGGCCGCATAATCGCGTATCCAAGCTGTTCCCCGCTGCTCATCGAAGGGGCCAGGATCAGGATATTGCTGCCGGGGGAAATACCCCCCTTTATTTCGTCAATAAGACTGATCCCGCTTTTATAGGTGTACATCTCTCGATCATCATTTTATGAGAATGTTTATAAGCGCTCCTATGAGAATGCCCAGAATGAGCGTATACGCGGAGACAAGGAGAGTGATACGTGCTCCGACAATACGTGCCAGAACCCCTATGGTGGAGATGCACGGGATGAAGAGCACGCTCACGACCGCAAACACATATATCTGCCCGGCCGAGAGGACCGAAGTGAGATCTGCAGTGCCTGCGAGGATGATCAGGGTCTCAAGCGCCATCTCTTTGCGGAGAATACCAAAGAGCAATGCGGTAGTGGCATACCCGGGAAGTCCAAGGACGGCCTGTGACAGCGGGGATATGACCTGCTGAAAAATTTCAAAAAATCCTGCATATTGCAGGAATCCGAGGACGAGGCTTGCGAGAATCAGGAGGGGCATGGCGATGAAGAGGAACTCGCGTATCCGGAACCAGGACTTTGCAATCACGTTCTCGATACGGGGAATCCGCAGGGGAGCGAGTTCGAGGATCATGCCGTACTGTTCGCCGGGAGTGAAACGCGAGAGCACGAGGCCGGTGAGGACGACCAGGCCAAGGGTGATGACGTAGATGCTCAACGCTGCGGGAATGCCTACGAATGCAGCAACAATTCCCGCGATAATCACGGTTCGCGCTGAGCAGGGGACCATGCTGACCAGAAATGATGCAATCACCCTCTCCCTTCGCGTCCTCAAAAGGCGTATGCCCATAATGGCGGGTACATTGCATCCGAATCCCAGGATGAGCGGGATCAGACCCTGTCCGTGCATTCCCAGGCGGTGCATACCCCTGTCGGCAAGGAATGCAGCCCTGGTAAGGTACCCCGAGTCTTCCAGGAGTGAGATGAAGAGATAGAATATAAAGATGAATGGAAACGCAATGCCGAGCCCTGCCTGGAGCGCGAGGAGGAGCGCCAGCCCCAGTTGCCGGAAGAGCGGGTCCAGCGGGATCGAGAGGAAGGGGGATATCACCATCGTCTCGAATACCTCCACGAGGATCCCCTCCAGGAACGAACCGATGAAGAAGACTGCCAGAAGAATGGAGAGGAGCGTTACGGCAAGGATCGGGGGACCCCAACGGCGCGAGGTAAGCAGGGAGTCGAGGGAATCGCGCTTTGCCTCCTCCCGCTCATTGATCACTTCGCGTGCAATGGTGTGTGCACAATGGTGCCTGTTCCCGGCAATGATCTGTGACACCGACATGCGGTGCATCTCCTCGATCTCGGGGGTCAGGGCCTCTGCAAGTTCCAGTGCCTCTGCATCGTCCCCGATTCCCTGGAGTGCCTGGAGTGCCTGGAGACGAGTGACCGGCTGGACGGACTGGATGCTTCGAATGGCAGCCTCGATGTGGTGATCGTATTTGACACTCACAACGGGTGGGCGTGCGCGTGAGAGTGCGGCAGGGATTATCTCGGCGATATTTTTACCATGGATTGCAGCAGCGGGAATCACCTCGATCCCAAGCACCGAGACAAGATTTTCGACATCGATCTTCTTCCCCTGCTTTGCCGCCTCATCCATCAGGTTCAGCACTGCAACCATGGGCTTGCCGTACTCAGCCACCTGAAGGAGGAGATAGAGGTTCCGTTCAAGGTGAGTTGCATCGAGGATCTGGACCAGCACTTCGACATCTGTTCCCAGGATGAATGACCTGACCATCTCCTCTTCGGGTGAGGTACCGTCGAGCGAATATATCCCGGGGAGGTCAATAAGTTCCAGCCGTTCATTCTGGAAACAGAGGTTGCCCCTCATCAGATCCACGGTGGTCCCGGGATAATTGCTCACCTCGACGCCGAGGCCGGTAAGCTGGTGGAAGATGAGTGACTTTCCCACGTTGGGGTTCCCGATGAGCCCCAGCCTCATTCGGACTTCTCCACGAAGATACATGAGGCGATCTCAGGAGACAGGGCAATATCGCACCCTTTCACCTGAACCACCACAGCCTTGTTGTTGAGCGTATGGATGATCTTTATTATCTCGCCAGGAATTATCCCCATGTCTGAGAGCCTCTCGCAACCACCCGGGCACCTGACGGCCAGCACTTTCAAATCGGTGCCTTCGGGGAATTGGATAAGGGTGGGCAGATTGGACCTCCCCATGTGCATTCTGTGCCCCCTGCGCCGCGGCCGCCTGATATACCTGTCCAGCCTCTGATAGGTCTCATCGGATATGTCGTGTTCGAGGATGCAAGCCTCTTCGGATGCGGCATCAGGGTCCATCCCAAGGACCTCAGAGAGGAAACGTGCGAGGACCTGGTGCTTCTTCATCACACGGGTTCCCGCATCCAATCCCTTTCCGGTCAGCCGGATCCGTTCGTCAGGTAGCAATTGAAGATCGCCATCACGCTCCATCAGGCTCAATTGCCCGAGCATTTCTGCCGCGTCAAGCGAGAGATATGCAGCGAGGTCTGATAGCGTGGGGAGCTGGGGCGACTTCCGGGATAACGCGCAGAGCGCTTCAAGATAATCCTCCCGGGTTGAGCTACTCATGCTCATGATGTTGGGGAAGGCATTATATCACAATTTGTATAGAGCTACTCACCCGCTGCCGGGTTTTTCAAAAAGACAACGTTCATCTGCACCGCCACACAGCAATCGAATACGTCTTAAAAAGTGCAGTAATATTCTCTATTCAACATTATTGATACTCAAATGTAGTAAATATTAGCAATCATTTAATATATGACTTCAGAGACACTATGATGAAATGAGGTGGCATGGTGAAGAAGAACAGTCTTGCTGACGTACAGGAAGCCATAAAAAAGAAGGCATCCTACCATATTCAGCTGGATTCCGACAAAGTGGACCCTGCATGCCGTGAATATGCAGAAACCATCAACTCACTCCTGAAAGTCGCAGAAGATCTCCGGATCCGGACTCAACTTGTATTTGCAGACAACCCGCTCCCTATCCTGATCTTTGACAAGAGCTGGAACATCCTCACAGCAAATCAGGCCTACAGCGATCTTTCAGGGATCGAACGATCTCAGCTCAGGAAGATGAATGCGAAGAGCTTCAAGATTCTTGACCAGAAAGGTGAGGGGCTCAAAGCAGCATTCACGAACAAGAAGCGCAGTTTTGGAGAGGTGATTGTCGAGATGCCAGCAGGAACAAGGATCCTGGAACAGTACGGCATCCCTATCCTCGACGATGCCGGGGATGTCCAGTCCCTCTTTGTCATCTACAACAATATCACCGAGAGGCGGACCCTTGAAGAGAGGTTGCAGAGGAGCATCTTGGAGATTGGCGAGGCGCTCTCGAACCTCTCCTCAGGCGATCTCACAAGGAAGGTGGTGATATTCAAGGATGATCCCCTTGAGAAGGTCAAGCGCGATCTCAACAAGAGTATCGACAACCTTACAGGTCTGATTTCTGAGGTCATGGAGATGATCGGGGACCTTGATCACGCCATGACCGATATCCTTTCAGGGACTGATGAGATCGCCAGGGCATCCCAGACCGTGGCTACTACCGCCCAGAAGACTTCAGATGATGCAAAGAGTCAGCTGTCACAACTCGAGCAGGTCAGCAGAGAGGTGGCAGAGCTCAGCACAGCGGTGGAAAAGATTGCGACGAGTTCTCACAATATGGCAGAAACCTCACGCCAGGTTCTGACTGCAGAGGAGAGTGCCCGCAAACTTGGAAAGGACGCGACGGGGAAGATGAACATTGTCCAGGATCTCTCCCGCAGGGCAATGGACGAGATGGTCACTCTTGACGGCAAGACCCAGGAGATCAGCAATATTGTCAAGGTCATCACCGATATCGCCAACCAGACGAATCTGCTGGCCCTGAATGCAGCAATCGAAGCGGCAAGGGCAGGGGAACATGGGAGGGGTTTTGCCGTTGTCGCAGGAGAGGTGCGAAACCTTGCGGGCGGTTCCAAGAATGCGACGAAGAATATCGACAATGTCATTCGCGACATCTCCAACTCCAGCGGGCACACCGTGAACTCCATGAAAAAGGCCTATGAGGAGATCATCACCGGTATCCGTAGTGTGGAGATCACCATCGAGGCATTGAACCAGATGGCGGCCGGAGTCAGGGCTACCGCGGACAGTATTGGAGAGATCTCAAAGGCCACCGAGAACCAGGCCGTCGCGACCGGCAACGTGATGAGCAATGTCGACCTGATTCATGATCTCATCGTGAAGAACGAGAGGAATACCGAGCACCTCGCCGCACTTGCCGAGGAAAGCAGTGCTTCCATCGAGGAGATCGCAAGCGCCACTAACGAGATCAAGATTAAGATGGGGCATTGCCGGGATATCATGGGTTCGTTCCGGCTGAAGTCCTGAATGGATCTGCAACATGCCGAATATCCTTGAGTTTGGGCTGGATGGAAATTTTTATGCCATGGATATCCACCTCACCCGGGAGATCGTAGAGGCACTCCCCCTCACCCCCATCCCAAGGACACCCAGATATATTGCAGGCATGACAAATATCCGGGGAGAGATCACCACAATCATTGCCATAGGGGAACTGATTGGTGCAACAAGTGGCGGTCCGAGACCTGCCTCGGAGAAGTTCATTATATTCGTGCCGGATGCCGCCAAGAGAGAGAATATTGGCGTAATGGTGGACGAGGTCTATAATGTCATTGAAGTGCCCGAAGAGGCCATCGAACACATGGAAAACGGCGGCGAAGGGGCGAGAAAGTCATTCATCAAGGGGATAATCCGCGTCAGCGACGATTCAGGGGAGGAAGAAGGGGCAGGAGTATCCCAAAGGCTCGTTTTATATCTTGATATTGAGAAACTTATTCTGCATCTCTTCGAAATGGCAACCCGCTGATGCCATGGGGGAACATGGACGAATTCCAGGCACTACTCCAGACAATACAGCGCCTCTTCAACATGCAGTGCAACAATTACAAGGAGGACTACATCAAGCGCAGGCTGGCATCGAGGATGAACTCGAGGCACATCGCCACCTACAAGGAATACCGGGAATATCTCCTCCAGAATAAGGATGAGCACGAAGCGTTGAAGAATGCGCTGACCATCAACGTGACGAAGTTCTTCCGTGACCCGCCCGTATACGACTGTCTCAGATCTGAAATTATACCCCCAATTCTCAGGCAGAAAAAGAAACTGCGACTGTGGAGTGCAGGCTGTTCGTCTGGTGAGGAGCCATATTCCTATGCTATTATGCTGTATGATATGACCACTATCATAAAAGACGTGGATTGGATGATCATCGCCACGGACATCGACGAGACTATCCTGAAGAAGGCAAAGGAGGGGATCTACGAGAAATCCGCTCTTGAATTCGTGACTGAGAGCCAGCTCCGCCGGCATTTCAGGCACAGGGAAGACGGGCGATACGAGATCAAACCACACATCAGGGAGAAGGTCAAATTCCAGCACCATGATCTGATGTCCGGTGTCCCGGTAAGTCGTTACCTCGATATCATATCATGTCGCAACGTGACGATTTATTTCTCCGACAAGCAGAAGAACGAACTGGTACGGATGATTCACCAGGGACTAAATCCTGGCGGGTACTACGTGATGGGAATGTCGGAGTTTTTAAGCAGGGAGGTGGAATCCCTTTTTTCCCCCTACCGCCCTCTTCAGAAGATATTTGTCCGGAAGGACTCTTCCTGATCGCAGCACTTTCACCGGGACCTTCTGGCTCTCCATTTTCCAGCAGGGACGCAAAGCTCGAACCTTGCCCCCCTTCCATAAGTGCCCGTCTCGCTGATAGAGATATCAGTGATTGCCAGCATCTGCCGGGAGAGGAAGAGCGAATGCGCCTTGTGGATGCCATGCCCCCACTCAAATAGCGAGATCTTCTCCTTATCGGGTATTCCAATGCCATCGTCCTCGTAGGTAATCGAAAGGTCTCCCTCTCTCTCCCTCGATATTACGCGGATAGAAGTGACTTTCTTTCCATGCACGACAGAATTCTCAAGGAGCGTGGAGAAGATGCGGCCGCAATCCTTGTCCGTGAAGATCTCGATCCCCCTCACATCCGAAAAAAACCTTATATGGGCCATTTTTTGCGAGGAGAGCGCCCGATTGAGGATGTCTTCAAGTGAATACCACCCCGGAACTTTCACTTCATCATCGAGGTACTCATGGAGGAGGTTGAGGTGGAAACGGAGGTTCTCGAGGACCATCGTCTCTTCCTGCAGGAGTTCGCGGATTCTTTCCCGGTCTTCTGTCCCCCTCAGTCTCTTCAGGGTGTCGATCGCGAGGGAGAGCTGGTTTAAGGAGAACCTCCGGAAGAGTGCACTCAGCTGGAATGACTGCTTACAGGCCCTGATAAACGATGTCTCCCGAACTTGGTCAGACGAGACTATGGGATCGTTGCCGGTTTCGCTTGAGGGTGTGGCCTCGAATATGATGCCTGCCCCGGGGTTTCCTGACTGGAAAAGCAGGGGAATTATCTTTTTTTTCACTTTGAACGTGCCATGCTCCATCCTGATGATACACTGCAGCTCGCTTTCCCCCGCTCCCGGGCTTTTTTCAAGTATCTGGCACATCTCCTGGTCAAAGAGAGGAGCAACAGGGGTATGGAGGGCATTGTGTCCCTTCACCTGATCGGGGGAAGCGTTAAAAAAGGTAAGGGCATTGTCGTTGATCTTCTGGATGATGAGATCAGAGTCAATCGCCACCAGGCAATCACTAGTGCAGTTGAGAAGTTGGTGCAGCGGGATGAGTTCGCGGAGGTAGAAGAGTTTTGCAGGTCCTAGCTTCCTGATAGTCGCGGCCCCTGAAATAACAAGGGAATTGAGGTATTTCGAGGCGGTGCTCCGGTTGATCCCAAGCTCCTGTGCGACCTCCTCTATGGTAAGCCCTTTTGGGTGCTGCTGTAACAGCTCCCTGATCCGGTCAATCTCCCCCCTTTCTGCCATTCATATACCCTGTGTGCAGGTGAGTGTCTCAATATTCAGTATTATTAGCTACACACATTAATGTCTAACTATTTTAACTATTGTTTTTGCTGATGAAAGGGACAAATATTTATATATGTAAAAATTTAATTTCAATTATCTCTCCAGATATCCTCGTCGAATCCGTTCTATGAGGGTTGGCGCTTCATGAGCGAGTGTCCGAATGAGAGTGATGCATCACTGAACGTACAGAATTATTGATTACACGGAGGTATCACACGCATGTCAAAACTTTCCGGAGGATTTTCCCGGATGAAGATTGGAACCAAGATCCTGATCATATGCATGGTACTCGTAACTGTTCCCACCCTCCTGCTAGGACTTGTCGCCTATAATAATTCAAGTGCCGCAATATCTGAACAGGTTGAAATACTCCTGACCACTCAGATCAGCGACGTGGACAAGATGACCGCAAATACCTATGACCTTGCCCAACAGAAGGTCAATGGGGATTTGAGCGTGCTGCGGCAGACTTTCTACGGATATGGCACTGCAGGCATAAGCGATGGGAAACTGGTGCTGTCAGGCGGGACTCGCGGCACGTACGTCATCAATGACAACAATGAGCTGGTAGACCAGATAGAGAGGATGACAGGATCGAAGGCCACCATCTTTCAGAAGGTGAACGGCCAGGCGATCCGTGTCTCTACCAACGTGATCGGGGGGGATGGAAAACGGGCTCTTGGGACTCCCGTTTCCGATGCGGTATATGATACTGTGATCCGCAGGGGCGAGACCTACTATGGAACGGCCGACGTGGTGGGCAAGACGTATATCACCGCCTACGAGCCGGTAAAGAGCGCCACCGGTGAGATTATCGGTATCCTCTTCGTGGGAGTGCCTGAGGATACCACATACGGTGCGCTGAAAAAAGAGGTAAACAGTATCAAGCTCGGCGACACGGGATATGTCTATATCTTGGACAGCAAGGGGGTTCTGATATCCCATCCAACTCTTCAGGGCCAGAACCTCGGGAGCGAAGACTTCGTCAAGGCAATGATCGCCAACAAGGACAGAGTGACCGATAAACCGGCGAAGATGGCCTACATCTGGGACGGCAAAGAGGCAGTCGCCTATTATATGTACTTCCCGCCACTTGACTGGATCATCGCATCGAGGGTGAACCCTGCTGACTTCACCGGTCCCATCGATGATATCCGAAACGCCATTATCATCATATTGATCGCGAGTATTGCAATCGGTGCCCTCATCTCACTCCTGTTTGGAAGGTCAATCGCCCGAAGGATGGGCAACCTCGTGAACCTCGGCAACCAGGTTATGGAAGGGGACATCAACGCAGCGTCGAGGATTTTCGAGGCAGAATCCAGAATGGAATCGGGCGGAGACGAGATAAGCGAGGTGACAAAGGCATTTAAAGGCGTGGTCAACACCATTCAGCAGTTCTCGGACGAAGTGGCGACGGTGAGTGTGGCAGCCGCCGATGGACGCCTTGACGTCCGCGGAGATACCTCGAAACTGAAAGGTGATTATGCAAACCTCATCAACGGGTTGAACGAGACGCTTGATGCGGTCATTGGACCGTTGAATATGGCAGCCATGTATATCGAGCGCATCGGCCGCGGGGATATCCCTGAAAAGATAACGGCTTCTTACCAGGGAGATTTCAACAAGATCAAGGACAGCCTCAATCAGTGTATCGAGAATATCAATTCGCTCGTTACAGAGTCAAACATGCTCTCGATTGCTGCAGTGGAAGGAAAACTTGGAAAGAGAGGGAATGCTGACAAGTTTAAGAATCGTTACTGGGAGATAATTGCAGGCATCAACAAGACTCTTGATAACGTGGTCAGGCCATTGAATGAAGGGATGCGGATATCAGACGAATTTGCACAGGGGAACTTCCAGGCACGGTTTGATGACGAGATTAAAGTCCATGGGGATTTCAAAAAGTTCAGGGACTCCCTGAACAATATCGGTATCCAGGTATCCAAGGCTCTGGAACTCGTGAACCAGCAGATCGCCGAACTCGGCGCGAGTGCAGAGGAGGCAAATGCAAGTATCGAGGAGGTATCGGCGGGATCGGCCCAGGTAGCCAAGAACTCGGCCGCGGTCAGCGGAAACGCGGAGCAGAGCAGCCACGGGATCAATGAGGTACTCAAGGCGATGGAGGACCTCTCGAAGACGATCCAGCAGGTGGCCACCAAGGCAGAGGCGGTCTCCACGCTGGTGCAGGAATCGAATGACTATTCAAGGAAAGGCATTGATCTTGCCAGGAAGACCGAGAACGGCATGAACGGCATCACCAAGTCCTCGAACGAGGTCAATACAATCATCCTCGAGATCAAGGCCCAGATGGACAGGATAGGAGAGATCGTGAACCTGATCACGGATCTCGCGAACCAGACCAACCTCCTTGCCCTGAACGCAGCGATAGAAGCAGCCAGGGCAGGGGACGCAGGGCGTGGCTTCGCGGTGGTGGCGACCGAGGTCAAGTCTCTTGCCGAGGAGTCGAGGACATCTGCCGAGAAGATCGCGGAGATGATCGGGAAGCTCCAGAAACAGACCCAGACCGCGGCCGAGACCGTTGCCGTCTCAAATGCCGAAGTCAAGGAAGGCAGCGACGCACTGAAGGAGACGCTCGAGAACTTTAACAGGATCGTCGAGTCGATCGACCAGATCAGCAGGAACGTCACAGAAGTCGCTGCTGCATCAGAGGAGCAGGCAGCGTCTGTCGAGGAGGTCACAGCCAGCATCAACGAGGTGAACGACCTCGTAAGCAACACTTCGAGGGAGGCTACCGACGCTGCTGCCGTCAGCGAGGAGACTGCAGCCGCCATTGACCAGATCACCAAGGTTATCGCGAATGTCAACAATATCGTGGTCAAGGTCTCGAACGAAGTCTCGAAATTCAAGATCTGATTGGTGAGGGCATGACCATGACAAAGAACGCAAGTGAAGAACAGGCGGGCAACCCATCTGCGGCTTCTTTACAGAAAAGCACGCAGGTAACTGCCGCCGGGGGAAGAAGTGGGACGCTCCAGGTCGTGGAATTCCTCCTGGGTAAGGAGTACTTCGCCATCGATCTCTTCGATGTCAAGGAGGTGGTGGAATACACCACCATCACGAAACTCCCAAACACCCCTGCCTTCATCAAGGGAATCATCGACCTCCGGGGTGAGATCACCACGATAGTCGACCTCAAGCAGCGGATGCGTATCACCGAGGAGTCAGATCAGCCCGAGGAGAACTGCAGGATCATAGTCCTTGACGAGAAGAACACCAAGTCAAAGATCGGGATAATGGTGGATGACGTCCTTTCAGTCTCGACGTTTGAGATGAAGAACGTGGACACCAAGTCGGCATCAGAGATTGGAGACGAGATGTCGATCCTCGGCATCATAAAGAAGAGCGTCAGGGACAAGGAGAAGGATAAGGAAACGAATGAATTAATCATCTGGATCGATATAAAACAGCTGCTCAAAGATATTGACAAGCACATGTGATGCCATCACCTCCTGCTTTTTTTTTCACTTGTTCTGTAGGAGATATTTACTCAATTATACTGATTGCTGGATGATCCTGAACTTCCTATCCAATGACGCATTTTTCCCGGTGGATTTACCGGATAAATGAGAATGCATATCTAGGCACCCGGACCAAAAAGAAGGTACGGCAGGAGAGAGGGGGGAATTACGCAGGGTATGCAGCACTCCAACGGGAATATCGCGGATCAACTGCACCTGATGGGACAGCTCCTTGAGATTTTGGAAGAGAATCCCTTCAAGATCCGTGCCTATATTCGTGCAGCAGAGGTTATTGGGAGGCTTGCCACTCCCGTAGCGGCGCTCTCACCCGGTGAACTCGAGGCCATCGCGGGCATTGGGCACGCGATTGCAGGAAATGTCCATGAGATAGCTGCGAGTGGGACCTTCCCTGAACTCGAGGAGGCCATGGGCCGGGTCCCGCCAGGGTTGATAGAGATGCTTGCCCTTGAAGGGATTGGGCCAAAGACAGTCAGGACGCTCTGGAAGAAGTTGCAAATCGAGACTCTTGATGACCTTGAAAAGGCTGCCCGCGGGCACCGTATCCGGGCATTGAAAGGCTTTGGAGAGAAGAAAGAGAAGGGTTTTATAAAGGCGGTCGCAATTGCCCGGCAACACAGGTCTGAAAGGAGGATGACCCGCCTTGAGGCGGACCTGGTCATTGAAGAGGTGAGGAGAGTGATGCGGGAAGGGACTTACGAGGTCGCTGGAAGTTACCGCCGGGGGAAGAGTACCATTGGGGATATCGATATCGTCACGGTCGATACCCTCTCCAGCCTCAACAGAAGGCTTCCTCAAATCGCCGACGAGATGCTCGATGAGGGAGAGAAAAAGACTTCTTTCCGGTGCCAGGGCTCGAGGGTGGATATCAGGTACACCCCTCGATCGACCTGGGGCTCCATGTTCCTCTACCTTACCGGCTCAAAGGCATTCAACATACGTCTCCGAGAGATAGCCCTCGGGAAGGGATGGCGGCTGAACGAGTACGGAATCCGTGACCTTTCCTCGGGCACGGTCCACGAGTTCTCGCGAGAGGAGGAGATCTTTTCATTCCTCGGGATGGACCCGATCGTACCGGAACTCCGGGAGGACTGGGGGGAGATCGATGCGGCACTCTTGCATGATCTCCCGAACCTTGTTGAGCAATCACAGATCAGGTCAGATCTCCATGTGCATAGTTCCTGGAGCGATGGAAACCTTGACATCCCGGCTCTCGCAAGGGCAGGGGAGGCGCATGGATACACCCATCTCCTCTGCACCGACCACTCTTCATCCCTGGGAATTGCCCGTGGCCTGGACGAACCTGCCATCAGGCGCCAGGCACACGAGATAGAGATGGCCAACCGCGATTCGTCCTGCGAGATCCTCCATGGTATCGAAGTGGACATTCTTGCCGATGGGACGACGGGCCTTCCTTCACGCGTTCTCAAGGACCTTGACGTGGTCATCGGTTCCGTTCATTCGGCCTTTTCACAGGAAGTTGACGTGATGACCCGGAGAGTCCTCTCTGCAATCGGAAATGAACATGTCGATATCATCGGTCACCCTACAGGGAGGCTGCTCGGGCAACGTGAAGCATATGCGATCGACATGCAGCGTGCTATCGCAGCCGCTGCAGAGGCAGGTAAGGCGCTCGAGTGCAATGCCTCTCCCTTCAGGATGGACATTGACGATCT
Organism: uncultured Methanolinea sp.; assembly: GCA_964598545.1. Classification (GTDB taxonomy): domain Archaea; phylum Halobacteriota; class Methanomicrobia; order Methanomicrobiales; family Methanospirillaceae; genus Methanolinea_A. The sequence goes on along the minus strand of CAZRCH010000005.1, from coordinate 28,028 downwards.
CCATATCAGGGAGGCCGTCGCGCAGGGAGTGCACATCTCCATCGGGACCGATGCCCATGGTCCGGCCGACCTTTGCTGGATGGACTATGGTGTGAAGCTCTGCCGGAGGGGATGGGCGGAGCCGGGTAATATCCTCAACACCCTGAGTGCAGATGACCTGCGGAAGTGGGCATCATGATCCGGTGGCTGTATGAGCGGCGCCTTTTATCGGGGCTCTCTATACTCCCTGCACATATCTGTTTCATGATCACGAGAGAGGATGTGGAAGAGGCGCCGGGGAAGCTGATCGAAGTGAGCCACTGGTGCGTGGAGATCTCAAAGGCCGTAACCAATGCCTGCGACATAACGGGCCAGAAGGATATCCGGGGCGGGATCAAAGGGGTCACATTTCATATCAGCACATGGGGAAGGGAGGACGAATTATCCTGCATCGGGAGATTCCGTGAGGTTGCACACTTCGCCCGGCTCACCCTGCACCACGGCTCGACTGCGGAGACTGAAGGGGAAGGCATCGACGTCCATGTCGCGATAGGAAAGAGCGGAAGGGAAGAGATCACCGAATGCATCAGGAAGATGGCAAAGGACGGGCTCTCCCCTGGGGAAGTGACAGAACACGCCATCGAGGAGCGGCTCACATTCCGGTATACCCCTGATCTCGTGATCAAGACTGGAGGGAGCCACCTCACCGACTTCCTCATCTGGCAGTCGGTGTATTCCGAGCTCTTCTTCTCTGATGTGAACTGGGCGCTCTTCCGGAAAACCGACTTTCTGAGAGCGCTCCGGGATTACCAGTCACGCGTACGCCGTTTCGGGAGATGAGCCTGGCGTTCTCCCATGTTCAGGGAACGGGGTGTGCCATTGCCTGCGATTCGACCCTCTGCGAGTAGACCCTTATCGCCCTCAGCAGGTCGATCTTTCTGAACAAAGGCCAGAATGGGGCGCAAAAATAGACTGCAGACTCGTGCCCGCTTGCAAGCCAGGGGAGGAAATTCGAGGTCCTGTACTCGTTTCCGGTGCGGATGATCAGATCAACAGGCGGGATCTCTTTGCCTGCATGGAGCTGGGTCTCGACAAGCTCGGGGGTGATCTCGTCAGGAGTATATTCACCGGATGCCACCCTTTCGAGTATTCTTCCTGCGGCCTGAACGATCTCATTTCGACCGCCATAGGCCAGCGCAATATTGAGGTAATACTCCGAATAGGCACGAGTCGATTCCTCGGCCTTCTCAATCACCTCCCGAAGGTCACCAGGGAGGAGGCTCCTGTCACCCACGATCTGCACCCTGATCCCTTCGCGGTGCACCCGCGGGTCATCCGTCACCTTCTGGAATTTTTCCTTGAAGAGGCAGAACAAGTCTCCGACCTCCTCAGCATCTCTCTGGAAGTTCTCGGTTGAGAATGAGTAAAGGGTGATATGCCGGATCCCGAGTTCACGCGCCCAATCGAGCATCTCTTCTGTCCTCGCAGCGCCCACCCGGTGCCCCACGGAGCGCGGGAGGTGCTGGAGCATCGCATAGCGGCGGTTTCCATCCTGGATAATTGCGATGTGATGTGGGATATACCGGCACTGGAGCCGGATGATGCGTTCGTAGAGTGGGGAGAGGATCTCGCGGATCATGGGATCGGTGTCACCTCCACTACAAGACCCCGGTCAGGGTACCGCTCCACGATGGTCTTTTTCCCCTCGATCTGATCGGCGAACTCGGTCAGAACCCACCAGGCAGTCTCGAATGCACCATCTGTCTGCTCATACATGTCGGGTTCGAGCTGGTGGAAGAGTGCGGGGACGACTCCCCCGCTCTCGAGCACCCCATAGAGTATGGTTCCGTCCCGGGTGATCTGGTCAAAAGGCCTTGCAGTATTCTTCGCAACCCGCAGCAACCTCTTTCTGAGCTGGACCGAGTCCTTGAACCGGGAAGAGCACCAGTGCACTTTTGGATGACCGGTGAGGCTTGCAGCCCATCCGCGTGCCCCGCTGACCGCGTTGTGCACCCCGTCCTCGAGGACCATGCGGCGTTCGCGCATGGCCGAGGCATTGGTCTCTCCCCATTCAAGTTCGTTGATGTTCAAAAAATCCAGGAGCGGGAGCATGGGTGCAAGGCTTCCAATGCCGGGAAGGGAAGGGACCTCGAAACCGACGGAAAAACCCATCGACCTCGCAGTACGGGCGGCCTCCCTGTAGGGGGTGTCCATGATCCCATCCCAGTCTTCGGGCGGAGGATGCATCCGTATTTCGTCGACAAGTCCCACGAGCCCTGAGAAATGCTCTCTTCCGGGAGCCATTCCTGTATAGAGGTGGATATGGTGTGAGGTTCCGAATTCCCTCTTCAGGTACCTTGCGTACTCCCCTACTCTCTCCGGCACACTCAGCGGTTCGCCCCCCGTAATGCCGGTGCCGAGTGCGCTCATCAGGCGTGCAACCAATGCAGCCTCCTCAGGCGTGTGGATGCGACGTTCATTTGCGTAGATCACATCTCTCCCTTTGCGCTCCCTCGAGAGCGGACAGTACCAGCATGAACGGGGACACAGGCCGGAAATAAAGAGCACCATCTTGGCGCCCTGATGGCAGAGCACGCAGCCCGTCGAGAGTGACCTTCCTTTCTGCATCTGACTTTTCGCCTTTCATATCAGTCTGTGTTTCTGAATGATTGAAACTATGCTCCCTGCACCTGCAATACCTGTATCAGAAAAACCCACCCGTCACGGGAGGGCGTGTAACCGCGGGAATAAAATTCTCCTCCCGGTAGCTGCTTCTTAAAAATTCTTTTGCCTCTGCAGGACTGCTCTGCAGAGTCCCTGCCGGTGAAAAAACGAGGCTGTTTACAAAAGGAGCTGTGTGCTGCGGGGCAGACAATCTGCTGGATGTACCTCCGGTTTTGATGGTGACGGACCTCGTGGATGAACCGGTATTCCCTGCCGCATCAAACGCTTTTACGCGGATTGTGATGCTCCCTGAGAGGTTCTCGGGGACAATCCAGGAATATATGCCGGTAGTGGGCGCCTGTTGCAGGAGCGTGATCCAGGTCTTGCCCTTGTCAGCGGAGTAATCAATGGCCACATTGACCACTGCGACATTGTCCTGAGCGGACCATTCGATCCTGACTTCATTTCCAGGAGCATAGGTTGCCATGAATTTTGGTGAGGAGATACTTACCATGGGTGTCCTTCGGTCTGTCGCAGTGGCTGGTATGGTGGGAATTACGGTCGGCAGCGTGGTAGGTGTATAGGTTGGAGTCGAAGAGACCGCATCCGTGAACGCTTTTACACATACATTCGAGTTGGCATAGACTGTCGTGAGATCGGTCCAACTGGTACCATCGCTGCTCACCCAGCTCTCCCCGGCACGCGCCGATGCGCGGGATGAATATCCCGGGTATGGGTATTCTACAGCGATTGGATACTGGTATCCGGGTGTCACCAGTTTCACAATCACCGAGAATTTTTGCCCTTTCTGGAGCGGGACTGAGGAGTGTAACTGAATAGTATGATACCCTGCATAGGGAATGCTCCCCTGCTGGACGAGGCTTGCGGATCTTCCCCTCGGGGTGGTTCCTACATCGTTGAATATCTCGACCTGGTACTGGGCATTCGGAACGGGGGTGTAGAAGCTGACGGCCTTAAGGTCCTCTTTCTGGGTTGAGGAGAAGACATTTGCTAACCATGCACTATCTCCGCCCACCCCGACACTTGTCACCCATCCGAAGGGGTCATACTGGTAGACCCGGTCATAATTTGAGGCATCTTCTGAGAGGAATTGTGCGGAGGGCTTCCCGATGCAGGTGTCGTAATATGAGACGTAACAATACCCGTATTCTCCCCAGTCCTCGCCCCAGCTGTTCCTTACGATGAATGCTCCATCACCTGGGGGCGCGGTGGAGAACCTTGTCCTGCTGTAGGTGTCGTCCCACCCGACGATGACCACCGCATGATTTGCAAGGGATGAGCCTGGATAGTAATAGGATGCCAGTTTTTTATTGTAGTACCCGCTCTCCCATCGGATTTGCGAATATACCGCTCCGTTTTGCTGCAGCAGCTGTTTGATTTGGGAGTTATCGAGCGGGCCGGTTCTGGATGGCAGGAATATGACATCCTGAACGTGCTGCACGACAGGCACATTTCCTCCCGATGTGCTGCTTGTTGTCAGGTAGGGATCGGCTGCTTCGTTCACCGCACCTGACCAGCGAGCGAGGTATGCAGTGGCCATCTGGTAATTGCCGCCCTTACAGGAGTCAAGGTCGAAACCGTGGGTATTTTTCATGTTGTTCTCAGAAAAATCCCATCTCTTCCCGGGGAGGTTCGTGGATTCGAGGGACCCATAGGTGGAAAAAGCCCAGCATGCGCCGCATTGCTCCTGGTCGCGGACAGGGGTGAGTTTCCCTGTCATTCGAAGGTCAAACCAGCTGGTGGAAGAGGCTGTCGTAACCGGGTAGGAATAGAGGGCGGGGGTTGAGGAGCCAAGGGTACTATCGAATGGTTGATCCACATCGGGGACCCCACCTGACATGAGGGTTCCGATATCAATCGGGGAAGGAATGAGGCCCAGGGAGCGACCATCAGGGTCTGATTCCGGTGAATTTCTCGAGTTGTACTCCTCGATGAACCTCCGGAACTCGGGGTTCATGGGAGAGATCCGGTATTGTTCGATAGATTTCAATATCACCTGTGAAGTCTTGTTCAAAGACGAAGCGCTCTGCTTTAATCCTGAATATACAGGAGATTTTACGTTGCTCGTGTCGTATTTCAGGACTATCGGGGAAGGGATGAGCCCCATGCTGTGGCCTTCCCTGTCGAAAGTTGAGCCGTCACTGCTTGCGTTATATTTGAAAAATTTTAAAAATTCCTGATTGATACTTGGCTTTTCCAGGATTGTTGTTTCCGCTGCGGAGAGCGGGAAGAGCAGCAGCAAACAGATTGCAAGAAAAATAATAATTTCTCTCTGCGTGTTATTCATACCAATCTCCTTATCAGTGTTCTTTCCCGTCTGATGCCGATGGTCATCGGGGTAGTGGGTAAGGGGTGACCGCCTGCACCATTTCCCGGGAATATTCGGGATACTCTGGTAATGTCATTCCCTTGTCCCGGGTATAAAATAATAGGATGGGGAAAGTTCATCCTGGACGGGGGGATTTATTCATTGCCAGGCCCGTCTTTCTCGTCGGCACTCTCCGGTTCGGATTCTTCCCCTGATTTTTTCGCCCTCTTTCCAAAATAGAACGCGAGGATCCCGAGGATAACCAGTATCGCGATCAGCCCGAACATCATCTCTGTGGAGGGATTCACCGGCCCTGCACGGGGCACTGTCGTGGGTGTTGAGTGGGAAGATGGCTCTCTTGTCTCGTGGTACGCCGGATCGGGGGTCACCATGGCTGCAACCCGGAGGTTGAGTTCGGTTACCGAACCAGGCGAGAAGCGATACGTGGTGCTCCAGGGATCAGATGAACCCCCTGCCTGCACCTCGGCCTGGACTCCTCCCACGTAGAAAGTGAGGCTGCTACCCCCATGGAGAGTGCCCTGGACTTCCAACCGCGGCTTGAACGGATCCTGAGATCCGTAACCCCCTGCATGCGAGTACAACGGATTTCCAGGGATGCCGGCAAACACACCCTCAGCTCTCACCTCAACCGGGACCCCGGCGGGAACCGGGCTGCCTGCCGCTTCAATGGTCCCATAGAAGGAATGCGGGATTTGAGGTTGGCCAGGAAATGCAGGTTCCGTCGCCGTGTCATCAGCCGTGCCTGGAACGCCCATCCCTGTGATTGCGAGGAGAAGGCAGCCAATCAGAAGTATTGTCATTCTCATGATTTCACATCCATGCCTTGCTACATAATCTCCTCTGATATCCACCTTAACTTTTCCTGACCGGTCCGGAGAGTGAATGGAGATTGATTCAATCATCAGAACGGTATAAGCCAGGGAAATATTGCGAAAAAATCCCTTTAGATTCAGGCTTTGAGCGCCTTCCTGGCTTTGGCAAGACCGAGTCGCATGATTGCGTCCGTGTCTACCGAACCCTCCTCAACAAGGTTATTCCGCGTGATTGCTTCTTTGAGGAAAGTCCTCCCTGTATCATTCCTCACGATGAGGGTTGTATGACCCTTTTTGCTTCCCACCGCGCCGGCCGAGATATCCGAGAATGCCGCGGTGAAGTCTGTGCAGTGACGGCACCCCGGCCGGATCGCCTCCTGTAGTCTCTCCAGCGGAAGGGTGAGCGCTGACCCGTCCCGCATGGTCACCTCAAGTTTTCCACGCACGTCGAGACGGTCGATGTTCCAGGTCTCGATATGATACTCGTTCTGGAGAATGCCCTCCATAAGGATGCGATAATCGAAGGTCTCCGTGCAGAAGAGCCCGATGACAAGGCGAATCCGCTTTCCGAACGGTTTCAGGAGATCATTTTCGCTCTCCCGAATGCGGTGGACCGCCTGCACCACGCATGGCACCCCGATTACTGCGATTTTTTGAAATTTTCTCTCGATAACCGCGGTCTTGAGCGCTGCAACAAGCGGCACCCACCAGTTGTAACGGCTGCCGGCGTGATGGACGATATCTCCAGCCTGCGTGATGACCACTGATGCGGGTCTCTTGGTCCACGGGTCCTCCGTCACGGTGACGACCGCATCGATCAGGCCCTGTTCGAGTGCGGTGAGTATGAGTGCGGTCACCGCGCCGCCGGTCTGCCGCCGCGGTATGTCCAGGGTTGCCCTGGCAGAGACGATCTCCAGGTAGTTCCCGAGAACCTCGCCGTTGATCCTCTGGACCCGGGGACAGGCATCATAGCATGCCCCGCAGTTCACTTCGTCGTTCTGCTGTTTGCAGTAGCCGATGTTCCTTGGCGACAGGGCCCCCCCCTGTTCATCAAAGCAGATGGCATCTGCCGGGCATACTGCGACGCATGCACCGCATCCCGCACAGGCGCCCCTATCCCATACCTCGGCTTTCAGGTCCGCATAACTCTTGGTTGCCATGATACTTCTCACTCCCAGGTATACTTGCTGGCAAACGGCCTGCTGCTCGAAGGCCGTATCTGCACGTAGGAATCCTCCAGCAGGACGTCAGGATCTCTCCGGAAATAGGTGGCGAACTCCCGGATAAGCGGGGAGATCTCGTCCCTCTCCCCGCGGGTAAGCGGAGATTTTTGAGCTCCGACCCCGAGGAATTCGTCATCCACGTCCCCGCGGACGATGATCCTGCCCCCATGGATGCCTGAGCCGAGGCCGCGTTCCCTGATCGGGCTGTCCGATGGAGATCCAAGTGCGAGGATCAGCCCCCCTGCCATGTATTCCCCAAGGAATGCACGAAAGCTTCCGCCCACCACGAGAATGGGGCGCTTGTCGCGGTATTGCTTCATGTGGATGCCGCCGCGGTAACCGATGGAGTCTCTCACAAAGACCTTCCCGCCTCTCATGGAATGTGCCACCGCGTCACCTGCACTCCCGTGTATGACGATGAGGCCCGAGTCCATCGTGTTTCCCGGAGCATGGTCGCAGTTTCCGTGAACGATGCACGTGGGGCCGCTCATGAACATGCCCAGATCTCCCCCCGGCACGCCGTGGATGACCAGCGTTACATCCCCTTTGAGCCCATCTGCAATGAACCTCTGGCCCATCACGTTGTCGATCTCAATCTTCCGGGCACCCTCCGCGACCGCTGCCCGTATCGCCCTGTTGAGGGGAGTATAGTGCATTCCCGCAGCGTCGATTCTCACGCGGTCCATGACAGCGTCAGGCCCCCACTGGCTTGACATCGAGCACCTTCATGACAGACTCGTCGAGGAGGTATCCCCTCAGCCGGTCCCTGTTGCCCCGGAGGGACTCGATACTGTTGATCCCCGCCGCGCCCATCAGTTCCGAGAGCTCGAGGGTCCATGCATGGATCAGGTTGGCGACATTCCTGGATGCGATCTCCGGGTCGAGCCGGGCGACGAGATCGGGCCTCTGCGTCGCGATCCCCCATGGGCACAGGCCCCGATAACAGGTGCCGCAGACACGGCAGCCCATTGCAACGAGCGCTGCGGTTCCTATATACACCGCGTCGGCCCCGAGGGCGATCACCTTTGCCACGTCAGCGCTCTCGCGGATACCTCCGCTTGCGATCAGCGAGACCTCGTTCCTGATGCCCTGGGAACGTAGTTTTGCATCCACGCTGGCAATGGCGGCTTCAACGGGAATCCCCACATGGTCGCGGAAGACTCTTGGCGCAGCCCCTGTTCCACCCCGGAATCCGTCTATCACGACGGCATCCGCGGCGGACCTGGCGATGCCTGCAGCGATGGCGGCGGAGTTGTGCACGGCGGCTATCTTCACGAAGACAGGTTTCTTCCATTCCGTGGCCTCTTTCAAGCTCCGCACGAGCTGCTTGAGATCCTCGATGCTGTATATGTCATGGTGGGGCGCGGGGCTGATGGCATCGCTTCCGACCGGTATCATTCGCGTGCAGGAGACATCCTCGCATACCTTCTCCCCCGGCAAATGGCCGCCGATACCGGGTTTTGCCCCCTGGCCTATCTTGATCTCGATCGCTGCACCTCTCTCAAGGTAATTGATATCGACGCCGAACCGTCCCGAGGCCACCTGGACAATCATGTGGTCCTGGAAGGGATAGAGGGACTGGTGGAGTCCTCCTTCACCGGTCCCCATGAATGTCCCAGTCTCGGCAACGGCTCTAGCGATGCTTGCCTGGGCGTTCAGGCTGATGGCACCGTAACTCATGTGGCCTATCATGATGGGGGTCTCGAGCTGCAGGTTCGGAATGAGGGATGTGAGCACCTCCACATCACCGTCGCGTTCCCTGGTCTCGAGGCGCGAGGGTTTCTTCCCGAGGTAGGTGCGCAGTTCCATCGGCTCGCGCAGGGGGTCGATGCTCGGGTTTGTCACCTGGCAGGCATCAAGGAGAAGGCTGTCGAAGATGATGGGGTACGGCTTTGCATTCCCCATGCCGGCGAGGATGATCTTTCCAGTCCGTGCCTGGTTGTAGATGGCCTCCCTGGCTTCCGTGGTCCAGACGGGATGGCTGCGGTAATCTACCGGCCGTTCGCGGATATTGATGGCATCGCGGGGGCACATTGCGATACAGCGGTGGCATGCCACGCATTTCCTTGAATTCACGTGGATCTTCCCATTCTCCAGGCGGAAGACGTCGTACGGGCAGTTCTCTGCACAGCGGCCGCAGAGCATGCACTGGTCATGGTCGACGGATATCCTGAATTTGACTGGAACGCTTCCGATGGTCATGTATACACCCTGCCTATGACAGGCTCCCCTGCGCGAGGCATGGTGATGTCCCCGACATCGGGTTCCATCACCCTGATTGCCGCTTCCTCGCTCGATATGTACAGGCGGGGTCCCATGGTGCCGGTTACAAGGGGCCTGAGCTTGATACGGTCGGTGAACCCTACGATGGCGTCAGGTTTGGCCACCACGATGGCAAACGGACCGTTCATCAGTGCCGGCCCATACGTCAGCCTGATTGCCCTGTTCAGGTATGCCTCGCGTCCCGGCATGCGGTCAATCTCGTCCCAGAAGGGGGGTGCAAGCGCCCTTACCGCGAGTTCCGGGGCAAGGTGGTGGCGTCGAACCAGGAGATCAAAGAGGTAAGCCACTACCTCGGTATCGGTGAACATCGAACAGCGGTATCCATAGCTCTCTATGTAGCGGCGGTTGGTCCCATAGGAGGTGATCTCGCCGTTATGGACCACGCTCCAGTGAAGGAGGTTGAAGGGATGTGCACCACCCCACCACCCGGGGGTGTTGGTGGGGTAGCGGTTGTGGCCCAGCCATATGTACCCCTTGTAGTCCTGGATGCGGTAGAAGTCAGCGACCTCCTCGGGCCACCCCGAAGCCTTGAAGATGGCGATGTTCTTCCCGGAGGCATAGACGAGTGCTCCGGGGATGCTGGTGTTCACCTTCATCACGAGGTGCATGACGATGTCATCTTCCGGCGTGGTGCTCCTCGGCATGAGCCGTGCATCCGGCTGGAAGAAGTATCTCCATGGGGTGTGGATCTTCCTGATGTTCTGCTGCTCGAAGGTGGGGATCTCCTCCTCGTGCACGATGGTCCCCCACTTGGAGAGCTCCTGGTCAACTACTGCTTTTGTCTCGTGAATGGCATCAAAGAAGACATGGATGGCATAATAATCGGCAAATTCCGGGAATGCCCCATAGGCGACATAACCGGCGCCTTCACCGCTTCCCCGTTCATCCATCATGGAGAGCGCCGACCGTACCGCCCGGCCGTCCATGCGTTCTTTTGACCTGTCGATGACCCCAATTATTCCGCACATATCAACCACGGCTCGCTTGGCCAGCAATTCAGTCTGGCATGAAGATAATGATACCCGGCCTGATACATTGTCTCCTTCACTATGTGGCCTGTTACATTAAATATATATCTGATTAGGTAGAAGTTAATTTCCATATGAGCAGAGAGATCGTGTCTGAGATGCTGGAACGGATCGATGCAGACCTGGTCAAGTTCCTTCGCCTGCAGTTCACGGATATTCAGGGAATACCCAAGAACGTGGCTATCCCGGTCCAGCAGGCAGAAAAAGCGCTCACTGAAGGGATCTGGTTTGATGGATCATCCATCGAGGGATTTGCACGGATCGAAGAGTCCGACATGCTGCTGAAGCCGGATGTTGGTACCTATACGATCCTCCCCTGGAGGCCTGCAGATGCCAGGGTTGCCCGTTTCATCTGCGACGTCTATACCTACGGGAACAAGCCTTTCGAAGGTGACCCGAGATATATCCTGAAGAAGCAGATTGAAAAAGCAAAATCCATGGGTCTTACCTTTAATACCGGCCCCGAGCTTGAATTTTTCCTCTTCAAGATGGTCGACGGCCGGCCCTCAACGGCATACCAGGATTTCGGTGGATACTTTGATCTTGCCCCTACTGATTGGGCAGAGGACGCTCGCAGGGATATTGTCTTGGCGCTGACTCAGATGGGGTTCGAGATCGAGGCATCGCACCACGAGGTTGCCGAAAGCCAGCATGAGATCGACTTCAAATACAGCACCGCGCTCGATACGGCAGACAAGGTAATCACCTTCAAGTTTGCCACAAAAACCCTGGCCCTGAAACACAACCTCCATGCAACCTTCATGGCCAAGCCGATTGCCGGTATCAACGGGAGCGGGATGCATACCCATGGATCTCTCTCAAAGAATGGCAAGAATGCATTTTACGATCCCAAGGGAGAGAACCAGCTGTCGTCGACGGCATACTATTATATCGGCGGTATCCTTGAGCACGCAAAGGCAATCACAAGGATCGCGAATCCGACGATAAACTCTTACAAACGTCTCGTCCCCGGTTATGAAGCCCCTGTCTACATCACATGGAGTGCCTCCAACCGTTCCGCGCTGGTGAGGGTTCCTGCCGCACGCGGAAATAGTACAAGGGCCGAGTTCCGCAGTCCCGATCCGATGTGCAACCCATACCTCTGCTTTGCAGCAATGCTTGCTGCAGGTCTTGATGGAATTAAAAGGAAGGTCGAACCCCCTGAAAGCACGGATGTGAACATTTACCACCTCTCCGAAAAGGAGAGGAAATCACGGGGGATCGAGATGCTTCCCGGGAGCCTCCTCGAAGCAAGCGCGGAACTCAATAACGATGATGTGATAAAGAACGCGATGGGCGCACATATTATGGATGGCCTCAACTCCATTGCACAACTGGAGACTGATTCGTTCAGGCTCGCAGTGCATCCCTGGGAGCTTGACCGCTATCTGGCAACCTATTAATTTTTTTTTCAAGCGGAATAAATAATTATTTATATTATAGACAATAACTTCCTTCCATCGAATAGACGGAATGCTTTTGTTATGGATACCGGCCACAAGGAAGAAGGAGAGGGCCTTGGCAGGTTGGTAAGCCCTCTGGAAAAAGAGATGAAGGAGAACCAGTGGCTCCCATTTATACCCGGTACTGGATTGGATCATTCGTTCGAGGATGGGAAGAAGCGCGATCACAGTAGAAAAAAGCAAGGGACATAATGAAGAGCATCACTGCAATTGTCAGGGAAGAGAAGATACCTTTCATACAAAAAGCCCTCGAAAAAGAGGGGATTTTTGGGATGACGCTGAAGGGAGTGATGGGAAGGGGAATGCAGGGGGGAATTGCACTCCAGTTTCGGGGAGGCATCTTCAACGTCAACCTTCTCCCTAAGGTGAGGATCGATGTCGTCGTCCCCGATTCTCATGAAGATGCGGCGGTTCGGGTCATCACTACACATGCATTTACAGGGAAACCTGGTGATGGAAGGATATTCGTGATTGATGCGATACAATCGATCAGGATACGTACTGGCGAGGTGGAGGCCTGATATGTAGTGATACTATTGGTCCTCCCGAATAAATTCTCCTGACCGGATATATTTCCGGTCAACGTGCTCTGGTGTGCCGGGGATCCCCCGGCACCATCTTTTTCCATAATTATACTCCCTCTCAAAGGAACACACCATTTTCGGAGTCTTTGCCGCTCTCTTCCGTGTATGTTCCTCTCCCAAAAACCCCAACAATAATCTATATATACCATAGAACCACACTTCTACCTGTCAAATGAAACATCCCCTGGAACATCACAACGGGAATCCAGGTCGTATCCCTCACCCATGCCGGGAAAAGGGAGACTTCCGCCCGATGGGATGCATTGCTGCCGGACGGGCACTATACCAGGTACCATTTGATATACCGGATCAGGGAAGGATACTGCAGGGTCATGGAAAATTTCTGGTATTCATCCAGGAGGGATATCAAGAAAGCCCTCCCGAGCGCAGAGATCATCATACCCTGTGGGATTCATACCGGCCGGGAATCGACTCAATGCAGGCTGACTTAATGGAAAAGGATTGAAAAGAAGGATTCAGGAGATTCACATGACATTAGACACGGGGACCACCGCATGGTTGCTGACTTCCACAGCCCTGGTAATGCTGATGACGCCGGGCGTGGGATTCTTTTACGGGGGCCTGGTCCGGAGGAAGAACTTCATCTCCATGGTCGCGCTCTCCTTCATCGTCTTTGCGCTTGTCAGCATCCAGTGGGTGGTGATGGGCTATTCGCTGGCGTTTGGACAGGATATTGGGGGGTTCATCGGGAATCTCCAGTTCGCGGGCCTGCAGGGTATCGGCATGGAAGCCGGAGACCAGGGCTATCCTCCCCTCCTCTTCGTGGCCTTCCAGCTGGTGTTCGCAGCAATTGCAATGGCAATCGTGACATCGGGCTTTGCCGAGAGGGTCAAACTCTCCGCCTTCCTGGTCTTTGCGCTCCTCTGGACGACACTTGTCTACGACCCCCTTGCACACTGGGCATGGGGAGGAGGGTGGGCCATGGCATTCGGAGCGCTTGATTTCGCCGGCGGCACTGTCGTGCACATCAGCTCGGGTTTTGCAGCCCTTGCCGTGGCGATGGTCATCGGCAAGAGGGCAGGTTTCGGGAAGTACACCATGGAGCCGCACAACATCCCGATGACCCTGCTCGGCGCCGCGCTCCTCTGGTTCGGCTGGTTTGGGTTCAATGCCGGCAGTGCGCTTGCTGCTGACGGTATCGCCGCAAATGCATTCCTGGTCACGAATATATCCGCTGCCGCAGGAGGCCTTGCCTGGCTTGCTGCGAGCTGGGTCAGGGGCAAACCGAGTTCACTTGGCATGGTGAGTGGGGCGATTGCCGGCCTCGTCGCGATCACCCCGGCTGCGGGTTACGTGACAGTGACGGGAGCCATCGCAATCGGGATAGTCGCAGGACTCCTCTGTTACGCGTGCATGCTGTGGCGTATCAACAAGGGCCTCGACGAGAGCCTGGATGCCTGGTCCATCCACGGGATGGGCGGCCTATGGGGCGCTGTTGCAACCGGCGTATTTGCAGTCGCCGCAGTCAACGGGTACTCGGGGCTCATCGAGGGGAATGTCACCCAGTTCCTGGCCAACGCCGCAGGAGCACTTGCGGCACTCGTATATGCCTTCGTTGTCACGTTCATACTGGCATTTGCCGTGGACAAGGTGATCGGATTGCGGGTGAGTGAAGAGGAGGAATATGTCGGTCTCGACATCTCCCAGCACGGGGAGAGGGTATAGGGGGGATGGCAGTGAAGATGATCAAGGCCATCATCCGTCCTGAACGCCTCGAGTTCGTAAAAAAAGCCCTTGAAGAGAAGGGGAGTTACGGTATGACTGTACTCGAAGTGTCGGGAAGGGGGGACCAGAAAGGGATCAGGCTCCAGTATCGTGGGGGGACCATGGTGGTGGACCTCATCCCAAAGGTCCAGATTGAGGTGGTGGTCAAGGACAATGACGCCGATGGCATCATACACGCAATTGCCGATGCGGCGCGGACGGGCAAGATGGGAGACGGCAGGATATTCGTAATCCCGGTGGAGAGGTCAATCAGGGTCCGCACCGGAGAGGTGGAGACCTGAGGCATCCTCTCACTTCCCCACTCCTCTTTTCGCACACCCCCACCCCGTTGGTTCTCCTCTAACTGGGCAGGAGGCTGGATGAAATCGTGTGTGTTATTACAAAAATTCCTTCAAAGGCCTACTTCAAGAGGCACCCGCCCCCACGATTCCGGGAAGAATGGAATCTTGGCTTCGGAATTGTCAGGAGAATTCCGCGCCTCGAACCAGACTTGCTCCACATCCTGTGATCTCTCATTATGCAATACCGTTCCCTGAATGTATCTTTCTCGAAAAAAGGAATTTTCAGGATTCCGGGTTGTCCTTCAGGCGGCTGAGCGCCTCTTCTGCAGCCAGCCTGACAAAGTGGTTGGAATCCCTGCAGGCATTTTCACGCGCCTGCCTTGCGGCCGGGCCGCCCAGCTTTCCGAGAGCAACAGCGGTCGAAAACCTCACATCGTGATCTCTCTTGAAAAGAAGCGTTGCGAGGTGAGCAGATGCCTCCTTATATCCCGTATTGCCCAGTGCATCTGCCTCGGCGATACGGACACATTTGTCCTCGCTGTGCAGTTGACGCGTCAATACTTCGACGACAGAATACTCCTCCTCCTCCATCTCCGAGACCGTTCTCCATTGTTCATCCGGGGATCTTTTCCCCGGATATTCGAGCCCGGCATTCATGCGATATCCCCCTTGACCCTGGAGGGTCAACCGCACATGGATGTGAGGATACCTGAAGGTATGCATGGCACCAATGCACTCCAGGGCATGCTTATTCCTGGGGCCAGTCTCCTGGAATCAGAAGATTATATATTTCTCCATGCGAAGACACAATGCGTGCATGACTCCTGGAGCCAGACGCATTGCAATGCCGGCAGGCAGTGATCAACCGGGAAACGCGGGATCCCTCTCCTGGGTTTCCCTGCTTTTTCTCCTGATACTCGCTGGTGTGGCGATCCCTGCAGAAGGCGCATCCAGTATAGATTTCACAGCAAACATCACGTCTGGCACTTCTCCCCTCGCTGTTCTCTTCACCGATACGAGCAGCCTCCCGGTGATAGAGGACTTTAGGAGGTGGGATTTCGGTGACGGGACTGTTGAATTCGATTCGGTGGGCACCGTTCCCCACACATATCTCCAGGAAGGGATTTTCACGGTCAGGCTGGATCGCACGGACAGCGAAGGGTATCACTCCCTCATCAAGTACGACTATATTACCGTCACGGCACCTGCGCCCACCCCGACCACCACGTTTACGACCGCCCCCACCACCTCGCCGGTAACGACAGTGACAACGATAATCCCCACCACTACCCCTGTCACGACCGCGCCTACCACTGTCCCGACCACTCAGCCTACGGTGCAGATTCCATCGGAATTTTTCGGGCAGGCTACCTCGTCGGGACTCCCTGTGCCCGCAGGGGCACGAATCACGGCAAGGATAGGGTCCCGGAATGCCGGAGAAGTGCTTGTCGACTCTCCCGGCGTGTATGGTGGTTCGGGGCCGTTTGATCAGAGGCTCAAGGTCTATGCCACGAATGAAGAAATCGCGGCTGGCCCTGTCCTGATCACATTCTGGCTGAATGGGGCCGCGCAGGCAGCACAGACTGCGTATTTCCAGTCAGGAACCTCTCAGAACCTTGCACTCACCTTCGCCGGCCCCACCCCTACTCCAACCTCCACCACCCCTGTTACCACGGTTCCCACTACGTCGCCAGTCACCACAGCCACCACGGTCGTTCCGACCACCACATTCACCACTGCTCCCACCACCTCGCCTCAAACCACGGCGACAACCGTTCCTACCACGGGGCCGACGACGCTGCCCACTACCAGCCCCACTGTCACACCGACGGGAGTCCCTGGGATTACGCTCACCTTCGAGCCGGGATGGAACCACATCTCCATCCCGAGATTCCTCTTGCCCGGATCTGATTCCGGGAGTATATTCACCTCCATCGATACTTCCGGACGGCCGATCTGGCGTTACAACAGCACCATCCAGCTATACGAACGCATATACCCCGCCACACATCTCAACGCAACCGACAGCATCTGGATCTACAGCAGTTCTCATGTCACTCTTCCACTTTATTTTTCAGGTACGCAGGGTCTCGTCGAGCGTGGCCTGTACACGGGGTGGAATGGATTCGGCATCCTCAACCTGACCGAGGTCCCTGCGAGGGATGCACTCTTCCCCGTGTTCCCGTCATGGAAATACAGCTATGGATTTGACCCGCTTGCCCAGCGATATGAGGTGTCCATCGTGAAGGGGGGAACGGGAATCCACAATGACTCGAGGCCACTCATACCAGGAAGAGGGTACTGGATTTTTATGGAGGAGAACGTGACATTCCGGGCCCGTGTTCCGGATATTTGAGAACAGCGTGGTTGATGCGGTCAGGAATCTCAATTTTTTGACATCCACGGTAAATTACGTGATCCATGGACTGGGACAATCAGGAAAGGGATCGAACGTATAGTGCAAGGGCTGATAAGTCCTTTGCTGTATTGTGTGGTTAAGAATCCCGGTTCATATTTCTTTTTCGAAAAGGACCGGGACTGAATTCATTTGGTGTAACCCGCGACCAGGACAAAAGCCCAAATTCCCACTCATCAGGTCAGTCTTTCATTACAATTCGTAAAATTTATTCGTAAAGGACGACCACCACCGATAGTTTGACCGCAGTCGACCGCCATCAAGCCATGTCACATCCCATGGCCAACATCCTGATGGTAGCGATTACCATCCTTCTCGCCGCGCTCCTCCTCCTCTCTATCGTTTTCCCTTCGTTCAACATGTCAATTTTTTCTCCGACGCCTTCGTTTCTCGAGATAAAAAGCGTAAGGCATGTGAGTGAGTGGGGCGCCATGAACTATGACTCCAGGGTCACCCTCTACCATAACGGGACCATCAGTTACAAGAATGATGACCTGTACCCGGTATTTTACCGGAACCAGGAGAAGCTCCCGTGCGTGATCGAGACGCTCAATGGGCACCATTTCATATCAACCCACCATTTCGGCGTCCAGACCCTCAGCGGCTTTGGGTGCTCGGGCGAGTGGTGGAACCCCTCCGAGAAGATCGCGATTGATTTCACGGACGGGACATTCCATCCCGGGGACCGGATAACTGTCGAGGTCTATCAGCGGCCGAAGACTACACTGGTATCCCGCCACAGCATTACCGCGTGATCTCCCGCACTGCGCAGAATGGATCTCTGGCGACATGCTCATCTGTACCGTCGATACCTCTTTTATCAAAGAGCACGCAACCGCACGTATGAAACTCTTTTTGCACTGGATGATCGCCTGTATTGTTCTTGCCATTGTCGTTGCGGGCTGCACTCAGCTGTCATCTCCGCCGGCAACTCCGCTGCCACCTACGGAGCCATCGGTGACACCATTTCCCACGGTGACTCCACGTACCGATGCGGCCCTGCTGGGGACGTGGTACCTGAAAGCGATGACCGGACCAGGCGGTTCTTCACCGGTCCAGACCATCAGTCCGCAGATGGACGCAACCTTTACTGAACAGGGAGTGGTGTCAGGATTCTCCGGGTGCAACCACTACAGTGGCCAGTATACGCTGACGGGAGAGGTCCTCGATGGCGGGTGGGGTATCCGATTGGGCCCTGTTGTCTCGACCCTGATGTACTGCACCGGGACAAGCGACATAGAGGCGAGATATCTTAACCACCTCCAGAATGCCGCGAGTTACTCCATTACCGGTGATACCCTCACCATGACCGACAATATCGGCAGTGCCCTTGTCTTCCAGAGGACAGCGTATGGTCCCACCGCTGTGCCAAGAGGGCTTTGATTTTTTTTCAAGGAGCCTGGTGCCATTAAAAACACACACGGATTCCCTCTCACTCCCTGGACCCTGTTCATGAGGTCCGCAGTACCGATCTCGCCACGAGACGTGCAACCCGGAGGGGTTCAGGGATCTTTCCATCCATCGTAAAATCCTGGCAGAGCCGGAAGGCATCTTCAGGAGTAAGGCCTAACGGTCGGATATAGACGGTAAAGCCGGTGGGGAGTCTGCATGGAATCCTTTCACCGAGCGATTCGTAACATGCGAGGCGCGTGACATCGCCAGGGAAGTGGCGGCAAATGTCAGGTGCAAGTCCTTCCGAACACTCGTACGTGACAACGATAACCGGGACTCCAGTCTCCCGGAATACAGAGGCAGGGTCAAGTATGTTGAACCATGCAATGACACACCCGCTTACCAGGATGACATTGATGTCTCTTCGACGAAGCGAACGATATATTGCCAGCACCCCTTCTGTCGCATCGTCGTCGCCCACAGTAATCCGAGAGAGTGCCACTCCATCGATTCGGAGATCCTTTCGCATCACCACTCCTGCGAGTATCGAGTATTTCCGCGAAGAGAAACTCTCCGCGATTCCAAGCACCCGCAGGCCTTTCTTGGCGATGTGCATGGAAGCACTTATGTCAGTGGATTTTTAAATATAGCTCGATGCCCATCGAGAAGGACCAGGTCTGCGTCCTTATCCCCACTCTCAACGAGAGCCCGACCATCGGTGCCCTGGTCCGCGAGTTCAGGAGGCTCGGCTACCCCCACATTTTTGTTATTGACGGGAACAGCGCGGACGACACCCGCACGATCGCGGCCCGGGAAGGAGCGAGGGTGGAGGTTCAGTCACGGAAGGGAAAAGGGAATGCACTCATCGAGGCATTTCCTCTCATCGAACAGCCATACATCTTGATGATCGATGGTGACGGCACTTACTCCCCCGCGGATGCCGAAAAGATGCTTGCCCCTCTTGCGGAAGGGTACGACCATGTCATCGGTGACAGGCTCAATGATCAGAACCGGGATGCATTCTCCCGGTTGAACTATTTTGGAAACCAGGTCTTAAACCGCCTTTTCAAGGTTGCCCATGCTGCATACCTTTCAGACATCCTCTCCGGGTACCGTGCGTTCGCCAGTGATGCTCTGCACCAGATGCACCTAAAAGAAGTGGGATTTGGGATCGAGACCGAGATCTCGGCTGAAGCGGTCCGGAGCGGGCAGAAGATCTCTGTTGTCCCCATCGAGTATAGGAAGAGGCCGGGAACTCCAACCAAGCTGAACCCGTTTCACGATGGGTTCAAGATCACTGCAACGATATACCGCCTTGCCAGGATGAATAACCCCCTCTTTTATTTCGGCTTGATCGGCCTGATCTTCATGGCTTCAGGGTTCTTCATCGGTGTCTATGTCATCTTCGAGTGGCTTCGCCAGATCGAACACCTCCCCCTCACCCTCCTCACTGTTCTTCTCATCGTCGTTGGGTTCCAGGTATTCATGTTCGGGATCCTCTCGGACATGATGCTCGCCCTCCACCGCGAAGTGGTAAGGGAACTGCATGAGAACCGTGACCGCAGGGAACGACAGTGACCGGCGGGGGGGTTGCACGAGATACAAGTCGCCCATGTTTGCCCTCATTCCCACGAAAAAGAACATTTATCTCGGACTGATGCGAATGTATTCTACCATATTTCTCGTGCGATAGTAGTCTAGCGGCAGGACAGGGGCTTCCCAAGCCTCTAACCCGGGTTCGATCCCCGGCTATCGCATACCCGCCATGGATGACCAGGAGTCGGATCTCTTTGCCCTGCGCATCATCGCGGAGAACAGGAGGGGCGTTCTGCGCGATATCTCTACTGTGGTCGCCGGACACCGCGCAAATATCCTGATGATTCACCAGGAGATATTCGACTCGGGTCCCTGGGAGGGGATGGCTGAGTTGTACATGGAGTATGACGCCTGCTCCGATACTGACGGGATGATCGCGCACCTCTTGGAGATATCCTCTGTCAAAGAGGTGAAGTCCGTCGAACCGTTCAGCCATATCTTCGGGACGAGGGTGATCATCATAGGCGGAGGCGCACAGGTTGCCCAGGTGGCTCTCGGCGCGGTGAACGAGGCTGACAGGCATAATATCCGGGGAGAGCGGATCTCTGTCGACACCATCCCACTGGTGGGCGAGAAAACCGTCGCCCAGGCCGTCGACGCAGTTGCGAGGCTGCCGAGGGCTGCGATCCTCGTACTCGCGGGATCACTGATGGGAGGCGAGATATCCCGGGCGGTTGACAGGGTAAGGGAAGCAGGGATCCCAGTAATCGCCCTGAAGATGGCGGGGAGTGTGCCACAGCACGTGGATATGGTGGTCACGGATCCCATCCAGGCCGGGGTATTTGCCGTCATGCATGTCAGTGAAAAGGCAGTATTCGACATCAACCGTGTCAGGGGAAAGGAATTCTGATATGGACGTGGTCGAGCGGGCGGTCGGAATCCTCCGGCATGATGGGCTCGTGGTGTACCCGACAGATACCATCTACGGGCTCGGTGCAGATGCCCTCTCCGAAGAGGCGGTCCTCAAAGTGTATGAGGCAAAGAGGCGCCCGGTTTCCCAGCCCATATCAATCGCGGTCTCAGACTTCGACATGGCCTTTGGGATTGCAAAGATAGACCGCAGGGCACTTGCGTTCATGGAGGCGTTTCTTCCCGGGCCGGTGACCGTGGTCGTCCCGGCCAGGTCTTCGCTGCCCGAGCTCCTTACGGGAGGGACAGGGATGATCGGGATCCGGTTGCCCGCTCACCCTGTCCCACTCCGGCTTATCGGGCTGCTTGACTCCCCCATCACGGCCACGAGCGCCAACCAGCACGGTGCAAGGGACCCTGTATCCCCCGACGAGTGCCACGTGATGCACGATCTTCTCATTGACGGCGGCCGGCTGCCCGGCACCCCGAGCACCGTAGTTGACCTTGAGCAGGGGGCCATCCTTCGCCGCGGGGCTCTTGCCGAAGATGTGGATGAGTATGTAAGGGCAATGTGGTGATCCGAGTGAGGAGAAGGCCCATCAGGCTTCGTGATTTTATCGAGGATGCGGACGGATGGCTGTATGCAGTCTCCGCCTACGACAACCGCGACCGGGTGGGTTGCCTGCTGCGGTATGTGCCTGACCCTGCAGGAGACCGGGTGAATGCTGAAGGCGAGCGGTTCAGGAAGGTGGATTTCGCGGAGTCGTACGATCTCATTGGAAAGGAGAAGCCTGAATACCTCGATCTCCTCCACCGGGTACCCGTGGGCGATATCCGGATGGTCTTCAAGCCCGAGGTCGAGATCTCGCACATCCTCGTGCGCGATCACAGGATCTATACCCTTGTTTCGCTGTTCAATCTCCCCCCGGGGACGATCGGATGCACCGGTTCATTCCTCTGCGGCCTCGAGACTCGAACTTCTGACATCGATCTCGTGGTATATGGCCGGCAGTGGTTCCATGCCCAGGAACTGCTCAGGTATGCCACCCTGAAAGGAAAGCTCCCCGCCATTGACGAAGAGACCTGGAAGAAGATCTACGCAAAGCGAAACCCGGAGCTTGGTTTCGGGGAGTTTCTCCTGCACGAGAAGAGGAAATGGAACAGGGGCCAGATCGGAGGGACATATTTCGACCTGCTCTATACCCGTTCGTACAAGGCCCTGCACCCGCTCCCTTCCGAAAAGGGGGAGATCCTGGGGACGGAAACGATCGATGCGCGGGTCAGGGACGCACACCTCTCCCACGACAACCCTGCGGTCTACGAGGTTGATCACTCCGATGTCTCACGAGTCCTCTCATTCACCCATACCTACAGCGGGCAGGCACTGGAAGGAGAGCGTATTGAAGCCAGGGGTGTCTGCGAGAGGCACGGAGACGAGATCTGGCTCGTGGTGGGGACGACCCGCGAAGCCCGCGGGGAGTATATACGCTCCCTGACTCTCCTCGGGCAGGAATGAGAGGGAGTCTCCGGCTTTGCCGGAAGGGGACACTTCTGCCCTCAAAGGATGTCGGAGAGGCGGCGGCCCGAAGGGCTGCACGAGCTGTAAGACTCGCAGGCCCTGCACCTGGCTCCGGTAGGCCTCGGTGGCGCTTCCCCAGACAGGATGACCCTTGCATCGGTAAGGGCCTTGAAGAACCTCCGCTTGTCTACCGGCTGGGGAGTGCAGGGCCTTGCCACGCCTGACGGAATGTACTCGACCATTCCTCCATAGACATCCTTTCCTGTCACTTCGTTGACGAGTAGCATGTACCCAAATACCCGGAGCCGGTCCGCGGAGTAGACTCCTGCCGCCGGGGCCCTGCCGGCCCTGACGATTGAGATGAACGGATCGGACTCGAGGAGCTTGTCAAGGTTTCCTGCAAGTTCATGTGTTTCCGACCGGAGATAGACGTCTGTCTCCGAGAATGCAGGCCACGGGCCTCCTTCATCGCATCGTGCGATACACGACTCCAGGAATCCGTACATCGCTGTGTCGATATCGGGGGCTATGGCGACCACTTCCTTCCATATCTGCGGTGGGTCCAGGCGATGGCCGAGGTGCGAGGATATCTGCTTGCAGATGGTGTATTTCGGGCTCTCGAACCGGGACTCTCCCGACCTGGAATCCAGGTAGAGGCGCATGGGGCAGAGGGATGCAGTCACGACGGATGAAACAGGGATTGGCCTGGCATCATCCATTCCTGCCTTATTCATGTGGACCAACGCTCACCTTGCTCTTTCCCGGGGAACATGTATATCGTCCGGGCATAACGGATGCATGCAGTGAAGATTGGATCTGGCAGGCTTGAACCCCGCGTGAACACGGGTTCCTGCGCGGAAGGCCCCGGAAAATGTCCCGGCAGGAGCCTGTGCCCGGAAAGGATTAACCCGATCCATTCCCACAGTACTTGCATGACATCGCATGAGATCGCGGTCAATATTCCCAACACCCTGGACCCTGTATACAGCAATATGATCCAGATCGCCTATAAAGAAGACGAATTCACCTTCGTCTTCCTGCACCAGATCCCGGGCGTCAACCAGGCCCGGGCAAAAGCTATCGTCAGCATCACCCCACAGCACGCAAAGACCCTCCTCTCGGTCTTCTCAAAGACGATGGCCGATTACGAGTCGAAGTTCGGCAAAGTGGAGGCCGCCCAGGGCAAACAGCAGGGCGACAGCGTCACCACGATCAGGGGATACTCCTAAAAACGGATTTCTCTCTCCTTTTTTTGGTATTTTCCCGGGACTGGATAAGGCGCGAACCTGCAGCCAGTGATCACATTCCTGGTGAGAATAGGGAGCCTTATGCCGAATCTTCATATTCGAGCAGGTTGAATGTACTGGGTATCGTGCCGCCATGGCTTAGCGGTATAGCGGCTGATTCGTAATCAGCAGGTCGGGGGTTCGATTCCCCCTGGCGGCTATAGGACACGAGGTCAAAAGCCTCCTTCTTTTCGCTCCGTTTCTTATCCGCGCACATTCTCGCCCCTGCGACCGACCCCTCCACCAACCCCGCCCCTCCCAAGCCAAAGGGGTTGGGCCTCCACCCCGGCGCCCCTTCCCAGTGTGGGTCCTTCTTTCAGAAAAAACCTTTTCAAACGCTCAATCCAACTATTAGTCCCTTCGCAGGTGAAAATCACTACTTATTAATATAAAAAATACGCAATTAAAAATAATTGACGGTCTGAACATGGAAAGGAAAAAAAGTATAATAACGGTTTTTTCAATTATTCTGTCCGTTTTTCTTTTCCTTTTTGGGATAAGTTATCTCATGTTTACTCAGGATATGAATAGTGCAAAAGAACGATTATCCACAAGTGAAAATTTCAACACACCGAATGGTGATATTGAATATGCAATCCAGGGAGAGGGATCTCCGATTCTTCTCTTGCACGGAGCGGGCGGTGGTTTCGACTTTGGCCTCTGGTCCGGTAAAGTGTTTTTTGAAAATAACCATAAAATAATATCAGTTTCAAGATACGGCTATCTTGGGTCGCCAATTCCAGAGAATGCATCAATCAAGAACCAGGCCGCCCAATATAACCTTCTGCTCGATCATCTCAACATCACAAAAGTGGGAGTAGTCGGGGCTTCCGCAGGGGGTCCTTCAGCGATTCAGTTTGCGAACGACTATCCTGAGAAATGTTCGGGACTCATATTGATATCTGCTGTCAGTATGCCTGAACCTTCGGGGAGCGAAGAGCCAATGTACATCAAAATAATTCATTTGATACAACAATCGGATTATTCATACTGGATTTTTTCCAAATTTGGGCAATCCACGATTCTTGACATGATGGGTATTCCAAAAGAGGTCTATGAGAAATTTACTCCTGAACAAAAAGAATTGGCACAGGAAATGCTCGATGTAATGCACCCTATGACCCAAAGGTATAAAGGAACGATCAACGATGCAGAGATGCTTCTTGTTGATGAGATATCCATGGATACCATTTCTTGTCCGGTCTTTATCATGCATGCCAGAGACGATGCGCTGGTTCACTATACTCATGCCATCAACTCTCACGAAAGAATACCGCATTCCCGATTATTGTTATTTGAAACTGGTGGACATGCGATGTTGTCCCAAATAGATCAAGTCAGAGAGAATGTGGAACAATTTTTGAATGCATCTGTTTAAGGAACGGGATTGTCCGTGATGTTGGATTTATTCCTTCACGGAAATTATCCTGAAGATCCCTCCATCCTTGAAAAGCGAGATCTTTCCGCCGCTTTGGGAAAGCACGATTCCGACAGCTGGCGTTCCCTGTGTGATTCCTGCTACCGATGCATGGCGTGTACCAAGACCCTTCGGAATCGAAGCATGGCTGGTATCGATGGTGATATAGCGCCCGGCTGCTTCTATAGTTCCATCACCCGAGATCACGAAGGCACCATCAATCTGGGAGAGTTCCTTGACCGTCTCCCGGATCTCATGATTGGTAATGTTTCTCACAGAACGACGATGACCCTCAAAAGGATTGAGAATGAGCTGAGTTGATTTCGAGAGGACTTCAGGTGCATTCCCCACGATAAATGTGGTTCCAACCTGCTTTCCCTCTCTGCCCTCCCGGGAGAGTTCAAGCGACAGGGTATACACATCCTCAAATACCTCTTCCCGGATATCCGTCCCTTCGAGAAATGTACTGACCCAGTGGGCAGAATCTATTGACAGGTTATTCTGGGTAATTTTCCGGTCGGTGATATCGTGTCCGATGGTCAATACCTCTGTGAGGCGCCCCCGGTTATCCCGGATCGCCCGGTTGGTCCATGCAACCCACACCCGTTCGCCGTCACGTTTCACATTCTCGTTTACATTGACTTCAAATTCCTCCGGGTTCTGCATGACATCCTGTATCATCCTCCCAAGATCTCGTCCGGTGCTGGATTTTGAGGGAAGTATCGTTCCTATGAGGTTTTTCCCATTGAGTTCCTCCGGCGTGAATCCAAAAAAATCAGCCCCGAACTTGTTGATAAACCGGATCGTCCCATGCGTATCCACACGAAGTACAATGCTGTTTGCGCTGTCCAGAAGGTCCTGGTACCGGACCTCACTCTTCCTGAGCAAGTCCCTCATCCGGACATAGTCCGAAATATCCTGACCGATGATAATTGGCCCTTTGCCTGGATCGGTTGGATCGATTGGACGAGAGAGAAGGTGACAGCTGATCAGGGATCCGTCTTTCCGTTTCAGCTGACCCTCGACCATCCCCCACCCCCCTTCAGTCGAACTTTCATAGAGCCCTGTGTCGATGCGGCGATGCTCCTCTTCATCCGGAAAGAGTCCTGCTGAATCTGAGCCGATCAACTCATCTTCAATGTATCCAAGTTTTTTAGGGATAATCGCGTTCATCCAGATGATCCTGTGATCCTGAATCACACAGGCAGCGATGGGAGAAGTGTCATGGATGGTTCGCATGAGGAGGTTATCCTGGATCACCTGTGCTTCTGTTTTCCGGTGCTGCACAAGGTTTTTAATAACCGGAACCAGGAGATTCTGATAGTGTTCCCTGGTAATATCCCAGAGGTAAGAATCAGCACCGGCGTTGAGGATTCTCGCTCCGAGATCTACATCAAGGAGTTTCGTCAGAAAAATTATTGGGGTCAGGGGATTTGTGGTGTGGATCTGTCGAACGATCTCAATCCCGGTTGATTCATCCGAATTTTCATGAACTATGCAGAAATCATAATTTTGCTGGAGCAGGGTCTCCTGGATGTCTGTTTTGTCAGGCAGAATTGATATGCGTATTTCTTCACTCCCCTCACACCATCGGAAGACATCCGGATTGTTGGATAGATCAACCAAGACACCCCTTATCATGCGTAGTTCTGTAGCTGGCACGCCTATTCAAGGTATATGAAACATTTCTTGTTGGGTGAGGTTTCATTCCTGACCAATATTTATACCAAGAATTGCCCATTTACCCAGGTTCGGGAGGCGAACAGACACAGTCGAGACCTGCAATACAGGTGATACCAATTCCCGAAAAAGAAGAGGGTGGTGCAGGGGGGTGCACCACCAGCCTTCCCTCTGTGATACCACAATCGCTGTTGCACCACAATATTGGAAAGGAGAGATAAAGGAGCCGCCGGAGCGGTCAGAACCTTACGCCGCCTTCATAATATTTACCCTTCTTTCAGTTCATAGTTGGAATGAAAAAATAGGGAATCGCCTTTGTTCAATCGTTTATCGGATTTTATAAACAGCGCATCCCGGGACCGCAATAGAGTGAGCTCAAGTCATAGTCATCGGGGAGACCGGGTCCAATTAAGGTAATTGGATTCGTATCTGCGCGACCGCGAGAAGCTTTCCATGCAATTTCTGGATCGACTTCGGACTCAATTACAGGATTCTGGAATAGTTTTGAAATTGAAAATTGATTTGAAATGATTGGATTTGCAAATGTTTTCGTTTGAATTGATAATGATTTGGAAGGCGTTTTCAAAAATGAATATTGTTCACTATATCCGAACAAGGATATCGAAGTGATAAGAGCTACAACAATGAGTATTGATCCGAATATTTTCAATGACTGTGGCAACATATTCATATCTATATTTTTATTTTTTATATAGTTTATTCCATATAGATATGAGAAGGTCTTTTTTCGAATTACAATCACAAATATATTAAAAAGTGATTTTCTACACCGGCTTCCCGCTCCCCGATCCTTTCATCAGGCCGTACTCGATCTCGTAATACCCGCCGCCCCGGTCCTGGTAGGAGAGATAGTAGTGCATGAGCTTCTCCTTCTCTGCCTCCTCGATCTGCCGGAGCAGGGTGGCCTGGTTCGTCGAGTCATGCCCGACCAGTACCCACCGGCGGGTCTCATCGCTCATCTTCCAGGAGCGGGCCGGGACCGCCTCGGGCGGGGTGGTGACGGTCTCATCCTTCGGGTCGAAGAAGGCCACCACCTGCCGGGTCTCGTTCTTCGCCTCGATCTTCTCAGTTCTCTGCCAGTACGCGATGAGCGCCATCACCAGGGCGACAATCATCTCAATGATCTGCACGAGTTCCTGGTCCATGTACATCCTTTCCTTTCAGAATGCGGTCGTGCTCCTCGCGGAGTGCTTTCAGGTCCTCGCACATCACGTCATACTTCCCGATCTTCTGGTAGATGGCGAAGAGTGCGGGATAGATCGGCAGCACGGCGCCGAGCACGATCATGATTAAGTCAGAATCCATCGGGCTCCCTCCCTTTCGGACAACGGGAGTCCGGGCAACATCAGGTTATGCCGGAATGGGGCGGGGGAGTGGTCCCCCTTGCCTCACCCCGTTGTCAGGGACCACGCTCAGGCCAGGGCGGGCACGGTGTCGGC